>JANPJT010000132.1:0-9562 GCA_031425635.1 Pseudomonadota bacterium
CTTCGCAAGTGAAGCGGGAACTCCGAGGCCTGTCGACTGTTTCTAAACTTGCCGAGAGCGTGAAAACTGCGGAGCATTCTTTCATCCGTAGCACCGTCAATAATCTAGAAGCCAATGCCGCAGCTTTCCGTGCCGAGGCGGAAGCAAAACTCGCATCGACAAAAAACCTGCGCCCCAGTTTGAAATTCTGGAAAATGAGATCTTTCATTCCCAATCTTGGAGTAGTCGTGATCCTGGGGATACCGACTTTAGATTATATATCGCGTAGAGCGGAGGCATTGCGGGCGGAGAGCCACAGCGTGTCCATCAACACAGCAAGGATGCTTTCTGAACGAGGGATGAGCGCGCCTGATTCGAGGGACTTCGCGGGCGAGCGTTTGCAATACGGGGCTTTTTTCCAGGCGTGGCAAGAGCACCCTGCATTGGGTAAGGCCGGCGTTCTTTGGCCATTCTCGGAGCCAGGGCCTTCGAACTCGTCGGTAGCTCATACGGAAGATCTCAACCCGGATCTGCTCACTGTTTTTATGCCGAGCTTAGGGTTGGCTCGGCAAGATTTGGGCGCCGAGCTCGACGCCGAAGTGGCTCAAAAGCCGGAGCTCGCGATCTCCTATGACGAAAGGCTCTACCGTAAAGTGTGGACCTCGCTCATTGACTACGCTCGGCAGAGCGACGCGAATGCGCGGCTCCGGCTGATGCGTTGGGAAAAAAGGGGTATTTACGGCGCGCCACGAAAACCCGGCGAAACGCCAGCGGAAGATGTCGAAGAAATTATCCAAGACCTGGCGTTTACCGTCGCACAGGCTCCCATGACCCCCATCCGCGTGAAAGAAGTGATTCGTGAAGCGCCAAAAGCTGCCGACGCCGAGACCCCGGAAGGGCCGGAAGTGGAGGGCGAAAATTCTTTGTTGGATCCCTTTTCACCTGCGTTGGAAATGATGTCGCTGGAAGGCCTGGAAATGGAAGCCCTGCCGCTCGAAGTTGGCGCGCCGGAAATGGGAGAGCAGCCCGAAGCGCTGCCGGTTGTGGATCCGGAAGCGCTCCCTTTTCGGGATGCTCGGAGCGAGCCGCCGCCAAAGCCTAGCGCCCCACAGCCCTAGTTTGAAAGGCCGCTCCGTCCGAATGCCTGGTCCAGATTTGGGCTGAGGATCTTGCAGTCCGGTCCGATACAACGCCGATGTTTTTGAATCTGGTATGCGCATTGCACTGAATCGCGCTGTGATACGAAAGACCGGTAAAAAAGGGATTGCGGCATCTGAGTACGACATCTTTCTTCCCGTTGCTTACAACAATGCAAAAAAAATTCCTCGCCGCGTGTTGAACCACCTAAGGGAGGAATTGTTGCGGGAGTTCGGCGGCCTAACCGATTTCAAGCACCGTAATCGGGGGCTTTGGAAGTTTAGAAAATATGTTTTTCGCGATGAGATCGTAGTTTTACGGGTCATCGCAAGCGATCAGAAAGAGGCGAGGAAGTTTTTTTCGAAGGCGAAGGTTCGAATGGCGAAGCTGCTGGGGCAAAAGGCGCTACTCATTACGGAGCGTGAAATAAGGCTGGTTTAGGGTGGTGAGGTGGGCCGGATTGTTTAGTTTGAGGTTAGGGATCGGAGAAAGTCCTGCGAACACGCGATTGGGATAGCGGAGCGAGGGGGGCAGATTCGCGAGTCACTATCTCATGCGGCCTTGATACGGCGGACTCCGTCTGCAATTAAAAGGCGCATCAAAACTTGATAAGGGATGCCTCTCTCGCGAGAGATTTGCTGTAACTCTTCTACCAGCTCGACTTCCAACGCAATACTGGTTGGCTTTCGCCGACTGCCTTTTAGTCTGGTCATCCCTGCAATAATATCTTTAGCATCAAAATCAATTTTATCGTACTGCTTGAGTCGCTTTGCGGATCGTTTCATATGCGTTTTTCTCCTTCTTGTTAGCGGGTCGGCAGCTAATAGGTCGGACCTTTCCGCCTCGTAAAGTAAAGACTACCGAAATCATCCGTCCATCGGTGGAGGGGCCAATAATACAGAGTCGTTCTTCAACGGTAGCCGGCGAAATTTGACGTCCAATGGGAACCCCCAGTTTGAGTTCAAAGACGGATTCCACTTCCGGGATATTTACTCCATGTTTTCTTTCACTCTTAGTAGAGTTGGCATTATTCCATTCGAATTCAAAAACTTCCGCCTGCACGTACCAGTAATGAAGCCACAATACGAAACGAAATTGACCCACACCCATTATAGTACACTATACTATAGTGTACTGCAATGAGGCTGTTACGTGGGTACGGTACAATGGGTTCTGGAACTATTTTTTTTGACCATGGTCGGTCTGTTCCTGGATGTCCCCGGTAGGTTAGGTTAATTTTGAGGGTTAAGCCTTAAGGGATTGCCGTGGGCATTTTAAGCAAACTTGTTGGTCAATCGGAGAGGGGGGGATTCGAACCCCCGATACCCTTGCGAGTATAACGGTTTTCAAAACCGCCGCGTTCAACCGCTCTGCCACCTCTCCAGAACTTACCGCCACAAACGACTTGTGCTATGGTCTGGCACAGTGAATGTAACCGGCACTGACAGCAAGTTCGCCTTTCCTTGGCCCATTTTCAAGCTGGTTTTGGAGGGAACCTCCATTCTGGATGTTCCACGCCTTGAGCTTCGAACGATGGAAGAAGCCACGAGTTTTATCAAAGCGTACGGCTACGACACCAACGAAAATGCGGATAAAGAGCTTCTTTGGGGTTTTTACGAGGATGCCATTTCCTTCATCGAGAAATCGCTCGTAGACCAAGAGTATCCCAGGATTCCAGAGCATTTAAGAAGCCGCAAAGCGGTCAGCGATATTCGAAGGCTGCTCATCCTGGCTTCGGATCGGTCTGCCAGTCCGGATCAGCGCTACTGTTGCGCGATTCTTCGGGTAATGCACATCTTGATCCACGTGGCTCACGATCCGAGGCTCCAGTACTTTGACCAAGTGCAAAACCAAATTTTAGGGCGACTCGATGCCCACCTTTCCACGGAGAGCGGGGCGACTTACCTTGGAGACCCAGGAAACGGTATCAAGCTCGTTTTCTTTAAGAAGAAAGACCGAAAAGATCGAGAGCGCGAAATCATCAAGCTTTTGCATAAATCGAATAACCTTGTCGAAGAAATTTATGATCGAATCGGATTCCGCCTCGTTACCCAAACAAAGTACGACGCCATTCGAGCGGTCCGGTTGCTGCTTTCGAAGAACATTATCAGCGTTCCCAACATACGGCCTGGTCGCTCTCGGAACCGCCTAGTCGACTTGAGCAGGCTGCAATTTGAAATTGATCGGATTGACTCCCATATTCGTAAAAGCGGCGAATCGGCACCTTACATTGATAAGATGATACGGCGTTTAGAGAGCCGAATCGGCTTCAGTCGTTTGGGGAGGAGCCTTCTGAACCCTCACACCAGCGAATACTACCGAGCGATCCAGTTTACTTGCCGCGAGCTTGTAAAGATCCCAAGCCCCGTAGGGCTTTTGTATTCAAAACTGAAAGGCCCTCTAGAGAGCCTTCATGGTGGAGAGCAAATCCTTCGTGAAGTATTCCCCGAAGGGGTGCCCCCGTTTCAATACGTCTTCTTTCCCTATGAAATCCAAATCATGGATGTAAAAGCCTACGCGGACAGCATTTTCGGAAAAAGTAATCACGAAGAGTACCGCCGAAAGCAGCTTGAAGCCGCTCGGGACCGTGTGTTTGGACGCGCACTTTCGAAACCTGCCTGAGAATAACTTGCCGCAACGCGCAAGCCCTTTAGTGGAGTGATATCTCCCGAAACCGCAGTCGCTGCTGCTATAATTTTCCTATGTCAGCCGAGAAAAAGTTCTATTTGGGTGTGGGAGGGCAGCAAACAGGCCCTCATTCCGAAAACGAGATTAAAGAGAAGATTTCGTCAGACCAAATTAAGCCTGACGCTTTAATTTGGTACGAGGGACTCGGCGAATGGCAGAGAGTCGATACCATCGCGTATTTCCAAGGTTCATTTCGAAAGAACCGAGGCGATTTGGGGAAGGCAGCTATGCTGTCGACCGCCGCTCCGCTTGCCAACACGACCGAAATGTTACGCCCCGTCTTTTCAGAGAAAGAAGCCGTTTTCTTTCGCAGGCGTGGCCCTCGTCCTGCCGTCGCTGCCGGGGGAATGCTTTTGCTTGCCCTGGGCTTGGGCGTTTTCTGGTACTTAGGTTCTGAAGAAAAGACGCTTGTTTTAGATCGTGCGGAGGTTAGCAAAAGCGGGAGCGCCTCGCGCTACCTAAGGTGGCAGAAAGCCGACGGAGAGTTCCTTCGTAACCCTGCGGTTATTCCCGCCGAATTCAAAGACTTGATAAAAGAAGACCCCAAAGACGAAGTGGCTAGAAAGTCGATTGCCACTCTTGAGGATGCCTATAAAAAGCGAAGAATGTTGAATGACCTTGGCGCTTTGTACTCCATGGCCGGTCGCCACGATGATGCGGCGCAGGTTTATGTCGAACAAAAGGCCTACACTGAAGCGTACCAGGCAGAGATGAAAGCCTACGAACAAGCGGGCGATCCGGGAGCTAAGCCAAAGCTTTTGTCCAAAGCCGTTGAAATCGCGCTCCTCTCTGGGGCAGATTTTCCCAAGGCAGTCGAAACCATTCGGTTGCTTGAAACAAATTTTCCCAAGTTCCAGCACCCTTTCGGCTACTACTTGCTATCCCCGGAAAAAAGGATGGTCGATATTTTCGACCGCGTTAGCTATTTTTTTGTTGAGAATTTGGTGAGCCACCTCAAGGCGGAATTCCCGCAGCTAAAGCTCGCAAAGCGGCCTAGCGCCTCGATACGGAGAGACGGCTCGGACCGTTTTCGAGTGGTGGGAAGCTACCAGGGAGAAGTTTCGCTCAGCTTTGACAGGCTTAAAAACATCACTTTTGAGTATTGGCTTGTCGGAAACGAATGGAACCTCGTCAAAACCAACGTAACGGTCGACCGTGAAGCGTGGGCCAAGCGTAACCGAGCTCGTCAAGCCGGCCATTCACTGTCTGGGGCAGAAATGCTCACCTACCTAGAGAACTTGATGCGCAGCCAATTTCCTGGCCAAGGTATGCACGTTAAAATCAGCCAAGAAGAACTGTCTAGCGCCGCCAGAAGCGCGGCTTCAGTGTCCCCTTAGTTCCGCACCGGCGGGGTTTTCTCGTTTGCCAATACCACCTTGAAAACATAGATTTCACCCTACCTTGGGCAAAATATACTTTTGGATTGACCGGTTGTGGCAGTGGATCGCGGAATCGGTGTTCGTCCGGTTCGAGTTCGATTTGCCCGTTGAACCCTTAAAATCGCGAATCCTCGAAGGGAAAGTGATTTTTGCTATGGTCGACGGCGGCCTGGTGGACTGGTTCATTTTGTCCAGCTGGTGCCGCAGCCAAGGCCTGGGTGCGGTGGGCATCGCGAACCGGAAGCGGATCCTTTTCTTTTCAAACCCGCTGATCCTAGCGCGCGTGCTTTTTCGCCGTATGAGCTACGCGGACGCCATTTGCTCTGAGCAGAAGTACCCGCGTTTGATTTGCTTCTCTGGCAGAGAGCGAAAAAAATTGAATCTTCCTACGCCGACCGAGGCGTTGCTTTCCACCGTCTACGCCAACGCCCAAAGTGCGGGCACCCTGGGAGGCTACTACTTAGTGCCAGTCTTCATCCTGTGGCGGAGGCATGCTAGAGGCGGAGGCCGACATTTAAGTGAGTATCTCCTCGGGTTGAGTTCCAAGCCAAACACCCTTGGGAAACTTTGGTACTTGCTGCGACGCAGAAACGACTCCAGCGTTCGCGCCCTAGGGTTTTTGCCGCTGATTGCAAAAGAGCACCTTGAGAAGCTTGAGGGTTACGACGAAAACGAGGCGATGCGAGCAGCCAAAAGCGCACGGCGGAAGGTACTCGTTTGGGTTCAGCAGGAGGTGCGGGTCCTTTTGGGGCCGAGGTACCATTCGCCCAGCCTGATAAAAGAAACCGTGCTTCGAGACGCCGAAATTCAGGCATTAATTTCAAAGCTCTCCATCGAGCAAGGGGTAGATCGCAAAAAGCTCATGTCGGTTGCGTACCAAAACTTGACCGAAATTGTTTCAAATTACCGCATCCGACTCATTGAAGTTTTGTTTGTTTTCCTGACGTGGCTTTTTTCGAAAGTCTTCGATGGCCTAGATGCGCGGGACGAAGAATGGCAAAATGTTCGAGAAATCATGCGGCATAAGCCCGTGGCTTTTGTCCCGTGCCACCGGAGCCATTTAGACTACCTCGTGATCCCGTACCTGCTTTTCAGCCACGACATGGTAACTCCCCATATTGCGGCAGGGATCAACCTCTCGTTCTGGCCTGTAGGCCGTTATTTGAGAATGGCGGGGGCTTTTTTTATCCGCAGAACCTTCCGAGGCGACCCGCTCTACCAGGCGTTGCTCGGAAAGTACATTCAAACGCTTTTGAAGAACCGGTATAACCTCAAGTTTTTTATTGAAGGCACTCGAAGTCGATCGGGCAAAATGTTGGCGCCCGCGTACGGTATCTTGAAAATGGTTTTGGAAGCCCACGAAAGCCACGTTTGTGAGGATGTGGCGCTCGTTCCAGTCTCCATCTGTTATGACGAAGTCCCCGAGCAAGGTTCCTATACTCGCGAGCTGGGTGGCGGTGACAAAGTCAAAGAAAGTGCCTGGGAACTTTTTAAATCTCGTAAGTTGTTTCGGAGGCGTTTCGGAAAAGTGTACGTTCGAGTCGGGTCACCGATCTATGCGAAAGCAAGCGCTTCCATGCCTGACGTGGAGCCAAGGCTACGCTTGCAAAAAACAGCATTCCAGATTTGTAAAGTTATCTGCGACATTACTCCCATCACTCCCAAGTCTTTGGTTTCCACCGTTTTGCTTTGCCATCGAAATGCTCTAGTGACGGAAAGCGAAGTCCTGAGGCTCAGTCTTTCGCTGGCGAGCTATGTGAGGCGAATCAATCGCGAGCTGAGTGTTACTTCAGACGTCGAAATTGAACGATCGGTGGAAAAAACAATCAAGCGGCTCAAGAAAAGCGGAGTTATTTTTGATGGGGAAGGCTCGCCGAAAGCCTATGCTTGTGAAACCCGGAAGCGATCGCTGCTCAGTTTTTATAAAAACAATGGGATCCACTGCTTCATTCTGCCTAGTATTGCGCTGCTGGCTTATTACCGCGCATGGCATTTGACGAAGCGGCCGGAAGATTTCGAAACCCACTTCAAAGAAGCTGCTTTCGAGCTGAGAGATTTGCTTAAGTTCGAGTTTTTCTTCAACCCACGAGCAGAGTTCACGAATGAGTTGGAAGTAGCTTCTACCTACCTTTTTGGCGATGGCGGCCAGCTAGACCCTTTGGTTTGGGCCAAGCACTTGAAGACAAAATTTCCGGTGGCAACCGATGTCAGTGTTCTTGCGCGAATCCCTGGAGAGCTGGTTGAAAGCTACTGGACGTTGGGGGAGTTTTTGAGTCTGTCGGCCGAGCTCCCTCTGGATAAGAAGGCGCTGCTCGGTAAAGTATTTCGCTTTGCGGAAGTAAGGTGGCAACAGGGGGAGCTTTTTTTCCCAGAAAGCATTTCGATGCTGAACTACAGCAACGGGCTACTTTTTTTGGAGAACCAAGGCGTGCTATCGCTTGAGAAAGTAGGCGATAAAACCACAGTGTCGCTGGTGCCGGGCGCTGACTTCGACCGGACCCGCGCTTTGCTTTCTTACTACCGCGACATTATGCAGGAAAAAGACGAAACGTTTAGAAGCCTCCCTAACGCTTTTGGAAAAGCTCCTTCGGAAAGGGAAGGTGGTTGACTTCAATTTCCTTCATAAACGAAGGAAGGTTTCCTGTGGGATTCAATGTACCAATGATTTTTCCGTCCGCTGCTCTTCCAGTTTGCTCAAACAGGAAAAGATCGTTTACTTGGTAGTTCCCTTGAAGATCCATCCCAATCCCTTCAGAGATATGGGTGACTTTGCGCGATCCGTCGGCAATTCGAGAAAGTTGAATCACCAGGTTCACTGCTGAGGCAACTTGGGCTCGAATCGCCTGCACGGGGACCTCGGCCTCAGTCATCATGCAAAGGGTTTCTAGCCGCGTAAGGGATTCTCGCGGGTTGTTGGAGTGGACTGTGCCCATGGAGCCCGAGTGGCCGGTATTCATCGAGCTAATCAAATCCAGCGCTTCGCCCCCGCGGACTTCACCGACGATGACTCGGTCCGGGCGAAGTCGCAAGGATGACTTCACGAGATCTCGTAGGGTCACTAGCCCTTTTCCGAATTCATCTGCCGGTCGAGCCTCAAAAAAAACAACGTGCTGGTTGTTCACTTTAAGCTCGGCGGAATCCTCTAAGACAACAATACGCTGATCGGGCATGCACCTGCTTGCAAGAATACCCAGAATCGTTGTCTTACCCGATCCTGTCCCTCCCGAAACGATGATGTTCTTTTTCAAGTATAAGCAGACGTCAAGAAACCGAGCGGCTTCGGGGGTGATGGCTTTCTTTTCGATTAAGTCCTTGAGCTGCATTTTCGTTTTAGAAAATTTTCGGATAGCAACCGTTGTCCCGTTCCGCGCAATCGGCGGAATGACGGCGTGGATTCGGGAACCATCGGGCAGTCGGGCATCGAGGAACGGCCGTTCTTCGTCGATGGGGCGCCCGACGAATTGGGCGATGTTTCTGACGGCCGCCATGAGCGCATTGGCGTCTTCGAATCGGGCTTCGGTTTTGGTGACGAATCCAGCGCGCTCAATGAATATAGAATCTGGCCCATTGATCATGATTTCGCTCACGGAGTCGTCGAGAAGAAACGGCAGCACGGGCTTTAAAAATACCTGGATCGAACTTTCGAAAACGGACATGGGTATCTACTCCACAATAAGAACGCCGCGGCCGCCGCCTAAAGCGTCGTGGAAGCGGTAGCTCCCTTTTTGAGGCTCGAACGAAATGGCTGTGACTCTATCGTTTCCCAACTCGCGGGTGATTTCGGCTTTCGGGGCTTCTCCCGGCTGAGCGAAGCTTTCAGGGACGGGCTCAATCACAAGCGCCGCCGGCTTCCGGTTGACGGTGGAGAAGACGAGCGTCGTTGGCATCCCCGCACGAAGCCGGATCTCGGACGGGAAAAACCGGTCCTTTGACAAAACGACCGCGATTTCTGAACCGGCAGGGAAGGTGGGGTTCAAGGTTTCCCCCCGCAAAGCCGCGGTTACCAATAAGCCAGATATCGCTAAGTAATTGAAAAATATACGGTTAAACACACGTAACCTCTTTGTCTCGTATCGGCAAAACCGGGGAAAAGGTGAAGGGTGGGTTCCTTCCCCATAACGTGGGTGGTCAAGTAAGGCCTTTCTAGGAGAGCCCCCGTTCGTGCCCGTACGAACGGGATTTTTGGGATGGGGGGCTTCGGCCGTCTGTTGGTGGCACGCCGATTCTGAGTGCTGTTTACCAGCCGCGTGCCGCTCGCATCGCAGAAAGTGTGTTTTTCTCTATGTCGGTTTTGTGGCTGCGATGACGGCCCACTACAGACGGCCGAAGCGCCCCGGGCGGGGGAGGCGGTTAGGGGCGTGCCTTCGGGGGGGGGTGGG
>JANPJT010000133.1:0-3963 GCA_031425635.1 Pseudomonadota bacterium
GGTAGGCTCACGGTATCTAAAGCGAAGCGCATTTTGCCGGTGCTCGGGGATCCAAAAGCCAATGCCAGCGACTGGATAGAGAAAGCCTCTACTTTGCCCCAAAGGCAGGTGGAGCGAGAAGTGGCGCAAAGAAACCCCGAAAAAACTATTCGGGAGCGGGTTCGGCCTTTGAGTGAGAGTCAGGTAGAGATCCGGTGTGTAGTTTCTTTTGAAGTAGAAAAGAAGATTGAAAGGGTACTTCAACTACTCGGCGGGAACGCCACTCTAGGCACGGCGATTGAGGCCATGGTGGATAAGTACCTTCAATCCAACGATCCTCTGGAGAAAGCGAAACGGGCGGTGGTTCGTAAAAACAAGAGGGATGCTGCGAGCCTTGGAGCTAAGAAAACTGAGGCACCTCCCTCAAGGCAGGTAAACCGGAGTATCCCTGCTTTGGTGAAGCACCAAGTGCAGAACCGAGACAATGGACAGTGCCGGCACCTTTTGCCTGGTGGCACGAGATGCGAGAGCCGAAAGTTTTTGCAGTTTCACCATATTGTGCACTTTGAGAACGGTGGGGAGTCGACCTTCGAGAATTTGCTTTTGCTTTGTGGTAGCCACCACCGGCGAGTGCACTGGGTTTAGAGCGGGCCCGGCGGCTTTTTTAAAGAGTTCCCACCGTAAAGTAAAATTTCACGTTTTGGGCTAGCGGGCCTAGGCCTTGAGCGAAGTCGATGACGACGGGGCCTACGGGCGTTTTGTAGCGGAGTCCCAAACCGACTCCATCGGACCTTGTGGTGGGGATAAAACCCGGGAAGATTTGCCCGGTATCAAAAAAGACGGCGACTCCAAAGTCCGCAAACAGAGTGAGGTTGGCCTCTGCGCGAGCGTTGTAGAAAGCAATGCTGCTCGTAGAAGAAGGATCCGACGCTGTCAGCGCTCGGGGAGCGATGCCCCGAATAGAGCCTTGGCCACCGAGGGAGAGTTCGTTCACCAGACGCGCACGGGCAATGGGGGTGCCTGCTTGAAGCGACTGGGCAAACCCAAGCCCCGTAAAAACCACAAGGCTTAAAGACTTTCCCACCGGAACGTAAAAAGAATTTCGGAACAACGCTAAGAAAAAAGCGATGTTGGACTGCGAGAATAACAAAGGGCTCGCAAGTTCGAGGTCGAGCGAATGGAAGCTACCGCGGCGCGGGTTAAAAATATCATCTCTTAAATCCAAAATAATTCCTGGCCCCGTCGATCCAATACTTTCTGTAAAGGGAGTCGAGTCGCTGCCTGCAGCAGGCCTAAAGCTTTCGGTGGTCGTTCTCTCCACTCGAATGAGTCGGTAAATCGCAGTGAGCTTGCTGCTGAATTTTTTTTCTAAACGGGCTTCAATCCGAGCCCGAGTCAAAATCGTTTGTTCAGCCGGGCGTACTTCGACACGGTCAAAGGCAAGCTGGGTGGCCAGCGTCATAGGCAAATTGAAAGCGTATGGGTAGCGGTACCCGAGGACAGTGGAATACTCGACAAACGGGATCTGCAGCTCCGACCCCGCTCGGCTAATGGGTAAACCTAAATCGCCCCGGACGCTTGCCGTCTGGTTCATTCCCGACACGTTCCGGTAAGCCACTCCCAGGAAGGGCCGCAAACGCAAGCGCGGTTCCTCGTAGACTCCCCCAAAACCAATTTCCCCCACTCCCGGCCGCGTCTCTTGTACGAGCACTCGAATATTCATGGTGCCCGGCGATTGAGCGGGTGTTTCCACAATCTCGACTCGCGAGAAAAGCCCGAGCAAACTCACGGTTTCCTCGGCTTGCTTCACTTTTCTTCCTTCGTAGGGGCTTCCTGTTTCAAACCCAAGCTCTTGAAGGACGACTTGCCCACGGGTTTTCCGCAGTCCCTCGATCTGGATGGTGCCAATCTTGAAACGTTCCCCTTCGTCGATTGCAAAACGGATTGAGGCCCATTGGCTGTCGATGGACACTTGAACCGTAGATTCCGCAGGCTCAATGAACTTCATGAGCGGGTAGCCCGCGTTTGAGTAGAAAGCGAAAAGGTCGCGGCTAGCTTGCGCTACGGCCTCCTTGTTGTAGGGAGTGCCTGTGCGGAGACCCGAAGCCTCCAAAAGTTTTTCTGACGGGAAACTGCCGTTCCCCACGAACTCGATTTTTCCGAGGCGAGTTTGAGTGCCTAAATCCGCATCGATAAAAAGATCCACTCTCCGGCGATCGGAACTGAAAGTGGCTTTAGGGTCCCCGACTCGGGCATTTAAATACCCTTGCGCAAAAAGCCGGGCCTGCATGGCGGCTGTTGCCTCTAGCACACCATCGGCCCAATACAATCGCCGCTCCAAGACTGCCGGCGCACTTTCATAAAAAAGCGCTTCCAGGTCGATCCCGTTCACCTCACGATTGTTTGAAAACCGAACGCTTTGGATGAGAACTCGCTCACCTTCCGTAATAGCCAATTCGATTGCGGTGAGCTTCCCTTGTTCTTCGCTGGTTTTGTTGAGCTGGATGGTGCAATCAGGGTACCCCACGCTCCGGTATTTTTTCTCAACCAACTGGACGACACGGGAACCCGGATCGGACTGGGAAAGGACTTCATCCGTGACAAGGGCTTTGAGCGCGACATCGTCAAAAACTGTATTGCCGATAAATCGGAATTGAAAGCGCTCGCCCATTTTGATCCGAACGGTAATATCGACCGTATTGGATTCCGAAAGAAAGCGCACGTCGGTGTCCACGACGCGGGAGGTAGGGTACTGGTTGGCGCGCAAATAGGCATTCACGCGATCGGTTCCCTCGGAAAGCCGACTTTTAGAAAAAATTTCGCCTTTTTGAAGGGGGATTTGCTCGCGCAAAGCCTCTCCCTCGACCTCGGGCCCACCTAATACCAAAAGGCGTCCCACTCGAGTGGGCTTACCCGCCGAAACGAGAACTTCCACATCGGCTTCCTCCGGATTCACGCTCCTCACGCGAAGCTGTACGGATGCGAAATAGTAACCTCGCTCTTCGTAAGCCTCGCGAAGCCATTGCCGCAGAGGCAAGAAACTTTGCGAGTCTGTGCTCCTTTCCTCGTCGGTTCGAAATTTCCGACGAACTTCTTCGAGGACAGAATCGTCAACGCCTGAGTACTCCAAATTTCTCAAGCGGCGAACGCGAATCCCTTTCAATAAAATTTTGAGCTTTCCCCCTTCCGAAATCGAATGGACAAAGACCCGCGTCCATTTCCCCGAGTCTCCTGCTTCTTGCAGCAAGCGGTCCACTTCGGAATACGCTAAAGGAGAGCCCACCTTTATCCCCAGGGCTTGTGCCAGCGCAGTAACGTCCTCCGCCTCCATCTCTTCGGACACAATTTCAGACACAGGCCTGGAATCGGGGGGTATGGCGCCCGACGCGGCCACGGCGAGAAAAAGGCAGAAATAAATGGTTTTGAAGTTATTCAAATTGAAACCGATAGCGAAAGTCCAGCCCATAGGCCTGGGTAGGTTGAGTCTGCGCGCCCCGCGTGCGCTCCATCGTGGTTGCGTTGAGAGTGACATTCTCATCGAGCATTTGTTCGAGCCGTAGTTCCCTCACCGGAACCGTTTCCAAACTATTGGAAAACGAAAGCTTGGTTTTATCCGTGATCGTTTTTTGGATCTGCACAGTAGGAGCGGTGATGTCCGTATTCGCAGTCCCAGGACTGAGATTGCTGCCTTGCTGCAAACTCGCCGCCGACTGGCTGTTGATCTTAATATTTACCCCGAGGTCTTTTTTCAGTTTCGACTGGATGGGGATTTGTCCGACCAGAGCGCTACCGAGATCAAGAAGGTTCCCACTTTGCTGGCCACGCTTTGTGACCCCCAGGACCAAAAGCGAGATGATCTCCCCTTCCAAAAGCGGCGGGGTAGAAGAGAGCCGGATCTTGTACTCGTTCGGGGTGCCAAAAGACTGAAGGGAAATCTCGTAATTCTGGACGTCATTGAAGTTAGACCCCCCGGCCGTCTGTCCG
>JANPJT010000134.1:0-1588 GCA_031425635.1 Pseudomonadota bacterium
GGAAGAGCAGATGCTCGAAATCGCCGACCACATTCACGAGGCGCTCACGAAACGCGAGGACGCCTCCGCCCTCAGCGCCATCCGGGAGAAAGTGCGTGCGCTCACCGCGCGCTTCCCCCTCCCCGGCTAGAACGCCGGTCGCCCGCTCAGCGCCGCTTACATCGGCGCAAACTGCACCTGCACGAAGCGATACTCGGCGCCTTCTTTCTGCACGTTGATGGAAAGCTTTACCTTCTCGTTCTTCTCGCACTTCGTCGCATAGACGAGCAGCAGCGTGTCGCCATCGGTCACGGACTCGCCCTTGATGAGCTGACGCGACACATAGTTCCCAAACTGCTTCTTTGAGCCCTGCGCGTAGAGCATCTCGAAGACCTGCGGCGTGGTGATGCCCTCCATGGACTTGGAAAAGTCCGCGTAAAACTTCTTCGCGTCGCCGGCATTGTAGGCAGCCAGCGCTGCATCGACTTTGGCATCCAGCGCCTTCATGTCCGCAGCCAAGAGTGACGCGGCGGCGAAGAGGCTGACGAGGAGTGTGGTGAGGAGATGTTTCATGAGTGGGGAGGTGGGGAGTGGCTACTTGGCAGCGCGGACGACGACGGCGCTCACCTCGTTGAGAAGCACGAGCGCTTCAAAGAATTCCTGCCCGGCGAGCGCGCTGAGATGCACTGCATTCTCGCCGACCTTCTCCACTTTGCCCGCGATCTTCTCGCCGGATTTCATGCGCAACTCGACCTGCTGCCCTGCCTGGCGTTCGAGCACGCTCTTCACGCTATCGCCAGCTTGAAATCCGAGGCCCGGACCGGCAAAGACGGTTTGCGCAGCGAACGCAGCGACGATGGTGAAGATGCGCAGAGTTTTCATGGAGGGAGGAGTATTTCGAGGGGTTGGGGACGGCGGACTGTGTAGCGGAAACCGGCGACGGACCGCAATGATTGTGAACTTCTCGCCCCAGTGTCTACAGCGCGGCGGGCGGCCTTCCGGCTACGTGCCAAGCATCGCTCGCAGAGCAGCGAGATTCTCCTCCGCATAGAAAAACGCGCGTACCGGAACGACGAAGCCGGCCACCACTTCGCTGCGCAGTTCGCCCGAAGTGGACTTGAGGGCCAATTCGTAAGCCCCGTCGCGCAGGAGATACTGCTCCACCGCCGCGCTGTCGGCATCCACGATCCAATACTCGCCGACGCCGTGGGCCTGGTAGTCCTCAAACTTCACGCCGCGATCGCGCTCCCGGGTGGACTCGGAGAGCACCTCGACGATGAGATCGGGCACTGGAAACCGCATCGTGTCCGGTTGCAGTCGGTCCGCCTTGGCGCGACTGAAAAAGACCACGTCTGGCTCGTAATCGTTGCGCGGGAACGTGCAGAGGCACTTTTCGATCTTCACTTCACCGAGCCGGCGGACTTCGACGTGCGCGTTCAGCAACACGGCGACGCGCTTGGTCACATCCAGATGTTTGTTCTTCGCAGGCGAATGGAGCACCACTTCGCCATCGATGAACTCGACCTTCTGCTCCGGCGTCATCTCCGCGTAGAACTGCGCGCGCCGCTCGCTCTCCGCGCGAATCTGTTCCTGCAAAAGATCCACCGCC
>JANPJT010000135.1:0-6035 GCA_031425635.1 Pseudomonadota bacterium
AAACCCCCCACTCACCCCCACCCTTTTTCCCCTTTTTTTGGTATCACCCCCCAGCCCCTCGGTTGTGTCGGTTCCGGTTCGGCCGGGTTGGGGGGTGCCCTTTTGTGCCCCCGCGACGAAGAGTGAGGCCAAAAGCGGGGAAAATGGGCCCAGTTGGGATTGAACCAACAACCCCCAGATTAGAAATCTGGTGCTCTATCCGATTGAGCTATGGGCCCCACGTGTCGGGTTGGAAGAACTAGCATGTTCCCAAGTTCTTGAAAACCCGCGAGCGAGAATAGCCCGAAACAGGCCTAATGACGAACCCAAAAACCCCAGTGGCCTGTCACCCGTCCGTTAAGCGCGCTTTCTGCGGCCCAGGATTAAAGCTATCGGCCCCAAACAGATAGCTTGCTGGCGCAGCCTGCGGAATGCATGCTTCGCAGTGGTACTTTCGGGTTGAATCCGATTGCGCGACGGCATTGGGAATCAATCCATCTCGCTGCGCCTATTTCGATAAAAGGAAAACGCCGATGATCATTTTAAAAAACGGTTTGGTTTTGTTAGTCGTCCTCTTGCACTTTTATTTTTTCTACTTGGAATGCTTCTTATGGACAAAACCCAAAGGGCTTTCGACTTTCCGCATGTCTTTAGAGCAGGCTAAAAGCTCGGCGACGCTTGCTGCAAACCAGGGTGCCTACAACGCCCTTTTAGCGGTGGGCCTATTAGTGGGGTTGCTACTTCGCGAACCTTACCAGGTGGCGCTCGTGTCTTACATCCTGGCGTTCATTTGCCTTGCTGGAATTTTCGGGAGCCTCACCGTATCGCGCAAAATCTTTTTCATCCAGACAGTCCCCGCGGCAGTTGCGCTGGGTTTGGTGTGGTTGGCTTAAGTCACGAACGGAAAAACTTGGTAGCCTTCTTCTTTTTGGGTGGGCACGAACGATCTTTCCCGAGTAAATTCAAAACGATCAAAAGCGCCTTTCGCCCCTAGCCGCGCCGCGAGTTCAGGTGGGAGCACGGCGGCTCTGGCAACGCTATCGGGACGTAAGACCCCTGCCGTTCGAACGAGCCGACCCCGAACGTCCATGATGTCCAATATAAACTCGCCCTCCTTGGAGCCCGGGCGGATCGTAAAGTGTTCACCACTTCCAGGCACCATCAGCTGCAGGAACGACTTCTGCGGAATCCTGGAAAATAAAACATACGCCACCGCCAAGCCGGCGAATAAGCCGAGGAGCGCCATAAAGAAAATATCGACGATGGAAAGCTTCCGCGACGCTGGCGCCTCAAAACGGTTCGGCGTCTGCCAGGGACTTTCCGAAGCGGAGGCCAGCGATCTTTGGAAATCGGTCACGTCCGGCGGCGGCTCCCAAACCCGCGGCGAGCTGGCCGACGAATGGGTTTTCTTCAAGCCGTGGCGGCTTAACATGGCTTTGGCGTGCGCTTCCGGAAACGGGTCTTGCACCGCCTCCAAAGGAAGCGGAGCGGCCTTGGTAGACAAATGCTCTTCCCGCAGCTTCTGGGCAAGGTGCTGGGCTTTCTCGGTGTTGGAATCGGCAGCATTTAGCGAAAAGCTCACTGCGACCAGGATTTTAAGCAACAACGCCATGATTACCTTTGGAAATTTGCAAGCCCCATTCCACACCCTACCAGGCTAAGGATCGGCTGATTTTGCCAAGAGCTTGAACACCCGATTTCGATCCCACCTTAAGTGCCGGAATTGCTTGGGATTGGACCGTCGCACGTTCACAGGAAGGCCGCAGGCTAGTTAAGCGCCTGACTTCCCTCAAGATTTCGCAGCCGGTTGCCGAAACCTTTAAAGTGAAGCCGTTTCTACTTTTCGCGTTGGTTCTTTCCCTCACGGTTTGGGGCGAACCCTCGACTGAAGTGCCATCGCGCTGGAAGAAAGTGCGAGGCTCAACCCTTCCCGAGCGAATTGACTCCGCCAGCCGTTCTTTGCTGGGTGTGCCGTTTGGCGACGCCCCCTTGGGCGAGGGCCCGGGCGCCGAGTTCGACGAGGGCCCGCGAAGCCGGTTTGATATTTTTGACTGCACGACGTACGTCGAAACCGTTTTGGCGCTAGCCCTCTCGAACCGTCCAACAGACTTTGAAGAAGCGTTGCGTGAGCTCCGGTATGAAAAAGGCAAAGTCGCGTTCGAAACACGCAACCACTTCCCTTGTGTCGACTGGACCAAAAACAACACGGCGTCAGGACGGCTTACCGACATCACCGAATCCGTCGGCGCAAATTTTGTTGTGGCCCGCGCCACCGCTTCCATTAGCAAAAGGGGCTGGTACGCGGCACTCCCTGAAACCGCTTTGCGTTTGGAGAAAGCTTCTCCGGACGAGCGGGCCCGGAAACTAAAACAGCTGCGGGCACTTGGCGGAAACTTTCCGGATGAATCGCCTTCCTTACCCTACGTCACGCTCGCCTCGGTGATCCACCGAAAGGAGATCGCACAGAGCGAAAAGCAAAGAAGAGAAAACGAAGAGAAAGAGATTGCTGCAAAATTGAAAAGTTCAGCGGAAAGATCGCCACAGTCGGACACCATGGAAAAAGAAGTGCACGACGCCCTTATCGATCAGCGCCTGCGTTACTTAATCGACGACGCAGACGTTTCGGAGGCGTTCCTCAAGGCCATTCCCCACGCAACCCTTCTCAATGTGGTGCGCCCCGGGTGGCGTATTCCGGGGACTCAAATGAATATTTCCCACCAAGGGTTTGTGATCCAAAAAAAAGAAGGCACGTACTTGCGGCACGTCAGTAAATCAGGGGGACGAGCCAAAGATGTCCCGCTCGCAAACTACCTACGCCTCTGCCTGCTCATCCCGTCTATCAAAGGGGTGAATTTCCAACGGGTCAATGGCCACTCCGCACCACCCGGACTTTCACCGTAATGCCGTCGATCTCCTGCTCCGTGCTCCAATCGCCAGAATCTTGGGTAAGCACCAGCTCCTCGGCGAGCGCTTGCGAAGCAATGTAGTCTTTGTATTGGAAAAGCGCCGCACTCAAACCCGAATCTGCCGTAAAGTACGCGACGCGGATTCGATCGCTTACTTGGAACCCGCTGTCTTTGCGCAGTTTCTGCAGGCGGTTCACAAACTCCCGGGACTGGCCCTCGGCGAGCAGCGCTTCATCCACTACCGCATCCAGCCAAATCGTCACGCTACCCACCGATTGCATAGCGCCCGCTTGCTTCGGCTGCCGTTCAATAGAGACTTCGGATAGAAGGATGGTTTCCCCCTCCACCACGAGCTTTCCCTCTTGTTCTAGCTTGCCGACTTCGGCAGGGGGAAGTTCTTTAATCTTTTGCAAAACGAGTTTCATTTTGGGGCCTAGCTTCGGCCCGAGTACTTTCGCATTTGCCTTCGCGGTCAAAGTGACCCAGCTAGATTCATCTGAACTAAAAGTAACCGTCTTCACGTTCAGTTCAGCCGCGATGAGCGCCCGAAACCTCTCAATCACCTGCCGATCGTCGGGATCTCGAGTGATGACTTTCGCTTCTCGGAGCGGAAGGCGGTTTTTGAGTTTATGGACGTTCCGGCAGTTTCTCCCCATGGAAACGACGGTATCCACTAAAACCATTTGCTTTTCCAAGGTCAGATCTACCCACTCCGGTCGCTGGACCGGAAATGCAGATAAATGCACGCTTTCGGCTTTTTCAGTCGAAGCTTTTTGGTTTTGAAAAATCGACTCCGTGATGAAAGGCAAAATCGGCGCGAGGCACTTATTGAACTCGGTCAGGACATAATACAAAGTAGAGTAGGCCTGGGCTTTGTCGGATCCATTCTCATCCGACCAAAATCGCTTTCTGTTTAATCGAATGTACCAATTAGTCAGACTATCGATAAAGCTCAGAACTTCCGGGATCACTTCGTATAAATGGTACGCAGCCATCTTTGTTTCGTAGGAACGGATGAGCGAATGGAGCTTCGAGAGAATCCATCGATCCAAATCCACCGCCAAAGAATCCAGCATCTTTGGATCGAAACGATCGGGAGTCCAGCCGTCGGCGTGGGCGTAGGTGACAAAAAAGCTATGGGCGTTCCAAAGCGGCAGAAGCACTGATCGGACAATCTCTTTCACGCCGCTTTCAGAAAACTTTAGGTCTTCCGCATGGGAAGCCGGGCTGCTCATTAAATAAGCCCGCAGCGCATCTGCACCGTAAGTGTTAAAAACCTGGGTGGGTTCGGGGTAGTTTTTTAAGCGCTTGCTCATCTTCTTGCCGTCTTCGGCAAGCACTAAGCCATTCACAATCACGTGCTTGAAGGGGGCTTTTCCAAAAAGCGCTTGGGACAAAACCGAAAGCGTGTAAAACCACCCGCGCGTTTGATCGATGCCTTCGGCGATAAAATCTGCCGGGTAACGGCTCGAAAAAGAGCCCGCATTTTCAAACGGGTAATGCGCTTGAGCGTAAGGCATTGCGCCGGACTCAAACCAACAGTCAAACACTTCGGGGATCCTTTTTAGAACCTTCCCCGTTTGAGGCGACTTGAAAGTGATTTCATCGACAAAGTGTTTGTGCAGGTCGTCTGGCTTCTTCCCGCTGAGCTTATGGAGCTCTTCAACCGACCCAACACAGACCGTTTCTTCGCCGTCTTCGGATCTCCAAAGCGGAAGGGGCGTGCCCCAGAACCGGTTGCGGCTGATGTTCCAATCCCGAGCGTTTTCCAACCAGTTCCCGAACCGTCCATCGCGCAAATGCTCTGGCACCCAGTGGGTGGTTTTATTGCTAGCCACCAGCCCTTCTTTGAGAGGGTCTAATTTCACGAACCAAGTAGAAATCGCTTTATTCATGAGGGGCGTGTCGCTGCGCCAGCAAAACGGGTAGTTGTGCGTGAACGTGTCGTGCCGAAACACGAGCCCCTTCGCTTTTAAATCGCGGATGACAAGCTTGTCAGCGTCTTTGAACTGGACACCTTGGTACTCGGGCACGGCCGAAGTAAATTTGCCTTCGGCATCCGTTGCGTCGACAAGTTCGATCCCAGCCGCTTTACAAACCGCGTAGTCTTCTTCTCCGTGCGCGGGGGCCGTGTGGACAATCCCGGTCCCGTCGGTCGCCGTAACGTGCGCGCCACTGAAAACTCGGAAAGCGCGGGGCGTGTTTTTGAAGTGTGGGAAGAGCGGCTCATAAGCAATTCCCGCGAGCTCTTTCCCACTGCACGAACGGTGGACGTGGAGCTCCTTCCCTTCGAAGTACGCGGGCACCCTGTCTTGGGCCAGAATGAAGCTTTCACCGGGGGAGTCCACTAGGCTGACTTCATCGTAAAGAATGTCTTGGCCCACCGCTAATGCCAGGTTGGCCGGCAGGGTCCACGGGGTTGTCGTCCATGCCAGAAAATAGCGCTTCCGGTTCTGGTCGGGATCCAAAACTCTAAACTTCAGCGTTAGGGCTGGGTCTTGAACCTCTTTGTAGTTCAAGCCCGCTTCAAAGTTCGAGAGTGGCGTAGAAATGCGCCACGAATACGGCATCACTCGGTGGCCTTCGTAAATGAGGCCTTTGTCCCAGAGCTGCCGGGTAATCCACCAAACCGACTCCATGTAAGTGGGGTCCATGGTTCGGTAAGCGTTCTTGAAGTCGGCCCACCGGCCGCTTCGATCAATCACTTCCTCCCATTCTTTGGTAAAGCGCTGAACAATACCGCGGCAAGCTTCGTTGAAATTGCCAATCCCCATTTTTTGAACGTCGGCAAGGCCCGTCATGCCGAGCTCTTTTTCAAGCTCAAACTCGACCGGCACTCCGTGGCAATCCCAACCCCAACGGCGCTGCACGTAGCGGCCTTTCATGACCCAGTACCGGGGAATGATGTCTTTTAAAGTACCAGGGAGAAGGTGGCCATAGTGCGGCAGTCCCGTCGCGAATGGAGGGCCGTCATAAAAGGAGAACGCCTTCGCCTCGGGTCCGGTCGCGCGCGCCTTCACGGACTTTTCGAAGATCTGGTTTTTTTCCCAGAAGGCGAGAATTTTTTCCTCTTCCCCGGGTAAGGAAACGTCTGGACGTACAGGTTCGAACGGCTTTTTTCCGGAGAGGGACATAGGGGAGTAAGTTAGC
>JANPJT010000136.1:0-2175 GCA_031425635.1 Pseudomonadota bacterium
CTGCCGAGGGGTGTGGTTGTTTCTCTCATTTGGTTGCGCCCGCACGCCCACCGTCCTTGCGAGTCGCGCAGCGGCGAAGCAATCTTCGGTCGGTGTCCATCGACCAACAAAGTTTCATCTTCACCTTAGCTGTAAGGTTGCTTCACCCTGCGGGTTCGCAATGACGGAGAGGACGGAAAGGACGGAAAGGGTGAGCCGCGGCTCTTTCTCTTATAGCGAAATGGTGTTTACTCGCTAGCCTGGCACCGATTAGAAAAAGACTGTTACCTGTCGAAGCGAAACTCGGCTTTTAAGTCTTCCCAGCCGTCGCCGACTTTCTTTTTTAGGAAAGTGCGCCCCTTCATTGAAAGCATGGTTTTGGTGGCCGAGTCGAAAGTCAGGACTAAAGGCGCTACGAGTTGGCGGATGAAAAAGCTGGTGGGGCTAAAATGGAAAACGGTTTTGTCGGGTGCTGGGGATTTTTCTTTCGTGAGTTTGAAACCAATCGTTTCTAGCCGATCGGGCACTGCGAAACGAAAGCTGATTGCTTTGCCAGCCATCAGGCTTTCCCAGTTTGCGAGTAGAGTATCCACTAGCTGAGGCCCCACGATTACGGTTTCCGAAGTTTTTTCGAAGTCTTCTTTCGTTTTTCCTTCTTTGGTCCGCCGAAACAGCACGCCCTCGGGGACGAGCTTCACTTCTGCTGATTCCTTGAAAGCAGGCTGCTCGAGGCTATAGCGCACCAGTTTCCCGTTTTGGAGAGTCGTATTTTCTAACGCGTACACTTTCCCTTCCTGATCGATGAACTGGGCGGACCAGGTTTCCACGCTTCCCTCTTGGCTTTTTTTCATTTCGTAAGTGAAAAGAGGGTTGTCCGACGGTGGGGCGATATCAAAAATGCGCGCTTTCACTTGGGCCTCCAGCGAGAAGCAAAAGCCCAGCAGGCTTGCACAAACGAAATTCCTCAGGTGAAATCGAAAGCGATGGTGACAAAAAGTACTTGGATCCACTTGCGGCTGCCTTTTTCTTGGGTGCTCGCACCCGTTTCATTGTTTGCTCTCGCGGCGGAAAGAATTGATTTTACCACAGCGTTTTGGACTTTGGGGGTCCAGTTTCTTTTTTTGTACCCCGCAAGCCACGCATTTAACAGCTACTATGACCAAGACGAAGATAGCATTGGGGGGATTGAAAAACCGCCCCCCGCAACTAAAGATCTGCTGTGGGTGGCGCTCCTACTGGATCTTTTGGGGCTAGTGGTTGCCTACTTTGCGGTGGGCCCCGTTTATTGCGGTTTCGTTTTTCTGTACGGCCTTGCTTCGAAAGCTTACAGCCACCCGTCCATCCGGTGGAAAGCGTCTCCCGTTCTTGGGTGGGCGGTAGTTTCCTTTATGCAGGGGTTTTTTACTTTTGCGATGGTGTCTTTTGCACAGAACCCTGGTTTTTTTTCTGACGGGAGTCTGCTCTTTCTTGCCGTGGTTTCTAGCTTTTGGATTGGGAGCGCTTACCCGCTCACCCAAGTGTACCAGCACAAAGAAGACGCACGCCGCGGGGATCGGACTTTGAGCTTGCTCTTAGGTGGCCAGGGGACCCTTCTTTTTGTCGGCGCTGGCTTTGCGTTTTCCCAGGCGTTGCTTGCCATTTGGGCCGCCGTCACGGGCGGCTGGCCGCTTTTCATCGCGGTCCAGCTTGGGTTCTTGCCTGCCGGTGCATACTTTGTCCGCCTGTGGATCGTGGACCGAGATGCTTTTTTTCACTACCGCACCGTGATGAAAATGACTTTCTTGTCGGCAACGGGCACTAACCTTGCCCTACTTTTATTCATTGCCGCCAATGCGCTGCCTTCCAGCGCAAAATGGGTAGAATCCGCGGTGCAGAGCAGGCTTCGAAACTTGACGCTGCTCCCGGTGGTGGTGAGGGTCGAAAGCGTGTCTTGGGGCAAGCTTGTTTTTAGCACCGAAGTGCCCAACGAAAGCCCTCGGCTGGGGCCCTTTGTAGTGGAGTGGCGCCCCAGCTCGTGGACTTGGGCGGCAGGTAAAGCGTCGCTTTCGCTGCCGAAGCAGTCGGGAGAGGGCGAAAAGTTTGGCGTCGACGGATTAGAAGCATCGGGATCCTTCGAATGGGATAGCTACTGGGTAAGCGATTTTAGTTTTAGCTTTGCGGCCGAAAAGCTTCGCTCGGGCAAAAGCGTGGTGGACC
>JANPJT010000137.1:0-3820 GCA_031425635.1 Pseudomonadota bacterium
GAAATGGTCATGCCGGGAGATAACGTCGCAGGCGAAGTGGAACTCATTTCTCCTGTCGCTATGGAAAAAGAAGTCCGTTTCGCTATCCGTGAAGGCGGTCGTACCGTCGGCGCGGGTGTCGTGACAGAGATTTTGGAGTAAACGGTGCAAAGCCAGAGAATTCGTATTCGTTTGAAAGCTTTCGATTATAAGCTTTTGGACCAGTCAGTTTCGGAGATTGTTGAGACGGCACGCCGCACGGGAGCCCGAATCGCGGGTCCCATTCCGTTGCCAACTCGCATCAATCGCTATACTGTTCTGCGTTCGCCTCACGTCGATAAAAAGTCGAGAGAGCAATTCGAAATACGTACACATAAAAGACTAATTGATATCTTGGAACCGACCCAGAACACGATCGATTCGCTCATGAAGCTGGATCTTTCCGCTGGAATCGACGTCACGATTACTTTGTGAGGACAGGGATGTTGTCGCTACCGCTATATGACATGAGCAAAAACAAAGTCGGTAATATCGACGTAAGTGATGCTATTTTCGCTCAAGAGGTTCGCCCTCATTTATTGAACGATGCCGTGCGCTACCAAATCGCCAAGCGCTATGAATACCGGACTGCAAACTCCTTAACTCGAACGGAAGTTACGGGCACACGCAAGAAGATATACAAGCAAAAGGGAACCGGGCAGGCCCGACACGGAGATAAAAAGGCACCGATTTTCGTAGGTGGAGGAAAAGCCCACGGACCGCGGCCACGGCGAGTTCAGCGAAAGATGAATAAGAAGGTCCGGAAAGCGGCACTCATCACGGCTCTTTCCCTCAACCAAAAACAGGATCGCCTTTTTGTGGTCGATCGCCTTGAAATGGCGAAACTGAATTCTAAATCGGCAGCAGCTTGCATCAAAGCCTTTGGCGTGACTTCAGCCCTCATTGTGAACAGCGATGCAGAGGCGAACGAAAAGCATTTCAATTTAAGCATCCGGAACATTGAAAAGATTAAGCGCGTGGCACCGGAAGGTGTGAACGTATTTGATATTTTGAAGTTCAAGAACCTGATCATCAGCAAGAGCGCTGTCGCAAAGCTGTCGGAAAGGTTGAACCATGTTTGATATTATTCGCAGGCCCTTAGTCACTGAGAAGAATACTCTGAGAGCTGCAAAGCTGAATGAGTACGCATTTGAAGTTTCTCTTGAGGCTAATCGGAAGCAAGTGAAAGAAGCCGTAGAAAAACTCTTCGGCGTCAAAGTAGTGCGAGTGAACACCCTGGTGGGAAGAAAGCCAGCGAAAAAACTAGGCCGCATGCCTGGTAAACGTCGCCTCTGGAAGAAAGCCATCGTGAAATTGAAGGAGGGCGACAAATTCGAGTTTGCCGCCAGCTAAGCAATGCCAATCATTTCTTATAACCCGACAACGCCTTCAAGGCGCTTCATCACCGGTTTTGACTTTAAGGATCTCTCTAAAAAGAGGCCCGAGAAAGCCCTTACGGAGGCTAAGCCAAAAACAGGCGGCCGTAACAATAACGGTAGAATCACTTCCCGTTTCCGCGGGGGTGGTCACAAGCGGAAATACCGAGTCATCGATTTTAGACGTGATAAACGTGAGATCTTTGGAACAGTCGCTGCTTTTGAATACGATCCGAACCGGTCAGCACGTTTAGCTCTTATCCACTATAAGGACGGAGAGAAACGTTACATTCTAGCTGCCGAAGGCATGAAGCTGGGAACTCAAGTAGTTTCTTCCGAAGGCGCTGACATCCAGATAGGGAACTCCCTGCCGATGAAAAAGATCCCGGCAGGAACCAACCTTCACAATATTGAAGTTCGACCCGATGCGGGCGGCAAAATGGTTCGTAGTGCAGGTGCCATGGCAGCACTCGTTGGTTTTGAAGGTGGGTACGCTCAGCTTCGGATGCCCTCCGGTGAGATCCGAATGGTTTCCGAAAATTGCTGGGCTACCATTGGGCAAGTAGGCAATTTAGAGCACGAGAACCGCGTCCTCGGAAAAGCAGGGCGTAACCGTTGGCTTGGTTTTAGACCACATAACCGTGGCGTTTCCATGAACCCGGTAGATCACCCAATGGGTGGTGGCGAAGGCCGTACTTCGGGTGGCAGACACCCAACTACTCCGTGGGGCAAGAAGACAAAGGGCAAGAAAACCCGAAATAGCAAGCGGACTGATCGCTTCATTATCCGGGATAAAAGGAGAAAATAAGAGATGGCTCGTTCTATTAAGAAAGGCCCTTTTGTCGCTGTAGACCTCTTGAAAAAAGTGGAAAAGGCCCAGTCGACAAACGATAAGAGAGTGATCAAGACGTGGTCCCGCCGTTCAATGGTGGTTCCTGAGTTTGTGGGACTCACCTTCGCAGTGCACAATGGCAGGAAATTTTTGCCGGTATTTGTCACTGAGAACATGGTTGGCCATAAGCTTGGAGAGTTTGCTTCTACCCGAACGTTCATGGCCCATTCAGGCGACCGTAAGACCAAAGTGGAAGGAGCGGCGAAGTAATTTATGGAAATCAGAGCAATTCTTCGTTACGCACGAATCACTCCGCGGAAAGCCCGGTTGGTTGGCGATCTCTGTAAGGGGCTTCCTGTAGCAAAAGCAGGGTTCCAGCTGGATTATAGCCAAAAAAAGGGCGGCAAGATTATCTCGAAGCTTTTGAAGTCGGCGGTCGCGAACGCCCGTGAAAAAGGCGGCATCGATTTAGAAAACCTGTACGTGAAACGGGTAGTAGTCGGGGACGCCCCCATGCTCAAGCGGTTTATGCCACGGGCGATGGGGCGTGCTACAAAGATTCGAAAGAAAATGAGTCACATCACAGTGACACTGGACGAGGCAAGGTAGGGCAAGTGGGACAGAAGACACATCCGATTGGTTTCCGTCTTGGAGTGAACAAGACGTGGAGTTCGAAGTGGTACAGCAGCAAGGACTACGTCAAGTTTCTACACGAAGATTTAAAGCTCCGTGCGTTCCTGAAGAAGAAGTTGCGCCATGCTGGGGTTTCGAAGATTGATATTGAGCGAGTAGCCCAGAAGGCGAAAATCAACATCTATACTGCGCGTCCCGGGATCGTTATTGGGAAAAAAGGCTCAGGAATTGATCAGCTGAAGATCGAAGCCCAGAAAATTGCGACTGCAGAGATTTTCTTAAATATTTTGGAAGTCCGGAAAGCGGAAGCGGATGCACAGCTGATAGCCGAGTCCATTGCCGACCAGCTTCAAAAGCGCATTGCCTTTCGCCGAGCGATGAAAAAAGCGATGAGCCAGGCCTTCAAATTCGGGGTCGCAGGCATCAAGATCCAGTGCTCTGGCAGGTTGGGCGGGGCTGAGATCGCTCGAGTGGAGCGTTATGCTGAAGGCAGCGTCCCTCTCCACACGATCCGAGCAGACATTGATTACGGATTCACAGAAGCGTACACAACGTATGGTCAGATTGGGATTAAAGTTTGGGTCTATAAGGGCGAGCTTCTAGGGAAGCGGCACTTTGACCAAGTCGAGACGGCAGTACCGGCTCAGCAACCACAGCAGCCTGAGGCTTAAGTAAGTTATGTTGGCACCAAAGAGAGTTAAGTACCGCAAGATGCAGAAGGGCCGAATGAAGGGGAAAGCCTACCGTGGCTCTACCTTGAATTTCGGCGATTTTGGTCTCCAAGCAATGGAGTGCGGCAGGATAACGGCAAGGCAGATTGAAGCGAGTCGAGTAGCTATCACCCGGCACGCTAAAAAGGCAGGCAAGATGTTCATCCGCATCTTCCCAGACAAGCCTATATCGAAGAAGCCGGCTGAAACGCGGCAAGGCGGCGGTAAAGGGGCTCCAGAGTACTGGGTAG
>JANPJT010000138.1:0-8099 GCA_031425635.1 Pseudomonadota bacterium
GGGTGCCGCAAGGGGCGGAACCCGGCGTCTTAACTTTCACATCAAGCAGCTTTTTTGCCGTGCTTACCGGAACCTTTTGGGGCTCCCGTAGGCGCAGGCTGGGACTTATTCCAGCTCTGCTGCTGAGGGGCCGGCGAAGGCGTGTGGGAATGGCCTAAATTACCAGCTTTTGGAGGCGCTCCGCTTGGCGAAAACGCGTTGGGTTGTTGGTGCATGCCTTTGTTTTTCATGTACTTACGTCCTTTTATGAGGTTTTGAACCCGCCGTGAAAGCAGGTCCACTTCCTACGATAGCCCGTCCCCGCAACCAGAAAGTTGGGGCTATTGGGGAGAGTTTTCCATGATTGTTTTTGCACAGACCCGTCGCTTTGGCCGGCTTGTGCGCCGAAGGGCGCCGGCTTTCAATTTGACGGTCACCTTGCCGGTATTTTCCAGTTCCATGGAATCGACGAACACTTCGCTGCTCAGCATTTGAAACTGGCGATTTTTAATTTGGTGTAGAGAGCTCCAAATGCCATCCGCGATATTCCACCCCAACGATTTCAGCGCTGTGCGCAGCCTTTGCCAATCGTCAGCAGAATAGCCTTGCGGATGTGCCTCGAAACTTTCAAGAAGCACGTCGCCGTTAGGTTGTGTGCGCGTCACTAAGGCGATCAGCGGATCTCCCTGCGGTAGGAGGATCGGATTCCCGTCCAACGCCCTTTCTCCGAGGCTTTCACGGAGCCTTTCCTCCCCCGTCGCCATTTCAAAAAAGAAAGAAAAGAAAGGCTCTGCCCACTTTTTTACTAGCCGGTGGTACGCACCCACTCGAACATAGCTGACGGCTTGTCGAAAAGTCGGGGAGCGGGCGTAGACACACACTCCAGCCAGGCAAACGACTTCCACGAAGGGGGACGCGATCGCTTCCCCCACGATGGTACCCGACCAATAAATCCACGGGTTGCTACTAAACGTACTCGCGTAATGCATTCCATGGCCAATCACATGTTCTGATAAATGGGTCCCCAAAAGTAAAAAGCTGGTGTTCAAAATGTGCTTCGTCGCCTCGGGGTTCGACTCGTTCGTCGCATGGGCTAGCCGCATTTTCTGCACGTAGGTGCGGAAATAGTTCCAGTTCGAAAAAATCCGATGAAGCGTAGAGCGCACCCCTTTTAAGTCGGGATTTTCCCTTTCCAAAGTTTCATGGACGGATTCAGCGAGCTGCTGGATTTGGGCCGAACTCAAAGGCAAATCGCTTTTGGTTGCGTCCTCCAGTGGCGCAGCACCCAAAACGGAAAGAGTTAAAAAACCTGCGAGGAGGAAAATCCGTAAATCAGACCACATCTGATTCAGATACAGTCTGAATTAGGTGCTCGGCAAGCGTTTACTTAAAGGGCAGCTGGTGGTTCATGAAATCTGCCATGTCTCGGACAACGCTTGCAAAAAGAGCTTCCCCCTCACCACTCGGGCGCATCCAAAGATCGTGCTTGCCCGGGTAATAACGCAAGGCTCGGAGGTTTGCTTGTGCCGCACCCCACGTTTGCCAATATGGTTTGTAGAGTTCCTGCGGGTAGCCCCAATCCTTATCTCCAAATAAGACAAGGCAAGGAGAGAGCGAAGGGGTGTTCCCCATTCTGTAAAGGGGGGTGTAGTCGTGGTGCGCCGACCAGCTTCTCTTATGAAAATTTACGCTGAAACCGGCCTTCACCGCTTTTTCGCTGTTATCCGGAAGCGTCATGTTTTCGTGTTCCACGATCGTTCGCTCGAGAATCTCTTCGTCAGGGCTGGAAGGGTTGAGCGCAATGGCGCCCGCAATCTGATACCTACTCGCGTATTCAAGGACGTTGATCCCTCCCTGGCTTCGCCCAATCCAAAACTTTAGTTTCCCCGGTGCCAGAACCGACATTATCAGATCCACGTGGCGCATCACTTCCATCACTGCATCAGGGTGTCCGAAGGAATAGGGCGCGTGTGAGGCAAGGCCATTCAACGGGGCGTCCAAGGCAATTGAGAACACACGCAGTTTGGGTTTCCCGTACCCACGGCTCAGCGCTTCGTTTCCACCTTTGTTGAAGGTGCCGGTTATTTCAAACAGCGTGCGCGCGACGCTGACTTCGGCGCCTATCCCCGGTAGTGCAATCAAAGCCGCGTCAAAGAGACTCAGATCGAGCGCCCTTTGCTTCTTACCGGTGGGCAAATAGAAACCGGTAAACGCGAAAGGGAGGTCAATCTGGCGGTAAGGGACCGTTTGGTTCCCGCTATTGTCGAGAACGGGCGCATTCGAATCGACTAAGAGCGGACTTCCGAACAGCGCGGGGTCATAGAGGGATGCGAGAGTAAGTTTCCCTTCGGAAAGTAGCCTTTCCATTTCCCTGTTCACGCGTTTTAGCGTTTCGAGGTGCTCCAAACCCTCCTGCTGATCGTACTCTGCCCTAAGCCCGAGAAGGTTTGGGCAAGGGAGTTTCGCCTCTGAGGAGCCCGCAAAAAGAGCGGCGGCGAAGCAGAGGCCGATAGAAATACCAAAAGGATTTTTAGATTTTTGAATGAAATGTCCCATGTGCATTGGACGCTAATGGAAGAACTCGACAGGGAAAAGCTTTTTCTATTTTCGGAAAAAGCGTACAGTTCACGCGAGTTTGAACCAAAGGAGTGGCTTCGATGAGAGTTTTGATGACGGGCGCAACGGGTTTTGTGGGCAGTAAACTCGTCGCTTGCCTGGTGGAACGCGGGCACGAAGTCGTTGCGCTCACTCGCTCGGTAGAAAGCGCAAAGAGGAAGATCGGCTACCCATGTGCGCTTTATCAGTGGGACGGCGTTTCAGAAACAGTCCCTCCTCAAGCGCTCGAAGCGGTAGATGCCGTCGTCCATTTGGCAGGCGAAGGGGTTGCCGACAAACGGTGGACTCCTGCTCAGAAGGAAAAAATCCTCACTTCTCGGACGCTCAGCACGCGTTCTCTCGTCAATGCGTTGGGCGCTTTGGCGGTCCCCCCTAAAGTCTTTCTCTCTGCGTCGGCCATCGGTTTTTATGGCGACCGTGGGGAAGAGACACTCACGGAGTCATCTTCCAGCGGGACCGGGTTTTTAGCGGACGTTTGCGTTGCTTGGGAGGCCGAGGCCCGCAAAGCACGCAGCATTCGCAACGTTCAGTGCCGCATAGGCATCGTGCTGGGTGAAGGTGGCGGTGCGCTCAAACCCATGGTGCCACTTTTTCAATCCGGGATGGGTGGGCCGCTAGGCTCGGGTTCTCAATGGATGAGCTGGATTCACTTAGACGATCTTGTCGGGCTAATGGTGTGGGCTTTGGAAAACCCTCACGTTGAGGGAGTCCTCAATGGCGTTGCCCCAAACCCCGTCCGGAACAGGGAGTTTTCCCAAACCCTTGCCCGCACTTTACGGGTCCCGGCCCTTCTTGCCGCCCCGTCGTTTGCTTTGCGTTTAGCATTGGGCGAAATGTCAAAAGTGGTTTTGGCGAGCCAAAAAGTTTTCCCAACCCGGCCTTTGGACAAAGGCTTTCGCTTCAAGTACTCCGATCTCAACAGCGCGCTTGAGTCTTTATTTGGAAAAAAAAACGCAAACGCGGAACTTTTGTACCGTGAACAATTTATTCCTTTGCCAAAAGAAGAAATTTTCCCGTTTTTCGCTGATGCTAAAAATTTAGAGACCATCACTCCCGCGTTCTTGGGTTTTAAAGTGCTCGACGCCTCAAGCTCAACGGTACAAGAAGGGACTCTTATCAACTACCGCCTTCGGCTGCATGGAGTGCCTCTGAAGTGGAGAACGCGGATTGAACAGTGGGAGCCCAGCGAGCGTTTTGTGGATACCCAGCTGAAAGGGCCCTACCGACTTTGGCACCATACACACCTCTTTCTTTCGGTCCCAGGAGGGACAGTGATGAAGGACATTGTTCGGTTTAAGGTTCCGCTGGGGATTTTAGGCCGTTTAGTGGCTGGCGCGTGGGTCCGAAGAGATGTAGAGAACATTTTCAACTACCGCTGGAAGAAAGTAGACGAATTATTTTGCAAGCCAAAGAGCGTCTAAACGGCCCGTCCTTTAAGTGCTTCGTCGGAGTCGATCAAACCGGTGCGGTGAGCGCTTCCGGTAAGACGAAAGCGCTCCCGTGTGCCGTTCTTTTTCGAAGAAAGAATATCTGGCAATTGGTGCTGACCGAGGAAAAAGGCACGCCACTGACTACGCCGAACTTCTCTTCCCAGGCGCTATCCGACCTTCTACGGAGCTGCGGGACCCGGCTTGGACCTGATACTGCGATCCTAGCCGATTGTGTGATGGGTTTACCCTGGAGGAGCTGGAAGCTCACCGGGGAAAAGGCGGGGGACTTGCGCGCAGTGCTTCGGCGGTCCGCCGATGGGACTGCTTATGGACGAGCGGCCTCTGAAGCTTTCTTTTCTCGGTGGAGCGAAACGCAAGTGACTAGCCGCGAATGTGAGAAACTGTGCGGATCCAACTCCGTCTTTTTGACGAAGCCCTACCAGAAGAATATCCAAACCGGGACGTACCGGATTTGGCGCGATATTGCGCTTGCTGGCGATGTCGATGACTTTTCTTTTTGGCCGTTTGACGCGCACAAGCGCAAATTCCCCTGGGTTTTTGAGGGATACCCTTCCTTTTACTGGAAACACTGTTTTGGTTTTAAGAAGCGGGAGCCGCAGTCATTTGAAAAAGTCCTCCTCAAAGCGCGGGAATATGGGCTTGTGATAGAGGCGCCGCCAGTGGGGTTTCTGGCCGATTACCCGGACCACGCCGACGCGGCAGTGCTATGTCTCGCAGGGCTGATCTTGCAGACTCGCAAGGTTCTACTCGAGCCTTATTCTGGCTTCGGGCTATCTGCGCCGGCGCGCGTGGAAGGGTGGATTGCGGGAGTGGGTTCTCCGCTATGAGGGTAGAGATCCTGCATTCCCTTGCAGGCGTTTCACCTGTCGACTGGGACGCGTTGACAACAGCAGACTACCCTTTTTCCGCGCACCGCTTTCTTCGCGCTCTGGAAGTGTCGGGTTCGGTCGGCGATTTCTCGGGCTGGAAGCCAGTGTACTTCCTTCTTTTGAAGGGCGACTCGCTCAAAGGCGCCGTCTTTGCCTACGAAAAAACCCATAGCTACGGAGAGTATATTTTTGATTGGGCCTGGGCTTCCGCCTACCAGCGGGTGGGGATCCCTTACTACCCAAAGCTGGTGTCGGCGGTTCCGATGACTCCCGCGACGGGCCCGAGGCTCCTCGTGCCGGACGGGGCTGATTCCGCGAAAGCTCGAGAACTCTTGGTTGACGCCGTCTTAGAACACGCATCTCGGAACCAGATGAGCTCAGTGCACTTTCTTTTTTGCACGACTGCCGAGCTTTCTTTACTAGAAAAAAAAGGGTTTCTGGTTCGCCACTCTTACCAGTTTCACTGGAGGAATCGGGATTACGTTTCTTTTGAAGATTTTTTAAGCAAACTCAAAGGCAGAAAGCGGAAACAGATCCAAACCGAGCGAGCCTCAACTAAAGAATTTTCCTTTCGGGTTTTGTCTGGCGGTGAATTGACTGAACAAGCTGCCACCGCAATGGATCGTTTTTACCGTTCCACCACTGAAAAAAAGCAGGGCATTGATTACTTACAACCCGGTTTTTTCCACTCCCTTTTCCAAGCGGCCAGAGACGAGATCGTTTTTTTTACGGCTTCCCGGGGAGGCACTATGGTTGCGGGATCGCTTTGCTTTCACAAGGGAGCTCACCTTTACGGTCGGCATTGGGGCGCCGCGGAAGAAATCCCCGGCATGCACTTCGAGCTGTGTTACTACCGCCCCATCGAGTTTGCGATTTCGCGTGGCGTTCAGCTCTTTGAAGCGGGGGCGCAAGGGGATCACAAAATTGCGCGCGGCTTCTTGCCCGAATACACGTATTCTGCTCACTGGATCCGGCACCCCGAGTTTAAGCTAGAAATTGGAAAGTTTTTGCAGCACGAGACGGCCAGTCTGAAATCCGGCATCGAAGCGTTCGCCCCCCATTCCCCGTACCGAACGCTTTGAAATAAATGACCCGGGGAGGTTTGCCTCCGGGCACTATCGATACTATCCTTAGAGATAGAGGGAAAAGTATGTCCGAAGAGTACAAAGAATTGCCGCTAGAAAGCACGGGAACCCAGACTCTAGTGCGCCCCGAGCCAAAGACGAAGCAGCCCAAGCAGTACAAAGTGCTTATTCTGAATGACGATTTTACTCCGCGCGAGTTCGTAGTGCATATTTTGATGCGCTTTTTCCGCAAGTCCGAGACGGAAGCAACCCAGCTCATGATGCAAGTCCATAGTAAAGGCGCCGGAGTGGCGGGTATTTTTACTTTTGAGATTGCAGAAACCAAAGCTTACCAAGTGAACGCGTATTCCAAGCAGAACCAGTTTCCTTTGAAATCCGTTGTGGAGGAGGCCGACTAATGTTCACACCTGCCCTGAAAATGAGTCTCGATGGCGCTGTGAAGCATGCGTTTGATCACCGGCACGAGTTTGTGTGCGTTGAGCACATGCTTTTGAAAATGATCCAAACGCCTGAGGCGGTGGAAGTGCTGGAAGGCTGCGGTGCCGATGTCGAAGTCCTGCGCCTGCAACTGGAAGATTTCTTAGAAAATAGCTGCCCGAAGGTCCAGATGGAAGGCAGCGCGGATTTCGGAGAGTCCGATTGGAAGCCGGAGCTGACGATTGCGTTCCACCGAGTCATCCAGCGCGCTGTGACGCAGGTCCAAAGTGCCGATAGAGAAGAAGTAGGGTCGGGCAATGTGCTTATCTCCATTTTACGGGAGAAAGACTCACACGCTTCTTTCTTTTTACAGGAACAGGGGATCACTCGGTTTGACCTGATCAACTTTGTGTCTCACGGCATGCCGAAAGAAGGAAGCCTCGCTCTTCCCCCAGAAGAAACCGAGGCCGAAACGGAAAGCGAACAAGGGGCAGATGCAAGCGACAAGAAGGCGACCGGTAAAAAAGGGAAAGAGTCGCCGCTACAGGCCTACACCACCAACTTAAATGAGCGGGCGGAACAGGGCTTGATCGATCCTTTGGTAGGTCGAAACGACGTGATCGAGCGAGTGGTCCAAATCCTTGCGCGCCGCACAAAAAACAACCCCTTGCTGGTGGGGGACCCCGGCGTTGGGAAAACGGCGATTGCCGACGGGCTCGCGCTTCGGATCGTAAAAGGGGAAGTGCCGGCAAAGCTGCGATCGAGCCGTCTGTATTCATTGGATATGGGAGCGCTACTCGCGGGCACTAAATTTCGTGGCGACTTCGAAGAACGCTTGAAAGCGGTCGTTAAAGCCATTGAGTCAGAGCCTGGTTCAATTTTATTCATCGATGAAATGCACACATTGGTCGGCGCGGGCGCAACGAGCGGTGGGTCGATGGACGCTTCCAACTTATTAAAACCCAGCCTTACCAAGCGGACGCTTAGCGTAATGGGGTCGACCACGCACAAAGAGTTCCATGCTTACTTGGAAAAAGATCGGGCGCTCATTCGCCGTTTCCAGAAAGTGGATGTTAATGAACCTTCCACTGAGGAAGCAGTCAGCATTCTTGAAGGCTTAAAGTCACGGTACGAGGAATTCCACCACGTGCATTACCCGAGTAGCGCCATCCGTGCGGCGGTGGAACTGTCCGTGAAGTTTATCCATGGACGACCGCTGCCTGACAAAGCGATCGACGTACTGGACGAAACGGGAGCGCGCATCCGCATTCGGGCAGGCAACGAGGAAAAGAAAACGGTCCACGTTAAAGACATTGAGGCGGTCGTTTCTTCCATTGCGAAGATCCCCGCGAAATCGGTGAGCAGCGATGACCGAGGAAAACTTGCCGCGCTGGAGTCCGAGCTCAAAGGGGTTATTTTCGGGCAAGACAAAGCGGTGGAAGCGTTGGTCTCGGCCATTAAACTCTCTCGGTCGGGCCTTGGAAACCCAAGCAAGCCCACTGGAAGCTTCCTTTTCACCGGGCCAACGGGCGTTGGCAAAACTGAAGTCTGTAAACAGCTCGCTCGTTTGCTCGGGACGGAGCTTATCCGTTTCGACATGAGCGAGTACATGGAGAAACACGCGGTTTCGAGGTTGGTCGGGTCTCCGCCGGGGTACGTGGGGTACGACGAAGGCGGCTTGC
>JANPJT010000139.1:0-4847 GCA_031425635.1 Pseudomonadota bacterium
GCCATCACTAGTTTTGCTTCCTCTACCAGCGAGTCGTTTGATTGGAAGGCGGAGATTTACATGGGCCGCAACACGCAGAGTTTAGGTTTATTGGGCCTTTCTTTCTGCAACGCTGCCAATGCGGCGACCTGTCCCGTTGAAGCGGGGGGCTATTTTTCGGCGAAGAAAAAAATGGGACTCACCAGCCTGATTGCTTCGGTGGGCGGCGCGGCCGTGGTCTCAGAGGTTGGTTCGGTTTTACCATCGTACAACCCATCCACTTTGCTACTTGCGGGAACGGGCCCTGGGATCGAATCGAACTGGACCGCGCACTTAGGCGGCGACTATAAGATTGCAGAGGGTGCGGCTGTTTGGGCAGAAGTCAGCTATTGGAGCACGCTCCATCACCTAGCGGCAGGCGCAAGCGCTAACCCAAATGCGACTGCCGTTCTAGTTCAAATTGGAAGCCAGGTGACTTTGTGAATCGGCGAGTGCTACTTCAAGTGAATAACGCCCACTCCGCCTATAAACAAAAAAAGAGCCACCAGCGCTACCAGCGGAACGCTGACGTACTTAACCATCAGCACGGCGCGCTCTTTCCCCAAAACGCCCACCCAAAACTTGGAACGCTTTCCATCTAAGAAAAGATGCGGCTTTTTAAAGGCAAAGAGGCTGAGGCCAAATAAGCCCAACGCCCCCGCCACCAGACCCCAACGGACTTCCATTTTTCCCCTCCCCCACCATTTTATCACCCTCGCCTTCCGAAGCCTTAGCGCAAACCAAAGGGGCCTCAGGGGGCTCGTGTTGTTCGCCCCATTGTGCTAGGGTCCCGCCTATGGACGAAGAGCAGGAAATTATCCCCGAGCTGGGTTTCAGTGTGGATAAAAACGAGTTTACGGGCTCTCTACGCGAGTCTTTGGAGCCGCCTGCTGAAAATGAACCGATCTGCCTGATTAGCTTTGAAATCACCCATATTTTGCTAGGCGACGGGCCAAAAAACCGCAAAAGCTTTTGGAAAATGTACCGGCGCGAACTCAAATTCAACCGGGATTCCAACTACCAGAACTACCATGTGCGCCTGTGCCAGCACCAGCTGTCGTCGCTCCGCATGGATTTGAGCCAACCCGTGTATTTTCGTAAAAACCGGCTGAGAACTGAAAAACAGCTGGATGCCTATACCGTAAAGGCTCTCGCTGGACCTTGCTTCGACGTAGGCTAAAACCGAGGCCGATTGATAAAATGCGCCTTTGTCGACCGCGTGAGCGCATGGGGCCCGGAACTAACTCAGTTTTTGAATATATTGGAGCAGCCCCTTGGAAATTTCTATCGCCATCGGCATCATCGCTTTTTTACTCCTCATTGCCCTGGGTGGCCCTGTCTGGTTTTGGGTGGGGCTTTTGGCTGCGGCGCTGGCTTTGGGGTTCCGTGCCTACACGAGCAGGTGCCCTAAGTGCCAACAGAGCCCTGTCGCCGGACGGAAAATGCGCTTTTGCAACCAGTGCGGCGCAAAACAATCTCTTCAGCGGGTTTTTCGTCTCCGGTGCGAGTCGTGCCGAAAACTGACTCGTTCGGAACTCGGTCTGCACTTTTGCAATCGGTGTGGAGCGGCTCAGCACGGCGCCTAAAGCACTTTTTCGCAGGTCAGCGTTTGTTTTAACCCGAAGATCGACTTTGCAACCCATTCGAATTTGCGGGGGGCAATCGGCTTCTTGCCGTAACAAAAGCGGCCGGGAGCTACGGCATATGCCGCAATGTGATCGGCCATGTCTTCTGAAACATCGCCTGACGCCTGGGTTTCCCGAACGCTTTTGGCAAACACAAACCCGTCTAGTAGCAACCCATCCACTCGTTGCGCGGGCATCACGGGATCGGGGAGCAGGCTATACGGCGATCCTTTGGAGGCATCCGACAAAGCGTCCCTCCAGACTCCCTCAATCTCTCGGACCGGCGTGACAAGCTTTCCTGACGGCTTCTTCCACCCAGAAAAATCGGCATACCTTTCCCGCGGATCGTCTCCCGAAGTCTGCTCGAGGCGCCAAAGCGCAGCGTGGGCAAGCTCGTGGGCGATCACCAGCTGTTTCAGTTCAGACGAGTCCGCTAAAAGATCTTGTGAAACACGGAGCGCCCCGATTGCGGGATCGTACTGAGCTTTTGCTTCCCCTGGAAGGATCGAGACACGCAAGAGGAACGTCGGGTCCCACAACGGGCAGACTGTGAACCCTTCACAGGCTTTTTGGTAGGCCATTCTGAGCTGGGTTTTTTGCTCTTTGGTCCCTCCGAGCACCACCACGCCGCTCTCGAGCGAAGCGCCCCGGAACAAGGACTGAAGGAGCGCTACCGCCCCTCTCTTCCCGTAGCCCCCAGGCAGCGCGCGGGTAACCTTCTGGAGACGGGCGAGTTCTACCCCGGAGGCTGCAAGACCCTGGAACGCAACGCCCACCGGCTGAACTTCTTCCATCAGCCCTAACCGCTGGAGATAGGCTTTGTGAAACGTTGCAAGCAGTTTGGTCAGGGAGCCGTCGGGGCACACCCGTAAAACCCGTTGATCCAGATCGAGCGAAGAAGAAAGAAGAAAGTCCGTGGAAGCCGCCGCAAGCGCTGGCAGCAAATCGGTGTTTTTCCCCGACTGAAGAAAAGAAACGATGGGAGGCTTTTGCAGCCAGTGAGCGCCGAACTCCCCTGCCCGCCAAAGTTCTAGGCAGGCAGGCTGCCCGTACGCCAACGCCCCCCAGGTAAAACAACAAACCGAACTAAGCAGCTTTGTGATAGCGACGTTCCACTCCGTCGAGGAACTCGTACAGAGCGCGGCAGGTCTCCGCCACCACTTGAATCGCACGTTGCTGGGATGCTTCATCACGGCAGAGAGACTCCAAAAGTTTACCTTCAGTTGCTGAGTGCTCTACATCATACACCTGATGCACTCGGAAGAACTTAAGCGCCGAGTCAGAAGTGATGTCGTAGTGACGGATGAGGCCTTCAATTTTCGTCGCTGCAACTTCGGGTTGCTGGGCCTCGTACGCGTAGAGCGCAGCCAGTCCATCGATGGGATTTCCGGAAGTTGAGGCTTTGCGAAACGTTCGGAGCAAATTTTCTGTTTCATCCGATCGAAAATGCGCTTCGGCTTCTTCTCGGCTGACGCCCAGCCCCTCGGCAAACTGGAGCCAAAGCTCGCGGTGGTTAGCAGGGCCGTTCTCTTCGTGAATGAGGTTTTGCAGCAACGAATTTCTGAGAGCCGTGTTGTCCGAGCGGCTATGGATAGCGCTGACAAAACACGGGAATTCTTTTTCGAACGGATAATATTCTTTGGCGTAGCCTTGGAGTTCGCTCAACGAAATTTGACCATCCTGCCAACGCACGTAAAACGAGTGTTTTAAAAGAGGCAGTTTGGAAATCGCTTGATCTAGGCTTTTCATGAAAGGCGTCATCGTTTCCCCCATCCAGAGGGAGACTATAGCCACGGCGCAGGAACTCGGTCAACTGCGCTTCCTTTCAACTAGCGACGGCGACGGTGTCTTCGGTGCGCTGCGCCACGTTTACTACGTTTCGCGTACGAGTAACTTTTGCTCGGCCGATGCCGGGGCGTGCGGTAGTGGCCTCGCTGGCCCTTGAAATACGAGCCCAGGACGGGGATTTGGATCAAAGCCGCTTTAGCCGAGTTAGCGACACTGCCGACGCTGCTCCGGCCCCCGCGTTGCCAATGCACAAAGCCAACCCACAAAACGGAGGCTACCAAAGCCACCGGAGCCCATTTCCTAAAAAACCGTTTCACGCGCCAACCCATCTCTCATCCTCCTGGGCAAAGACCGCCCTGCGGTAACAGCATCGCAAGGTGTATGCCGACAGAGGGGTGGTAAAACGGTGCCTAAAAGCCACTTCGAGAAGACGAAAAAGCCCTTGGGTAGCCCTAAATGGGCTCGAGCAGTGACAAAATTTGGCTTCAATACGTTTTGTCGCCAGGGCCATTTCGAGCTATGGTTTGGGCACTCATGGACACTCTTTCTCTGTCTCTCCTCGCTCTCGCCGTCGCGGCAACCGCCACCACGCTGATCCTCCTTCGCCGGCGCTCAGAAAATGAAACGTCCCGACTTTTGAGGGAGTATTTTGAACGCCTTGAAAGGACAGAAGCGCTGAAGTCGACTTCGTTGAGAACCGAGTTGAGCACGCAACTCCAAGCAAACCGACAAGAGCTGCAAGTCGGCCTTGCCCAAACATCTCAAGCGCTTGAAGCCCGCTTTAGCGCAATTGATGGGCGCCTGGATCTCAGGCTCAAAAACTTGACTGAAGGCGTCCAAACCAAGCTCGAGGCCAACTTAAAAGAAGGGTTCAACCACTTTTCGCGTGTGGAAGGCGCCTTGAAAAACGCGGAGCTGCAGCTTCAGGATCTCAACCGGGTCGGCAAAGGGATCAACGATCTGAACAACCTGTTAAAGTTGCCGCACTTGCGCGGCGGGTTTGGGGAAGCCACTCTTGAAAGACTCCTCTCCGACTTCCTTCCGCAAAACGCCTACGAGCTTCAGTACCGAATCGTACCCGGCTCAACCGAGCGCGTGGATGCAGTCATTAAGTACCCGCAATACGTTCTGCCCATCGACAGCAAATTCCCCCGGGAGCAGGTGCTGCCTTTGTTTGAAACCGACAACCCGATCCTTCTTGAAAAGGCCCGAAAGGACCTTGTTGACGTGATGCGGACTTTGGGAAAATCGATCCGCGCGAAGTACATCCACCCCGAGCACGGAACCACGGACATGGCGCTTCTCTTTGTGCCGAGCTAAACGCTTTACTTTGAAGTTTTGAAGAACCCAAGCCTGTGCGATGAACTGGGGCGCACGAAAGTCTTTATCGTTTCGCCAAATACTTTCTCCGCAATG
>JANPJT010000140.1:0-16529 GCA_031425635.1 Pseudomonadota bacterium
CGACATCACCCGCACTTTCCCCGTCGGTGGCCGCTTCAGCAACGAGCAGGCCGAAGTGTACCAGGCGGTGCTCGAAGTCCAAAAGGCTTGCATCAAAATGGCAAAACCCGGAAGGACACTAAAGGAAATCCACGAATACGCCATTGAAGGCCTGACGGAGCAGCTGAAAGCGCTCAAAGTCCTTAAAGGGACCACGGCTTCGCTGATTAAAAAGCGAGACTTCGCGGCCTACTACCCTCATGGAACGGGGCACTGGCTCGGCATGGACGTTCATGACGTGGGCAAGTACTACACGGAAACCTACGACCAGCCGCGCCGGCTTGCCCCCGGGATGGTATTCACGATTGAACCAGGGTTGTATTTTGGTTTAGACTCTAAGGCTCCCTCCCGTTTTAAGGGAATCGGAGTTCGAATCGAAGACGATATTTTAGTTACTCAAAACGGTTGCAAAGTCCTCACGGCTGCTTCTCCCAAAGAGATTGAAGAGGTCGAGGCACTTTGCAGCGAAGCAGGATAGGAGTCCTTATGCGGCACGCACCCCTTGTTTTAGCATTGCTGGCTCTCGGCGCTTGTTCCGGTTCCAAAGTGAAAACCTCTGCCGAAGCACTCAAAGACATTCACAAAAAGTACGAGGAACGGGTGGGCAAAGCCACCAAGAGCGAATTGGTGGAAGAGTTTGGGCAAGCGGATTGGTGCGAGCAAAAACCCGCGGGCCCCGAAACTTGCCGCTTTTATAAACCGATGGGCACGATGTGGAAAGGCGACAAAGAAAACCGGACGCGCTACGAAGCTTTCGACGAAGTCGTTGCCGAGTTTGATCCGCAAGGCGTCTTACGCGATTACAAAGCGCGTTCTCAGCGATAGCACCGCCCCTAAGGCTTTTTCGGATTGGAAGCGTCGAGTTCTTCTCGGCGCTTCTTTAGTTTGTCGATTAAGCTCGCAAATCCCTTTTCTTTCAAAAACGCTGTGATCTGTTCCCGAATGTTTTCGCTGTAAAGCATCCCCTCAAAGGCAATGTCGTACACTGCCCACTGCTTGCCGCGCTTTAAAAGCGAGTACTCCAGCTCGAACGTTTCTGCCTTCACTTTATAGGTAACCGCGGCTTTTGCACGCGACCCCTTCACGTCGATTTTTGTAAATTGGTAGCTGGCCCCGTCCCAAAACGTGTCGAGCCTCGTGAACGCTGTTTTCACGACTACGTCTTTGAGAAGGTCCTGGTAAGTGGCTCGGTTAGACGCAGAAGCCTTCTTCCACTCTGCTGCACCCAAGCAGTCTTTGGCGACTTGCTCCCAATCCATGGCCGCTTCGATTTTCTCGCGAGAAGCTTTTTTGTCGGACGCCGATCCATTTACCTTGCGCGACGCGTCAAACAATTCAACCAGCTGTTCTTTGATTCGAAGCGCTTCGCCTGAGAAAACAGTTTCAGTCCCACCTTCTGCCGCATTCAATAGAACCGGAGCGAACACACACAAGACCGTAAAGAGGATTTTCATAGCCTTCTATCTTAACCCGAGACTCCCCTGAGAGGTCAAATGAGCTTTCGCAATTCGCTCACGACCGCTTCTACGGGCAGCTGTTTTAAGCACGCTTGGTACCCGTAACCACCGCGGCAGACCGCACTCTCACACGGGCTGCACGGGACAGAATCCGCTCGGACAAACCGCGCGCCCTCTGGCAACACATAGGCCGGATCCCCCGGGCCAAAAAGAACGACGGTAGGGACGCTAGAAAATTCCGACGCAAGGTGCGCTGTCCCCGAATCGTTCGACACCACAGCCCGCGCCCCCGCGCAAAGTGCCACCAGCTCGGGCAACGTTGTTAGGCCAATGAAGCTCTCCACTCCCGCGTCATTCAAAGCGCTAAACCTGCTCTCCCAATGCAAGTCGCTGGCGGCCCCCACCACGCGGATGGAAAGAGAGGGGAACTGAAGGCGCAGCTGTCTTGCAAGCTCTACAAACCAGGGCCATTGCCGCAGGCTGATGGAGGCGCCCGGAGCCAAAACCCAGTAACTGCCAGCGGTGGAGCGAGCGCCGGCTTTTACCGAACGCTCCGCCGGCCGGGCCCCGACGAGTGGAAGTAGCTGCCGGTAGAGCTCCGCTTTGTGCCTTCCTGAACTCCGCCCGCGCCACGGCAACCCCTCGGTCAAAAGCCGACGGCTCAAAGGCTCGGAGTATCCAACGCGCTTTTTCGCGCCGGAGAGGGCCATCAAGAGAGCGGCGCTGACGGAGGCCGGAAGCACGACACCTAGATCAAAACCCTGGCTTCGAAAAGATCTCCAGACCCGCGCACCCCCCAAAATGGTCCTTTCGCGTTCCGAAAGTCCCACGAATTGATCAAAGAGGGCGGCATCGACAATGCCTTCCAGCGACGACGGCCCTGCGAGCGTGATCTCCGCATCCGAAAAATGTTGACGCAGACCTCGAAAGAAATCCAACGCCATCACATAGTCGCCAATCCAATTCGGCGAGCGGACGAGGATGCGCTCCGGGCTGTGATCGATCCTGGTTTCCATTCAGATAAAGATGTATCTTAACTCGGGTGCGAAACCCAGAGGCGATCGCGAGCCGCGATCGTGTTTTTCTAGCCGCCACACTGAGCTTAACCTTAGGCCTCAGCCTTTGCTTTGGTTTTTTTTCCCTTTCCGGTTCTCTTGCCGACTTACTCCGAGGGGTTTTCGGCGGCAGCTTGCCCGTATGGGAAGCCTGCGCTTACTTGGCACTATGCGCTCTATTCGCGATGCTTTTGCTGCCTTCCCCAAAGCCGTACTGGAACGAACGGCGGTGGTCCAGCCTCCCCTTCCCACTCTTCGTCGCCTTTTTATTTGGGGTCTTCGACGGCTTCCCTGGACTGATGCTACGGCCGTTCGATGGTCCGTTTCTCTGGGCGTTGGCGTGGAGCTCCCTTATCTCACCGCTGGGCGAGGAGCTGATTTTTCGTAGCGGCGTCTACCGGTGCATCGAAGCCTTTTTCCCCCACCAGTTGGCAACCGCTACGAACCCTCTGCCCCTTTGCGTGTGGGGAAGCGCGTTTGCTTTTAGCCTGTGGCATTTGCAAAACTGGGGCGACTTAGGAGCGGCGAGAACCCTCTTTCAGTGTGCGTACACTTTGCCGGTTGGTCTTTGGCTAGGGTGGCTTCGGTGGCGCACCGGTAGCCTAGCCGCACCGCTCGCATCACACATGGCTATCAATGTCTCAGCGCTGCTCGTGTAAACGGTTTGTGGTAGAATCAAGCTTACGATGAAACGGGATCGGAAAGGCCAAGCGATCTTAGAATATATTTTGATGGTCATCATGCTCGCGGTAACGGTCGCCGTTGTGATTCGAAACTCGAACCGCACCATTTACCTTTTCTGGACGGGGCTCGCTCGGCAGATCGCGATCCCTTGCCCAGACTGCACTTCTCCTGCCGCACCTGATATTCGCAATTAACTTTCGTTAACTCCGATTGATTCTAACGTTTTCGAGGCATTGACTTAGAAGCGATTCCCCAAGAGGAATGTAGTGGGGGTTTTAATGGGTTGTTTCTCTGCGCGTGCCGCGTTTGCGGGTCTTTGTCTTTTTAACTTGGTTGCTTTTGGCGGGGCTAAAACCTCCGGTGAGTACTGGAAAGGGGTCGGCCTGAAGTTTACTCAACTCGACATTGGAACCACAGCATGCCACGAGAACGAAAGGCAGTTCCTTGGCTGCTTCCAAGCGATCAATGCCGCGCTTTCCTTTGAAAAAGACGCTTTCACCCTCGTGCCCACAACGAGGCTCAGTGCGGAAACCGGCTTTGGCAAACCACTCAAAGATTTTTCCACGGTCGCGGTGGTCGAGCCAAAAAAGATTCAGTCTGACGACCTCGTGGAACTTTACGAAGGGGTTCGAACCGAAAGAAAGCTCGCCAACAGTGCGATTCTAGCGCTCTACAAAGCCAACCCGAAAACGGCTGTCGATTTTGACTCGATTGCTGCGTGGCTTGTCACAAACCCTTCATTTGCCGAGAACGAAAGCGCGATTGTGGGAGCCATGATCAACGCTGAGATTGCGGTCACTGCAGACCCCCACACAAGTTTCATTCCCAGAGCGCAAATGGAAGAAACCTTTCAAGCGGGCGCAGAGGACTTCGTGGGGATCGGCGCTTCTCTTAAAAGCATCAAAAAGGAAGATAAATTCATTACGGTAGTACAGCAGCCACTGGAAGGAGGCCCCGCCTTTAAAGCCGGAGTGCGTTCGAACGACGTCATCACCCACATCGACGGGGTGTCGATCGAGGGACTCGCGCTGGACGAAGTCGTCGCCAAAATTAAAGGGCCACTCCACACGGACGTAAAGCTGACGCTCAACCGTGGCCCGGACACCATCGAAATAGTGGTCAACAGAGACCTTATCGAAATGAAGAACGTGACTGCCAAAGTGGTGGGCAGCCCTTCTGACGTCGCCTATATCAAGCTCTCTGATTTTATGCGGCGAGACGCGCAGGGAAAAACGCTCGTCTACACCGAGACAAAAGCCGGCCTTGAAAAGCTGCTCCAGCAAAACCCAAAAGGGATCCTTTTCGACTTAAGGGACAACGGAGGGGGGCTCCTCCCCGAGTCGGTCCGGATCGCAAGCCTTTTTCTAAAAACCCGCAGCCTGGTGGTATCCACTCAGTCGCTCGAGAATGGCACCACTAACAAAAGCCTGCGCACCCGCGACAAACCGCTGTCGGAGGAGTTGCCTTTAATCGTGCTGATCAACGCTCGCTCGGCGAGCGCGTCTGAAATTGTGGCCGGAGCCCTACAAGACCACCAAAGGGCGTTCCTCATTGGGGAACGTACTTTCGGCAAAGGCACTGTGCAAGAGGTGGGGGTCTACCGCGGCAACCCGAAACTTTTGCTCGCGCGCACCGTCGAATACTTCATGCTGCCTTCGGGGCGATCGAACCAAATTGAAACCGTTTGGCCGGATGTGGAAGTGTTCACGAGCCCCAACCCTACGGCTGCGGATAAAATCGCGTTCCGAGAAGAAGACGAGTATGCGGTTTTGCCGAAGCCACTCGGAAAGAAATGGGCACAGCCTCGGCCGGATAAAGTTCAAAAGCTGCAAGCGTGCTTAGCTCAAGGCGCCGCAAAAGCGACGTTTGCTGCCAATGCGTCCGATGCAATCCCTCCGGACTACCAAATGCTGGTGGGCATTGATGCAGTCCATTGCCTCGCTGACGAAACCATTTGGAGCGCTTCGGATGCGGTTCCCGTATGGAAAGCTCCGGAAGGCCCGTCGTTTGTGGATCAGTTAAAAGAGTTCTTCAAATAGCCCCTAAAGACGGCTCATGCGTTTTAATGCTTGATTGAGCTGGTTAGGCAAATGGGAAAATGTTTCGACTTCGAGACAAATTCCGTGGCCAGCCGTGGCAAGCGCTTGGGAAGCTTCCAACGAGCTTCCCGGCCCGTGCAGGTGCAGCACCGCTAGGAAGTCAAATCCGCGCGCGACGTCGTTCGGATCTTTTCCTTCGGTGTGTCGGCCATCGGTCGCAATCAGGCCTACGCGGCGCTTAGCAGACAGGCTAGCTTGCTCGATCCCTCGGGTGAGCCCTAAAGCAATGTTGGTAAATCCCTTCGGGCGAGAGCGCAAAAAATCCAACACTGATTTTTCGGCCAGAGTGGCTTCACCCATTTTTTTAACAACCAAAGCACTCGAATGGAAAACCACCACCGACACGTCCCGCGGTGGCACTTGCAGGAGCGCAACGGCTACGGCAATACTGGCGAGCAAGTGCTTTTCTCCCGACATCGATGAGCTGCAATCCACCATGACCACGCAGCTCCACTCTTTGGGCACGCTGGTCGTGACTCTGAGTGCCGAGGCGGAATCTAGGAACGGGTTTAGCTCAAAAGAGTCCTCTAAACTGATTTCGTCCAACGGGTGCGTTTCAAAGCTTTCGACGTGCTTTTGGTACGGCCGCGACAAGTGCTTGAGCGTGCGGCGTGCTTCGTCCAAGACGAGTCGGACGAGCAGCGAGTCCGTAGGGAGGAGATCAGGGCTCTCCGAAAGCGTTGAAAAGTACAACGCCCGCAAGTTTTCACGGACCGCAAACGGAGGGAGCGCCGATTCCAATGCCGCTGAACCATCACTATCGCCGGTAGCTTCCGTGGACCATTCCCAGTGGGGGAACGGGGGCGCCGCTTTTTGGTTCAACGCTTTTTTTTTTGCGACGCACCTTCTAAAAGGTCTTTAATGACGGCGGCAGGGTCTTCGTCTGGCGATACCAGCTCGATGCGGGAACTGAGCGCCATGAGGCAAGCCTGGTCAAAACCCACGCCGCTTTCAACAAGGTCACAAATGGCAATGCCGGCCCGCAAACTCGCCCCACGTCGGATGGCTTGGTGCGAGCGGCTAGCCCGTACGACTTGAACGACCGACGACACTAGCTCGGCGTCAGCGCCCGATCGTCTTTCGGAAAGGATCAAAACCTCTTCGTCTTCCGACTGGTACCCCAATCGGATCAGTTCGAACCGGTCCAGCAGGGCTTCGGCAAGCGCCACGGTCGCAGTGAATTCTTTTGGGTTCTGCGTTCCAATGACGCAAAACCCTGGCTTTGCGCGCACCACCCCAAGCTGCGGGATCTGAATGAGGTGCTCGTCCAGTGCGGGCAGCAGAATGTTTTGGACTGCTTCCGGCATGCGATTGAGCTCGTTGATAAACAAAACTTTGCCCTCACGCATTGCATGCACTAACGGCCCCGCGCAAAAGCATTCTTCTTGGTAGCCGATCTTTAATACCTGCGGTGGATCGAACCAGCCCGTGAGCTTTTGCTCCGTGTAGCGGCTATCTCCGTCGACTCGGACCATCTCTAGTTTGGCTTGCCGGAGGGCTTCGCGAACCAAAAAGGTTTTGCCCACACCTACCGGCCCTTCGATGAGCAAGTTTCGCCCCGCCAAGAGGGTTTTTTGGATCAGTTCAAACTCGAACGCGCGGCCTACCATTTCCGTACTTTGATCTATCGGTGAAGACCCAGTCAACCGGCTAAAGTTGCTCTCTTACTACCTGCGCAATTGCTCGGGCGTGCTGGGGGCCTGTAGCGAAGAATTGAATGCCCATGCCCTGTCGCAAAGGGTTCTTAGATACCCAGCGCACTTGCCCTTTGGTCTGGATGACCGATACGGCCAAAGGGACCGGCAGAGGGATGGAAATAGTAACTTCGGCGTCCAATTCCAGAAAATGGGGCGTTTCCACAAAACACCCTCCTTCGGAAATATTTTTGGCAATCGGGTAAGTCCACTGGTCTTTGTGCTTTAAAATGAGCGGAAGGTTGGTTTCGTAACGCGGCTTACTTTTCCACCAGCAAAGCTTGGGATCAAAATAGAGAGTTCTAATCCGAGGGTTGATAAAATAGCCGAGGCTTACCCCGTAAACGAAAAGGTGCCCTAGCAAAGCAAACGGGCTCGCGCCTCGAGCAGAAGTTACTAAGCTCAAGTCCCGGATTCCCCACAGCGCTACAAACGCAATGAGAGTAAACCACCCAAGGCGAGTCACTCTGAGAAGCGCAACCAGCAGAAGCACGGGCAGGACTCCCGAAATGAACGCCTCTAAGGGGGCAATGGAGAAGCCGGAGAGGTGTCGGGCAAAAAGTTCCGCAGGAAAGTAAAGAAAGGTCAGGCTTGCAAGAAGGAGAGAAAGAGGGCGTTTGGCCACGGCCCAGTATAGCCTACCGTGGGATAATTGCGAACCTTAGGGAGTTAGGCCGCTTCGGCCCCTTTGTCGCTGGCGAGCGTTCCCGGGTTGAAACGGTACCCTTCTCCGTAGATCGATTCGATATGGTCTTTGAAAGGGCCGAGTTTTTTTCGAATGCTGCGGATATGAGAATCCACAACGCGATCCGTTACAAAAGTATCCACTCCCCACACATTGTTCAGGATTTTCTCGCGGCTTAGAACCCGATCGGGGTTTCGCACGAAGAACGAGAGTAGCTTAAATTCCAGCGCCGAAAAGGCGATTTCTTTGTCTTGCAAGTACACTCGGTGCCCCAGGAAATCGATCCTCAGGCCTCCGAGCTCAAAAGACGGGGAGCCCTGTTTACGGGCTTGGTTCTGCTTGATACGGACTTTGACCCGTGCCCGAAGTTCTTCCGCTTCAAAAGGCTTTTGAATGTAGTCATCGGCCCCGAGGTCAAAGCCCATGACTTTGCTGTGAGCGTCGCCCCGCGAGGACAGAAAGATAACTGGCGTGTTTGCCGTTTCCTTCTGGCCCTTCAACAAGTGGCAGACTTCAAAGCCATCAATCTCGCCCAGGGAAATATCGAGCAAGATCAGGTCGGGCGTATGCTCGACCGCCATTGCGACCCCTTGCTTGCCTGTGTCTGCAAGTAAGACCTTGAATTCCTTAGACAAACAGGACTGAATTAAAAACTGATAATCCTTGTTGTCATCGATGACTAAGATTTTTTCCATGGTGAAGAGCTCCACTCAACGTCTCGGTGAGTGCAGCGCAGAACTTGAGCGCTGACGCGACAGCGCCCCGCCGCGGCGGCTAAAGGTTCCCGACCCCACGGCCGATAAAGGAGCTCAATGTTTAAATTAGACCAAATTAAAGACGGCGTCCTAAAGCGCTTCCTCATCCAGATTCCCGCTGGGACCACGCTGTTCAAGCAAAATGATAAAGGCAACACGCTCTACATATTGGTTGAGGGTTCGGTAAAGTTGACCCACAAAGTCGCGCAATCGGAACGTGTGATTGCAACGGTCGGACCGGGCGAAATTGTCGGGGAAAAAGCGCTGTGTGTGACGGCGCCTTACCGCCGGGCGTTCACCGCAATAGCAGACTCTGAATCGGTCGCTCTAGAATTTGATTCGCAAAGCTTAAAAGCTATCGCGACTAAGATCCCAGATTTTTCGCTGAAGCTCCTGCAAACGGTCGTAGAACGGCTCGACCGAGCGAACGCTCTCATCGGAGTCCTTCAGACGGTAAACCCGGTCGAGCGAATGGGGCAATACCTGTTGTATTGCTGCGAGTACCTATCCAAGCAAACCAATGGTGGGGTCGAGATTTCGGTCACCGCGGAAGACATCCATGCCACCATCGGCGTCGAACTCGAAACGGTCAGCGACTGCCTCAAAGAACTCATCGCAGAGAAAACCCTGATTAAAAGAAATTCGTCCTACTTTGTGGCGGACGAAAACGCCCTCACTCAGGGCCTTTCTACCCTTAAAGCCCGTTACGCGGCCTAACCTTCAGCTCAACCACTTTATCACCAGGTGCTGCCTGAAAATCGAAGAGTGCCAGCGGAGCGGGCTGCGCCGCCTTTTTCAGCGTGTCCCAGACGACCCCCACTTCCGACTTTTCTCCGGGGAGTTTGAGACTCACTTTGTGCGCGAGCTTAAAACTATCTTGTGGCTCGCAGCATGCGTCGTAATCTTCGTAGTCGACTTCGAGGGTTTGCTCTCCCACTTTCCAAACCAACGATTGGAGGCTCGTGTTCTTGGCATCCACCCAAACGGTCACGGAGTGCTTTCCGTCTTCCAACAGGCCGCGGTAAGCGGCCTTCTCGCCGTCCCATTTCCAACTTTTAACCGGCTGACTCTCCCACCCCTTGGGAAGCCTCCCCGTAAAGAGCGCCACCAGGTCGCCTAAACTCCAAGGAGCTCCGAGAACCTGCTGGAAGTACGCCCTCCCCCCGCTGTTTTCCGTGACTGCTTTTTGGCTGCGCGGGAAGCTTGCGGCAACCCGTTCGCCTTGCTTTAAGAGCACGTACTGTAGCCGTCCTAAAGGATCTCTCAGCTCGATGCGCACACGGTCAAGGGCAGCGCCCACGATCCGACCGCTTCCCGAAACAGGGTTTTTCTCGGTCACGTAACTTAATTTAAGCTTTCCCGAAAAATCCTGAAGGACGCGGCGCCTTTCTGCTTGATCCCGAAAGAAATCGCGAGGGGCTAGCGGAACCAAAGGCGCTTGCTGGACCGGCGGTTTCGACGCACAGCCGGAAAGCAAAAGCGCGAGGCCCAAAGCCCCCAGAAAGAAATTCTTCATACGTAGCTCACTTTCTCGAAAAACGATCGAATGCGTTCGTTCACAAAGTCCGGAAAATCCATATGGGCATTGTGGCTGCCTCCAGCGACTTGAACAAATTGGCTATGGGGCAAAAGTTGCGCCATTTCCCTTTGCACTGGCAAAGGCGTAATGCAGTCTTCATCTCCCGCAACCACCAGCGTGGGGACTTTCGACTGCTGCAAGAGCGTTCTGCGATCCACTGCGCGGTAGTCGGACATCAGCCGGTAAAAAACTTCGGGCCGGGCTTGCCGAACGCCTTCCAAGTAACTGCCCACATCGTCTTTCCGCGCAACGTCGGGATTGAATCCGAGTTGGGCAGCGACGAAGTCCGAGATCGGGTTGCGTTGCGTTAACGCCTGCCATACTCGTTCCGCAACAAAAGGCGCTTTCTCAAAAACAGTGGCGGACGCACTAAAAATCGGATCGAGCCGATCGGTGAAAAGCATTTGCTCAAACGGGTTATTCACAGAACCGCAAATATAGACATTGGACTTCAGGCGAACTGGCTCCCACGCGGCCAAATGGGCGAGGACAGGGACTCCCATGCTGTGGCCTAAGCAGCTGAACTCTTGAAGCCCGAGCAAGTTGGCCGTGTCCTGAAGGTCTTTCGCGCACCACTCGATGGTCAGGTTTTTATCATTCAAAGGGATCCCTGAACGCTGGTGCCCTCGGTAGTCGATCACCACCACTTGGTACCGCGCCGCAAAAAAAGGCAGCTGGTGCACCCAGTGTTCCCTTCGACACAGTAAGCCATAACAGAGAAACAGCGGGCGCCCCTCGCCGAGCACTTCGTAATAGATTGGCGTCCCATCTCGCGAGTTGAACATTCCCTTCGTCATTTTTGACCCCCTTTCTGATAAAATGGGACTACACCATGAAAATACTGAACTCTCTAAACTATGGCTTTTGGGTAAGTGTCCTTGCTTCGGGGATTATTCTAAAGAACCTTCCCGTGGATGACACGAAGTTTGCTCTGAGCAAACTGGGCGCCTCCTTGCAAAGCGACACTCGCCTTCGCGACCAAGTCGCCGAACACTGTGCCACGTTGGAAGCAAAATCGGCAACCCTCGTTGAAAAGTACATTCTTGAACGCCTTCCCGTCCCGACTCGCCCGGAAGGGGGCCCGGCTTGCTCGCTCGTCGCTCAAAATGCAAAAAGCACGCGCTTTGAGCTGCGGAGTTTTTGGAGCTTTCGTTTTCAGGTGCGGACCGAGGCGGGTACCCCGCAAATCGAGCGGGACCTTTTCTTTGATTTCCCGCGCCCGCTTGTTCTTTTTCCGCTGGCGGTATTTCTGCTCGCGCTTGTTTTCGAGTTCCGTCAATGGGGAATCGGCTGGACGATCGTGACGTACCTCATACTTTTAGCCGGAGGAAGCCCTATCGGACTATCCAACGCCGTGTTCGTCAGCTTTCGAGATACTTTCAACGGAGAGCAACCCTGGGTGGGCTTTATTTTAATTCTCGCGTGGGTAGCGCTTTGTCGGGGAGCCACGACGCCTCCCTCTGCCTTTGTCTTGAAAGAACCGCTCGCCAAGCGCCTTAGCCGAGTCTCTCTTTTTGGAATGGGACTATGGAACCCCACAGCGTTTACACTCGTTGGCCCACTGCTGCTCCCTTTTAAAGGTTCGGTGGCCCGCCTTGCGCAGTTCTTTACCCTGCAAGTGATTGCAGCAGCCATGAGCCTTTACTTGCTTGCGTTGGACTTCGGCCAGCTATCGGCGTTTGCAACGAAGAACCTTTTGGTCCCGCGGTACTTCACTTTCGGGCTGATCCTTTTCATGCTCTTAGAGTACCGAAAGACGCGTTATGAAGCGTTCGTCTGGGAGTTCCCCTACTTCCTGAGAACCGTCGTGCTCGTGCTATCCATCGAAGTGGCGACACACTACTTCTCGTTTTGGGCCGGCACCTCCACTCTCACCCGAATAGGTCTCAGCCTCGTGCTCGTTCAGCTTCTGTCGTCAACGAAACGCAACTGGGCGCGAGTCCGTACCGAGCTATTAAAGGGAGCAGGCGTGCTCTTACTTTGCGCGACCGTTGCGTCGCTGAGTACCGTGCTTAGCGCAACCGATCTGGTCCTTCGATTGGTAGATCCGAGGATCCACCCTTCGGCCATCGGCCTTTTCACTTTTCTGTGCGGGATTGGGCTGGGGTTCTTGTCGGGAAGCTTCAGCGTCGCTTACTTTGCTCTCACACTGGTTTTAATGAATGCTTCACCTGATCCGCTGGTGCGGGCTGCGCACTTAGACGGCGTGCTGGCAGGTATTTTGATTTCTCCTTTTTCTTTGCTCAACTGGCTACCGGCGGCTCAATTTCGGCTCAGCCTTCGGCAAGTCATCGTTCACCGCTTTAAGCAGCTCAGCTTTCCCCTTTTGATTGGCCTCGTGATTTACGCGCTGGGCGCAATCAACTCGGTCGCTATCTTACGGCCAGCCACTTTTGTTTTCCTTTGTCTGCTGGCTCTAGTTGTCAAACTGAGGGATGGCTCTTGGCGGCTGGGGAGCTATACGATTTCGCCAAGTTTACGTAGTGGCGAGAGTTAAACTCGATCCGATCCCGTTCATCTTGGGTCAACTCCCCGACCACTTTGGCCGGCCGGCCGAACGCTTTGGTGCCCGAGGGGATTTTGGTTCGCGGAGTCACAAGGCTCCCGGCTCCCAGAATCACGTAGTCGCCAATCTCGGCGTCATCTAAAACTACCGAGCCCATTCCCACTAAGACAAAGTTTCCAATCGTGCACGCGTGCAAAACAACGCTATGCCCAATCGTCACGCCATTGCCGATGATCGTGGGGCTCGCGTGGTAGGAAACGTGGATGAGGCTCAGGTCTTGGACATTCGTTTGGCTGCCAATGCGAATGTAGTTTACGTCCCCGCGCACGACGGCATTAAACCAAACGCTGCTTTCTTCTCCCAAAGTCACATCGCCCAAAACGTGGGCGCCTGCTAGGACCAGGGCGTTTTTTGCGATCGTTGGGGACTTAAAGCGAAACGGGTAGTCTCGCTTCAGATCCCCTGTCAATTCGGGGAGCTCCGACATAGTAGCCTCTCAAGTTGGATGCGTTCGATTCGGTAATTTCTACACTCACTAATTTCCCAACGCACGCTTCGCCTGCATTGAGAACGTGCACTACTTTACCATGCGGGTTGCGTCCCGTAAAAAACCGTTCTTTTCGATCGAGCGACTCGACCAGAACCGGAGTGGTGGTGCCCACCAAAGCTTCGTTCTGTAAAGTAACCGCCCGAAGGCTGATTTCCTGGAGCCTTTTTAAGCGCTCTTCTTTTACCGGCTCTGGGACCAAAGCGTCGTCAAACCCGACGGCCCGAGTGCCAGGGCGCGGCGAGTACTTAAACATATAGGCCATGGAGAAATCGATCTCGCGCATGATCTGCAGCGTTTGCTCGAAGTCGCTTTCGGTTTCGCCAGGGAAGCCGACAATCACGTCGGTCGAGAGCGCAATCCCAGGGCATGCTTGCTGGAGCGCTTCGATTTTCCGTCGGTACTCTGCGGCAGTATAAAGGCGAGACATGCGTTTTAAAATCCGATCGCTGCCGGATTGAAACGGCAAGTGCAGCAGCGGGCAAAGTTTGGGGACTGTCCCAAATTGCGCAATGAGGTCAGGCCCGAGGTCTCTCGGGTGCGAAGTAACGTAGCGGATCCGCAAAAGCCCTTCGATCTTTTGGGCTTCTTCCACGAGTTTCGCGAGGTTCTCGTCGGTGCCTTTGCCGTAGGTGTTGATGTTTTGCCCGAGAAAAACAATTTCGCGCGTCCCGCGTTCTACTAACGATCGTGCGTCGGCCACAACTTCCGCAATCGAACGGCTCTTCTCTCTCCCCCGCACAAACGGAACGATGCAGTAAGTACAAAAATGGTCGCAGCCTTTTACAATGGTCAAAAACTCGCTGACTTTCGGAGCGTGGACGAGGGCTGGCTGAGAGTACGACCTCCCCGGGCCATCCATTTGGACATCGACTTGGCGAGCGCCCCCTTTAGAAGCGGATTCAATCAAGTCCCCAATGCGGTCGATGCTATCGGGCCCTAGGACTAAATCGAGGTGAGGCACCCTTTGGAGCAAAGTACGCCCCATGCGCTGGCCCACGCACCCCGAGACCCCAATGACGAGCGAGGGATTTTTTGCCTTAAGGGGCTTTAGTTCCCCCAACAGGCTTAAAACTTTATGCTCCGACTTATCTCGGATGCTGCAGGTGTTGAGGATCACCACGCCCGCTTCGCTGAGGCGCTCTTCGCTCCGGTACCCTCGCTTCTCTAAGGAAGCCATCATGCGGTTCGAGTCGTAAACGTTCATCTGGCAGCCGAAAGTTTTAATGTGTACCGATTTGTTAATGTCCTGCATGAGTGGGCGGAGTCTAATTCTAGGGGGCTGGCATTTCAATACTAGTGTGCTATCAGAGGCGGAGTGTTTCATATTGTACTCCACCAACCGGTCATCCCCCAAAACACAGGTTCGATTGCTAGGCTGTGCGCATGCACGGGGGCGACGCTGCACTTGATTCACCCGCTCGGTTTTAAAACCGACGCGGCCCGCGTGAAGCGCGCGGGGCTCGATTATTGGGACCATGTCGGGGTCAGAGAGCACTTGGACTGGGCCGAATTCCTAAAGAAGGAAGCACCTAAGGAGTTGTTTTTCTTTAGCAAGAAGGCCACCAAGCCGTTTGGTAAAGCGGTGTTCCCGAAAGATACTTACCTGGTGTTGGGCAGCGAAACCGAAGGGTTGCCGACAAGCCTTTTTGAAGCGTACCCCGACCGGTTCCTGCAAATCCCGATGCGGACGCACTTAGTAAGAAGCTTAAACCTGGCCCAAGCCGCTGCCGTCGTCTTATATGAAGCGCTTCGGCAGCACGATTACCCGATTTAGAGGCCAGGGGACGGCACTCCAAAAACGCCCCGTGAGTCGACTACTTTCCAAGCCATGTATCGCGCGCGATAGGTTCCTTTTTGGGGCGGCAGCTATTCGCTTTTGCGGTAGCCACCCATTTCCCGGTCGGTTGGGCATCCAACTTGCAAAACCTATTGGAGTGAACACCTGCCTTCTTTCCATTTTAGCTTCCGTATTCATCGAGTCATCGGCCTTAGCCGAGCATGCGCCGGCCCCTGCTCGCCCGCCAGAACGGAGCGAAGAGCTTTTGGTCGAGTGCCCGAAGTCGGTATTCGAAGTGGCGATTCGGCTCGAGAAAATGACGAAAGTGCGCTCTCCTTGGAAGACGGTTGAAGCGAGCGGGCTGCGTTTTGGCGTGACGGTGGGAAAAGGCGACGAACAGCAGTGGTTTACTATAGGGTACCCCCAATCCGAGCTGAACAGATCCAATTTAAAGTTTGAACGTTGTGACGGAACCGAACGGACCTACCGCATAATCGATCCGAAAGTAGAGCTGCTTCGAGGCGCAGGGCTAAAAGGGCCTGGTCCGAAAAACGTGGAAATGAATCTCTTTCTGCCAAATGGCTACCTCCCTGGGCTAAAACTTTCGAACTTGAACCTAGTCGATGCCACGAACCTGCCGGCGTCTTTTATGGACTTGGACTCCTTGCAGAACCTCCCCGACAGCCATGATAAACAACTTTTCAGTTCACCCGAATACTTGCCGGTGGCGATGGCTCACGAACTCTTCCATCTGTACCAGATGAAGCGATTCAAGAAGTTTTTAGCCTGGGCGAGCGATAAGAGCACTGAAGTGAACAAAAAGTGCCAGGAAAACGTAGCGTGGATGGCCGACTTTGAAGTGGAGTTGAAAGACTGGCGGGCTATCCAAGGTACTGAGTTGAACGACGAAGCGGTGCGGAAGGCCCTCCTGCAAATTCTCGATCGGCGTCAGAAGCCCGGACAGGACGAAAGCGCTCTTGCCTGCTGGAAGTGGCTAGAGCACGGCGAATGCATTGAAGGCACACCGACTTATTTTAGCTCGGCTCTGGCCAAACGGGCTGGTAACCCCGTTGGGGGCGAGCCCCTGATTGTGATGAAGAATCCCGCGCTCACCACTGCAAACCCCGAGATCTTCGATGAAAGCCGAGGCGTTTATTACCTCACCGGGGCATTCTTACTTCAGGCCATCGAGAAATTTGGCGGCGATCAGCCCTGGCAAGAGCGCATAGAAAACGGCGAAACGGTCGCCGAGGTTTTGCGCAAAATGCTGAAGCCTAACCAAGAAGACGCCCGGTAACGCAGCAAGTACGCAGTGAAGCTTTGGAAGCGGGTGTTTGTCGAGACTCGTCGGAAATAACACTCGCCCTGCCTGCCCTCTCCACTACATCGCGCGCGATATGTTCCCTGTTTCCACGCGGAATGAGGTGCCCGGCTCATTTTCGGCCGACTTGGCGATGGGCACTTTCTTGCTCGCTTGTCGCACCCGGCACTTTTTCGGCCGTTTAGTGGATGGGTGGCCATTAGTAAAACCTTTCCATCAACAGTAGGCAGCAAGCGAGGTGTAGGAAACCGGTGTAGCTAGTTTGGAGGAGGTCCCTGCGCTTGGCTAAGCGGGAATGTGTTTTTAACCAGGCTATGGTTCTTTCCAC
>JANPJT010000141.1:0-5847 GCA_031425635.1 Pseudomonadota bacterium
GTGCGCGCCTTTGCCGACACCATCGTCCCGCACCTCAACATTAAAGTAGAGGACAAGCAGAAGCTGCTCGAGCTCACCGACGCTTGCACCCGTCTTGAAGAGCTTTACGCTTTGCTGGAAGGTGAAATCGAAATCCTCCAGGTAGAAAAGAAGATCCGTAGCCGCGTCAAGAAGCAGATGGAGCGTTCGCAAAAAGAGTATTACTTGAATGAGCAAATGCAGGCCATTCAGAAAGAACTCGGCGAGCGAGATGAGTTTAAGAATGAAATGTTTGAGCTTGAGAAGCTTATCAAGCGCAAACGCATGCCAGAAGAAGCCGCGAAAAAAGCGAAATCGGAGCTCAAAAAGCTTAAAATGATGTCGCCAATGTCGGCCGAAGCGACAGTCGTGCGCAATTATTTGGATTGGTTTCTGAGCATTCCTTGGAACGAAAAGACCGAAGATAAAATCGACGTAGAGAAAGCGGAAAGCATCCTCGACGAAGATCATTACGGCTTGAAGACCGTTAAAGAACGCATTCTAGAGCACTTGGCCGTTCAAAGCCTCGTAGATAAAGTACAGGGACCTATCCTATGCATGGTCGGGCCTCCGGGGGTGGGGAAAACTTCTCTCGCAAGGTCGATCGCGCGTTCCATTGGCAGAAACTTTGTGAAAATCTCCTTAGGCGGAGTTCGGGACGAGGCGGAAATCCGCGGGCACCGACGCACTTACATAGGCGCTTTGCCCGGTAAGTTGATCCAGGCCATGAAAAAAGCCGGGACGATCAACCCCGTCATTCTGTTAGATGAAATCGACAAAATGAGCACCGACTTCCGAGGCGATCCGAGCGCCGCTTTGCTGGAAGTGCTCGATCCTCAGCAGAATAAGTTCTTTTCGGATCATTACATGGAAGTCGAATACGACTTGTCTCAAGTCATGTTCATTACGACTGCGAACTCTCAGCACACGATCCCCTGGCCTTTGCTGGACCGGCTAGAAGTCATTTCTCTCTCGGGCTACACCGAAGAAGAGAAGACCCAGATTTCTATTCGGCACTTGATCCCCAAAGTGACCCAGAGCCACGGGCTTGAAGCGGAGAAACTTGTTTTTCCAGTCGCTTCCATCGAATCCATGATCCGCCACTATACTCGAGAAGCCGGTGTGAGAAGCCTCGAGCGTGTGGCAGCTGCCGTTTGCCGGAAAGTGGCGCGCCAATGGGCCAAGAAAGCAGCCGAGCGGAATCGCATTGTGGTTTCACCGAAGAAGCTCGTCGAGCTTCTAGGGCCCCATAAGTACAAATACCAAACGATCGAAGAAAACTCCGAGATTGGTATTTGTAACGGCCTTGCATACACCGAGACCGGCGGGGACATGCTCACTATTGAAGTCTTGCAGATGCCCGGCAAAGGAAAGCTCACCATTACGGGCAAGCTGGGCGACGTGATGCAGGAGTCTGCGCAAGCGGCAATGAGCTACGTGCGATCGCGCGCAAAGCTCTTGGGGCTTGAAACTGACTTTTACCAGAACATTGATTTACACATCCATGTTCCGGAAGGCGCAATCCCGAAGGATGGACCTTCAGCAGGGATCACGATAGCGACAGCCTTGGTGAGCTCTTTAACCGGGAAGCCCGTTAGTCGGGAAGTCGCGATGACGGGCGAGATCACGCTTCGGGGCAATGTGCTCCCTATCGGGGGCCTCAAAGAAAAAATCTTCGCGGCCCACCGGGGGGGTATTAAAACGGTCCTCATACCCCACGAAAATGTGAAAGATCTTGAGGACATCCCGAAGAACATCTTGAAGCACATCAACGTCATAGACGTTTCTCACATGGACCAAGTGCTCAGGCATGCGCTTCTCACTGAAGAGGTCTTTAAGGCCCCTACAGTGGAGCCTGAGGCCATTGTCGGTCCGCTGCCCGAGGCTGAGACACCGGTGGCGCCCGCCGTAGCCCACTAGGCGGCGTATTCTGCAAGAATACAGATTTATCAATGAATTCAATGATTTGTATTGATAACTGGGACGCGGCGCGCTATCTTTAAGTTGTCTCTTTAGACACTTCAAAAAGCTCCTCGTCCAAAGCAGCTGCGCCTTTTGAGCCACTGCTCTACTGAACAAACCCATCGTTAAAACCAGGAGTTTTTATGCCTACTTGCACTGTTTGCAATAAAGCCCATTCACGTTTTCTCATGAACAATCGACTTGTTTGCTTTGCATGTGACGAGCTGACATTCGATATCGAGATTGAGATGGACGAACTGCACTCTCCGGCCCCTAAGCCAAGCCCAAGCCAAGATCGACGCCCAGCTCAAAAGCGCACGAAGCCTAGCCTAAAGTAGGGGTGTCCGAGCACAGCGCTCTTTCCGCTAAAAGGGGTAGGTCGTCCTCGCATCCATGCGACCGAAAAGCTAAAGAACGAACCTCAGAGACTCCCCAAAGTGATCGGCTGGTGTCGGCGTGGCATTCAATGAACGGAGCGGTCGAGGCTTTGGGGTGGTGAGTGGGGCGCTCATTTTAAAAACCGTTACCGCCGGCTGGGGGCAGATAGGAACCAGTTACTCGGTCGGCGGTGCGAGCGCCTCCCAAACACTTAAGTGCAAAGCCCGCCTGCGTGTTTCTTAAATTAGCGCCCACACACCACCCCAAAGCCGGTGCCTGAGAACGTACCGCGTTCGTACCCAACCCCGACAACCAGCGTTAACGAGAAAGAAATCCGATTACTAACCGTAAAGCGTCGCTCTAGTGGAGCAAGGTTTTGAGGTCTTGGGCCCTGTCCGTTTTTTCCCAAGTGAAACCTTTGGAGCTGGTTCGGCCAAAGTGGCCGTACGCAGCGGTTTCTTCGTAAATGGGGCGCAAGAGATCGAGCGTTTTCGTGATTTCTGCAGGCTTCATCCCAAAAAGCTCCCGCACGGCGCTCGCTAGCTTATGGGATTCTATCGTGCCGGTGCCAAAGTCCTCGATCATTAGAGAAACAGGCTCGGCGACTCCAATGGCATAAGCAAGCTGGACTAAGCAGCGTTTAGCCAAACCTGCCGCCACGATGTTTTTGGCAATGTAGCGCGCCATATACGAGGCCGATCGATCTACTTTCGAAGGATCTTTTCCAGAGAAAGCGCCACCACCGTGAGCTCCGTGCCCACCATAAGTATCGACAATGATTTTGCGGCCCGTCAGGCCGCAGTCACCCATCGGGCCACCGACGACGAATCGTCCGGTGGGGTTGATGTAGAATTTTGTTTTCGAATCAATCAGCTTCGCAGGCACTACTTTTTGGATCACTTCCTCTTGGATCGCCGCTTTCAGTTCTTCGTGCTGAACGTCGGGGCTGTGCTGGGTAGAGACCACAATGGCATCGACGCGTTTAGCGGTGCCATTCTCATACTGCACAGTGACTTGGGCTTTTCCGTCCGGCCGCAAGAAGCCCAAAGTGTTTTCTTTTCGGCACTCCGAGAGGCGGCGTGTCAAACGGTGAGAGAAAGCTAACGAGGCAGGCAGAAATTCAGGGGTTTCGTCGCAAGCGTAGCCAAACATGGCCCCTTGGTCGCCCGCTCCTTGTTCTTTAAACAAGCCTTCCCCTTCGGTCACTCCTTGAGAAATATCGGGCGACTGGCGTCCAATCGCCGTAATCACTGAGCAAGTGTTGTAGTCGAACCCTTTTTCGTCCGAGTCATAGCCAATTTTCTTTACGGTGGCGCGTGCAACTTGGGTAAAATCCACGATCGCAGTGGTCGTGATCTCGCCGCTAATCATGACTAAGCCCGTCGTGAGAAGGCACTCACAAGCCACTCTTCCGCGGGGATCTTGTGCGAGGATAGCGTCTAATACCGCGTCACTGACTTGGTCGGCCATTTTATCTGGATGGCCTTCTGTAACGGATTCCGAAGTGAACAAGCAGTCTTTTAGATTCATACCCTCTCCACAAAAGCTGTAAACTGCTCAGCGGAGCGGCATTTGTCAAACATCTAGGAAGGGGGAACTAGCGGCGTTTCTTCTTGTTCGGGGCCGCAAACGCGTCTTCTCCGAACTCCTCTACTGCGCCTCCGCCCCGTTTGCGCTTGTTGATCATCATCAAAGAGACAAGCAGTAAGCCTAAGCCGAGGCCCATGGCGATTGTAAATGAATTCTGGCTAAGGACTTTCGCGAGGTTAAGGCCGTCTTTCTTGGGCTTGCGCTTTGTCTTATTCAAGTCTTCTGCCACGGGGTCCTGCGTGCCGGGTGCAAGTGCGCCCATATCTGCTGGAATGGGAGGAACTTCGGGAGCGACGGAAGGTTTGGTTTCCGACGGAGCGCTTGCCACGACTGGTTCAGTGACGGGGGTTTCTGCTACGGCGTTGGAACTCGTCAGGCTCGAGAACACTTTGATGGTCTGGCCTTTTTGCAGGGTGTCAGGGCTTGATAGACCATTCACGACTGCGAGTTCTTTCCAACTGGAAGTGCTTCCGAGAAGGTTCTTTGCAATCGCCGACATGGACTCGCCCCGCGCTACCGTGTGCTGGTCGGGGGTTAAATTGCGTTCGTCGTAGAACGAAACCATTTGAGCATCGTCTGGCTGAGAGGGCGACGCGTAATACACTACTTTCCCTGGGCTCCAGCGCCCTTTGTTCCACTTCTTTAAGTCAGCCGCGTGCGTTGTGTCGCCGTAAATGAGTTCCGAAACTTTAGACGTGTTGTCGCCGCTGCGAACGAAATAGTACCGATTGAGGCTCTTGCCTTTTCGGACCACCGCACGCTCTGGGATATTGGGCGCTACTGCACCCGAATACGACTTGGCCACGCTCGGGCTGAAATCGGGCGTGTTAGCGGCGACCGATTCGACTGCTGGCTCAGCGGCTTTTTCCGCGAGCAAGGGGTCCGCGCTATTGGGAGCTGTTTCCGCGGGGGCCTGCTCCGTCGATTTCCCCGTAAGTTCTTCAAAGTTAGGTTCCGCCGCGGCGTCTTGCGGGGCAGCGTCAAACAGGCTTTCCATCGCCGGGTCTGCCGCTTCGGTCCCGTCGGTCTTGGCTACTTCAGTAGTAGCCTCTTTTTGTTCGCCTTCGCCAAAGAGTTCCGCTTCTTGGGCCGTTGGCTCTTCTGGCGCGGTGGGTTCGCCGTCGAGGCTCTCAGAGCCACTTGCATCGCTAAACGCTTCAGTCTGTTCGCCGTCTTCAGCGACATTGTTCTTGTTAGCGCAGCCACTCGCCATCCAAAGCGCAAGCACAAGGACTGCAGCAAGGAACGTCTTTGAGTAGGTTTGCGATTTCATGACAGACCGTTACCCCCGACAGGTTATTCTCCAAACTTCTTGTCGGAAGGCGGGAAAGAATAGTTAACTATAAGTTTGGCCGTGAGAGAGAAAGAAGGAACCTGCACTTATGTCATCGAAAAGTCTGAAGATTCTTCCATTAGGGGGCTTGGGAGAAATTGGAATGAACTGCATGGTCCTGGAGTGGGATGGACAAATGGTCCTCATCGATTGTGGGATCCAGTTCCCCGATGCGAGCTACCCCGGGGTTGAGCTTCTGACTCCCGATCTTGCTTACGTGCGTCAAAACGCCGACCGCTTGCTTGGGGTGGTCATGACGCATGGGCACGACGACCATATTGGCGCAATTCCCTTTCTTTTAATGGATACCGACGTCGATGTGTACTGCACGCCGTTCCCCAAAGGGCTGATTGAGAACAAGCTCGTGGAGTACCCACAGCTTGAAGAAGTTCGCTTTCACGAAATTCAACCTTTGAAGAAATTTAAAGTGGGCCCTTTCACTTTTGAAGCGATTCCAGTCGCTCACTCCATCATTGAAGCAACTGCGCTCGCCATCGAAACTCCGGTAGGGGTCGTAATCCACTCCGGTGATTTCAAGCACGACACTTCTTTGCTCGAAGGTGAGG
>JANPJT010000142.1:0-20435 GCA_031425635.1 Pseudomonadota bacterium
TTTCGCAAGCGGCGGGCCAGCTTTTTGAAATGAAGAGCTTTGGTAGCACGGCCGGCGCTGGGCTCGACCTGGTGACTTCACTTGGCCAAGTTTCCCCTACTACTTTGACCGCCTGCGGGATGTTGACGCTTTGGGTACTCGGCTACCAAACTTTTTTTACAGCGATCAACTCGTTTCGCCGCCAGTGGGTGACACCCCGTTTTGACCCCTCACGCGCCTCCGGGGAACACCTCGTTTTAGGCGAGGAAGACGCTTACAGCAGGATTTTCTTTTTCCTCTCATCGGTGGCTATCGAAATGTTGATTTGTACGGGAATGCTGACCGTGTTTGGCGGCGGTCATATCAACGCGGCACTCCTTTGGGTCTCCGTTTATACTTCTGCTTACTCGGCGATGGGTTACATGCCTGCCGAAACGCTTGCTGGCACGTTTAACCAAAGAGCGGCGAACGCCAATCGGCTTTACCTGGAGCACCTAGAAAAAAACGGGAAGCAAGTCGACGAGCTTGCGACGGTGCTGGGGCAGGCCTACAGCACCAATAAGTCGCTGGAGATCTCCACTCGGTACATTTGGTGGGACACTTTGTACCCGGCAATGCGCAACGCCACCATGCTCGGAGCTTCCAATGCGCTGGGAAACGCCCTGCAGTATGCATTCATCGGCTTTTTCGCATTTGGTACGGGGCTGGACGCATGGAAAACCCGGGGCAGCTTAGGCAGGAAATTTGGTAACCTTATTCGAAAAACCCTCGGAAGAGACACAAACGGGACCGCGGGCTGTTCTGATTTAATCGAAGTGCGCAGCCTTTCGGCCCACAACGCCGAATCGGTAATAGCTCAGGCGTCCTCTCACGCCGAATAATGCGGTCGCCCTAGGGTGCCGAGCTCGATTTTTCTAGAAATCTGATCCATTTTCTGTTGGCCTATGGGCAATGGCACACTTCGTTGAACGTCTAAACCGCTTTGGCAAAATTCTCTGGGTCACCCGAAGCAAAGCAAGTGCTCTTTTTAGAGCCGAAGCTTCGCCTGAAGGGCTCACCCGCGAGTACCGAGACTCCGTCATGCAGTCTTGGGCGAGTGAACTCCTCAAGATCGTTCGCGTCGAGGTAAAGCAGATTGGAACCCCTTCCCAAAGCCCCGTTCTTTTTATGGGGAACCACTTAAGCTATTTGGACATCCCTTTGATCATGTCGGTCGCTCCGGCAGTGTATATTGCGAAACGAGAGCTTTCTCGGTGGCCTTTCTTTGGACGGGGCATGCGGAGCGTCGGGACCGTTTTTGTAGACCGAAGTTCCACGCACTCGCGGAGAGAAGCGGCAGAGTCGAGTGCGCCGTTTATTAAAAAGAATGCGCAGAGCGTGACCATTTTCCCTTCAGGCACGACCAAGCTTCTAGAAGAAACTCCCTGGCGGTGGGGATCTTTCCTCATTGCTAAACGCCACTCGATCCCAGTCCAGCCTTTTCGGATTCGCTACGAGCCCATTCGTGAGGTGGCGTTCATTGACCGCGACCTTTTCGCGCCCCACCTTTGGCGTTTATTGTCTTTTGACAAGATCGTCGCGGAGGTAGAGTTTCATGATCCGATTGAAGTGGGCGACCCCGAAGCAGAAGCTTTGCGGTGGTGGAATTGGACTAGGGAGCGACTGGTCCGTTAGTCCAAATATCGAATTAGTTTAGAGGGTTGACTAGGGCCCACCTTCTGGGTTTCCCTAGGGAGCACAGCTGGGAAAACACCGAGGGGTACTTTTGCTTTCCAAAATCAGATTCCTACATTTGATTGGGGCGACGTGGTTTGCTCTGCTCTCGCTCGGTGTATGCCCCCGGACGGTGTTGTCTGCTGACTCAGACGGCGTGCCGAAAAAATGGAAATCAATGGCGGAGCTTCTGTATGGAGACCCGCGGTGGAAGGGTTGGGAAAGCCACTCAAGCTGGCATGAGCACTACCTTCACTCGGTAAGGGCAAAAGAGATCGGCCTCGATTCGGTCGCTTTCGACGTCTGGAAAAGCCTCGTGGAACACGAGGGTGCGGATCGCCCTTTTTTTGATTACTATGACCAAGCCTTTAAAATCACATGGGATGCCGGCCTTCTGGTTGGAGTCACGCTCAGTTCGCACATGGCCGGACCGAACGTCGCCGACCCAGTCCGCATCGGGATGTCCGAAAGACTCCGGAACCGGATAGCTGGTACGGTAAAACTCCGGCAGATTTTCCTGCGTTTTCCTCCCGATGCAACGCCTGACGCTCAAGAGCTCATCCGCGCCGAAATGCGAAAGATTGCGGCCCAGGCCACGCCCGAAAATTTTTCAGAGCTTGCGAAGCAGTACTCCCAAGACGATTTTAGAGCCCAGGGAGGCGATATGGGCTGGCTTAAACGGGGAACGCTGGAACCAGCGAGAGACGACGCTTTAAATCGCCTCCGAGTTCGACAGATCAGCAAGCCCGTTGAAACCGATCGAGGCGTCTACCTTTTGCAGCTCGATGAAGTCGAAAAGAACCAGCCCGACCTAGCTTTTGTGAGCGAGACAGGGGCCCGTAACTCTCATTACTCAATTTGGGGTTTGCCTTATGTCGAGGATATTCTAGTCGATCACTGGACCACCTTTTACAAGCACTACGCTAGCCGCGCCTCGGGGTTTTCAGAAATCATTCCGGGTGGAACTTCGGCGGGTGAGATTCGGACAACCGCATGGGACGAACACGACAGGCTCCTGGGTTTTAAACTGGAGGCGGATTACCCTGGGCGGGGACTCCTCCAAATTTCGTCGATACTTGCGAAAGACGACTTGCGCAAAGCAATGATGGAAAAATACGGTTCAGATATTCAAGCGCTCAACCAGGCGTGGCGCCGAGGCAACAACGGCTTTGCGTCTTGGGACGCTTTCTCGGCCTTGACCACTAAAGAAGAAGTAGACGCTTTCCTGGCGGCCAAGGGCGAGTTTAGCCAAATGGGAAAGGACGTGTTTGGTTGGTTGAACGACAGTTTAGCCAAATACGCCAAGCGGCTTTTAGAACTTGCGATAAAAGTGTTCCACGCTCCCGGCTCGCCGTTTGCGAAAGTGCCGCTCGCTATTAAATTTCCGGTGGCTCACTGGCATTCCCACAACCGGTTTCCTCAGCTCGCTTCCGGCCTCATAGCGCCGGGCGAGCTCAATGAAGCGGGTTATCCTGCGCAATGGAATGAGGCCGACGGCCACGGGTACGAGTGGATTTTCACCAAAGTGCTCCAGCCGCTGGGGGAAGAATACCCGAACTCGAAAAATCTCATTTACCCCATTTTTACCGGGGCCGAAAAGCCTGACTGTGACCCCCATTGCATCCACGGACAGAGCGAGGAAAATTGCCAGAAATGCCTTCATGGGGGTCGGCCAGGGAGGTCCATGGCCAGAAGCCTTGCTCGAGGCTTTGTGAACCTGGCTACCCGCCACCGCCAACCTATCGCTTTCGAGAACGCGCTGAACGGCGGTTTGTACACCGATGAAGGCAACCGGCTCATCGAAGAACTCATGGCTAGTCCGTGGGTCAGGTCGATTACCTATTTACGCCAAAAAGACGTGGTGTCCCCCTATAACCATTTCACGGCCGGGTCGATAGCCCGAATGCGGCTGCAGCATGAAAAGAATCTAATGCAGATACCAGCGGCCGTCCAAGGCTGCCCGTCACAACTTATTCAGATCTCGCAGCCTTCCCCCAAGTAAACAGCCTTGTCCTCAGCCAGCGTTAATGTTAACTCAGCTTGTTATCAGATCAGCATCATTTTGGTGGGAGTTCGGACGCACATGAAAGTACAGCTCTTTCGCTTCTTTTTGTTTTTTGTTTCGGTTGGTTTTTTCTTGCTGGGACAGCCCACAGCAAACGCTGCCGAACTAACTATCTCCTGCGGTTCCAATGGCCTTGAGCGGCAAATCTGCCAAAGCGGAATCGATGCGTGGAGCAAGAAAACAGGCGTCCCCGTCAAAGTGTTTTCGTCCCCCAATGATAGCAACGATAGGCTTGCGCTCTACCAACAGCTCCTAGGAGCTAAATCCGCAGATATTGATATCTACCAAATCGACGTTGTTTGGCCTGGGATACTCGCGAAGCACCTTTTGGATTTCGAAACCCAGGTCAGTGCGAAGGAAGTTTCGGAGCACATCAAAGGCGCCATTGCCAATAACCGAGTCGATAAGCGGCTCGTGGCTTTGCCTTGGTTCACTGACGGCGGCGTGCTCTATTACCGTGCCGATCTACTAAAAAAGTACGGCCTATCGGTGCCCTCCACTTGGGAAGAGATGGGTTCGGTCGCCAAAGTGATCATGGATAAAGAACGCGCTAGCGGCGCCACAGACACCTGGGGCTACGTCTACCAGGGCAGAGCCTATGAAGGCCTCACTTGCAACGCCCTTGAGTGGGTAGCGAGCTTTGGAGGGGGGTCGGTAGTGGAACCCGACGGGAAAGTATCCATTAATAACCCCAAAGCGCTCAAAGCCATTGACCTGATTGCTTCGTGGACCGGCTCGATTGTGCCACCCGGCACGCTGAGCTACAGCGAAGAAGAGGCGAGGGGAGCGTTCCAGACTGGCAAAGCGGTCTTCATGCGCAACTGGCCTTACGCTTGGGCGCTACTAAATTCCGAAGGAAGCACTGTGAAAGGGAAGGTGGGGATGGCCCCTCTCCCTTCAGGTGAGAAAAAAGGCCCCAGGGCCGCCACCTTGGGCGGTTGGTCTCTCGCAGTCTCCGCTTATTCCAAAGCCCCGAAGGAAGCAGTGGATTTAGTCCGGTACTTAACGAGTGCGGAAGAGCAAAAAAGGCGGGCGATTGAAGGGAGCTTCAACCCCACCCGGTTTGCGCTGTATGACAATAAAGAAGTGCTTGCGAAGAACCCCCTTTTTAAAGACCTGAAAGCGGTTTTTCTGAACGCAGTGCCGAGGCCTGCGGGCAAAACAGGGGCGAAATACAACCGCGTGAGCGCAGACTTCTGGAACGCAGTCCACCAGGCACTTTCGGGAACTGAAAAAGCGGGCCCGAGCCTGAAGCGGCTAGAGGAAAAGCTCACGAGCTATTCCAATGGCGGCAACTGGTAATTGGCTTTAAGAGGGTTTGCCAGTGGAAGCAACTGCCTCCGTTCCCGTTTTTCCAATCGATCGGCCCGCTAGCGCCTTCAAGCGTTGGCAGCAGTGGCTACTTTACTCGCGCGTTTTCTGGGCGTGGGTTTTCCTTGCCCCCACCCTCATTACGCTAGTGCTCGTCGCCGGCCGCCCGCTCCTAGGGACCTTTTACCTGAGTTTTACCGATGCAGAATTGCTCACGCTGGATGACAGCGTCACCTGGGTGGGATTTAAAAATTACGCGGCCATTTTGTCGGACCCTGACTGGTGGGTGGCCTTGCGCAACACGCTCGTGTTTTCGTTCCTGTCAGTCGTGCTGGAGACTTTGCTAGGCCTGGGAATCGCGCTCGTTCTAAACGAAGAGTTTCGAGGGCGTTCTTTTTTGCGGGCTGCCGTGTTGGTCCCGTGGGCGATCCCGACCGTGATTTCTGCGAAGATGTGGACTTGGATGTACAACGACATGTACGGGGTCATCAACGCGGGGTTTATGGCGCTGGGCCTTACCTCCGAGCCGGTTGCGTGGCTCTCGAGCCCCAGCACTGCGATGTTCGCACTCGTGATGGTGGACGTGTGGAAAACTACTCCGTTTATGGCGCTGCTCATTTTAGCGGGGCTTCAGCTAATACCCAAAGACGTGTACGAAGCGGCAAAGCTGGACTCCGGTTCGCCATTTAGGATTTTCTTTAAGATCACGCTCCCGTTGATACAGCCGACGATAGCGATTGCCGTAATTTTCAGAGCACTCGACGCGTTGCGGGTATTCGACCTTTTTTATGTGTTGATTGGCAGCAAAGTGGATACCGGCACCGTCACGATTTATGCAAGGCAGAGGCTGATGGAATTTCAAGAGTTCGGTGTGGGCTCGGCTGCGTCCGTCTTGATTTTTCTTTTCATCGGTTCATTCACGCTCCTGTACTTATGGGCTGTGAGACCGCAAAGGGATGAAGCATGAAGTGGGTGGGAAAAATAGCTTTCTACTTCTTGGTCACTTTGATTGTTTTTTACGCTGTCTTTCCCTTTTATTGGGCCGTCGTAACGTCTTTGAAGAACGGCGCCGACCTTTTTAAAGTGGAGTGGATACCCACTTCGCCTACGCTCGTTAACTACCGCTCCATTTTAACGACCGACAGCTTCCTACAAAGTGTCCTGAACTCGGTTTTGGTCGCGGGCGCGACCTCTCTCTTTGCTTTGCTGATCGCGATTCTGTCGTCGTATTCACTGTCTCGAGTGCGTTTTCGGGGCAGATCCTTGGTACTCCTGACCATTCTCAGTGTTTCCATGTTCCCGCAAATTGCGGTGCTTTCGGGGATGTTCGAACTGATTCGATGGCTCGGGCTTTACAACACCCTCTCAGGACTCACGTTTTGCTACATGGCTCTCGTACTTCCGTTCACGGTCTGGGTGATGCGGGGATTCATGAAATCTATCCCTAAGGAGCTAGAAGAAGCGGCCATCTTAGACGGGTGCGGGCCAACGCGGATTGTGTTTCAGGTGTTCTTTCCTCTGATGAAACCCGCTCTGGCAACCACGGGCTTGCTAGCGTTTATCGCGGCGTGGAACGAATTCCTTTTTGCGCTCACGTTCACGCTCTCGTCTGACAAACGCACTGTGCCGGTAGCGATCGCGATGTTGAGCGGCGGCAGCCAGTTTGAGCTGCCCTGGGGAAATATTATGGCGGCTTCCGTGATCGTTACTTTACCGCTCATTGGCTTAGTTTTGATTTTCCAAAAACATATCGTTTCCGGCCTTACCAGCGGGGCGGTCAAAGGGTGATCTATGGCCAGTGTTGTTCTTAGAAACATTGCGAAGAAATTTGGCAAAGTAGAAATTGTTCATGATTTGAGCCTTGTAGTGGAAAGCAACGCTCTCACCGTATTCGTGGGCCCTTCCGGGTGCGGCAAATCCACTATCCTTCGGTGCATTGCAGGCCTCGAAGAAGTTTCCTCGGGCGACGTGTTTATCGATAATGTCCGAGTAAATGACGTCGTCCCTTTTAAGAGGGGCGTAGGAATGGTTTTTCAGTCGTACGCGCTCTACCCCCACATGAACGTGTATGAGAATATGCGTTTTGGATTGCTTTCCCTGGGGCTGCCTAAAGCCGAAATCCACGCGCGCATTGAAAAAGCAGCTGAAATCCTAGCGCTCACTCCCTACTTGCAGAGAAAGCCCAAACAACTCTCTGGGGGGCAACGCCAGAGAGTAGCGATGGGTCGGGCGCTCGTGCGACAACCCAAAGTATTTTTGTTTGATGAGCCTCTTTCGAATCTAGACGCTGCGCTCCGAACAAAAATGCGGGTGGAAATCGCCCGTCTGCGTAAGTCGCTCGGAGCGACCGCTATTTACGTGACGCACGATCAAGTGGAAGCAATGACTTTGGCGGACAAAATTGTTGTCTTGCGTGCCGGGCGTATCGAGCAACAGGGGAGCCCGCTCGATGTTTACCACAATCCCGTAAACCGTTTTGTGGCGAGTTTTTTGGGTTCTCCTGCGATGAACTTTGTTCCCGGGCGGCTCCGGAGCGGCGGCGCGAAAAGCGCGCAGCTTGAGTTCCAAAAAGGGAACCCGCTCGAATTCTCTACCAATGCGAGTTTTCAATCGGGCACGGAAGTTGAGTTTGGAATCCGCCCCGAACACTTAACCATTAACCCGGACCTCAGAGGCCAGCTGCAAGGCAAAGTGTTTGCGGTTGAAAAGCTAGGGGATCAGGCGCTGGTGCACCTCATGCTGGACCGAGCGAATGACTCCCAAGCGGAAACCACTGTCGTGGCACGGCTTCCTTGGGACATGAAGTGCGAAGTCGACACGGACCTTTCGCTGGGGTTTGATCCAGACCGCTGCCACTTGTTTGAATCGCACGGCACTCGGTTGGAAAGTAGTTTCCATTGATCCAAAACCAAATAGCCATTCCCATCCTGCAATCGTTTAACCCCCAGTCGGAACCCATCGCTAAGGTGATCGAAACGCAGTACACTTTGGGGAAGCTCATCGAAATCGAATCCTTGGTTTCGAGCGCCATGGAAATCGAATTAAGCGATTTAGGGCACGTTTGCGCGTCGAGCCGCGCAGTCGAAGGCACGGACCCCACTCACTACGATGCCGTGTGGGTGCGCGATAGCGTGTGGGTTTACTTTGCGCTTGCCCAGTGCGAGGAGACTGTCGAAGCCGCCAAACTGGTTCTGAGTGGCCTTCGGGATTATTTCTCCAGCCCTCCACAGCTGGCAAGGCTGCATAGACTCGTTGAAAACCCCGCGCTAGCGACGGGCCCCAATGGCGCAATGGAAGTGATCCATATTCGGTTTGATGGAACTTCGCCCACTTTTGACGACGTGCAAGTCAACGGTAAGGACCAAGTCTGGAACCACAAGCAGAGCGATGCTTTGGGGCTTTTCTACTTGGCAGTGGGAGAAGCGCTCCTAAAAGGCTGGCTCCCCGTTGAAGAAGTCCCCGCGGAGCAGTGGTCCTTTTTGTTGTCGCTGCCTCAGTACTGGGACGCTATCCGGTACGAATCACACGAAGACGCAGGCGCCTGGGAAGAAATTGAACGCATTAACACGTCCAGCGTCGGCCTGGTGCTGCGAAGTTTGGAAATTTGGGATCAGGTTGCAAAACAAGTTGCGGATATCCCTTGGCTCGCGGGCCAGTCAGCCCAGAGTTTCCAGGTGTCGATCGCACCGCTGATTGAACGAGGGTACGAGCGGGTATTCCAGCAGCTCCCTTTTGAATCCCCTTGCTACCCCAAAGAAAGCCCCAAGTACCGAGAGGCAGACGCCGCTTTGCTTTGTTTGCTGTACCCAGGCGGTTTGAAACGCCTCAACATGGAACACAAACGGGCTTTGCTTCAGAGTGTTTCTCGCCTCGTGCGAGAGCGCGGTGTGATCCGCTACGAACGAGACGCTTACCAATCAGGCAACTACTGGCTTCGTGGCTCCAGCGACTCAAGTGTCGATTCGCGTACGGAAGATCATAGTACCGAGAGCGCTTTTGCCGATCGAGAGGCGCAGCTCATTCCGGGGACTGAAGCGGAATGGTTTTTTGATTCTTGGATTTCGTTAGCCTACGGAAGCCTGTACCAAGAGTACGGGGACGAACAGGATCTAGCGCTTCAAACCGCCCATTTCAGCCGAGCGCTCTGCCAACTCACCGGCGACGACGCTATTGGCGCCGATGGAAATGCCGTCGAAGCTTTTAGCTTGCCTGAGTCCTACAATATTGTTGTCCAAGGGGGGGACCGAGTGTACGCGCCAAGCCCTATCACCCCCCTCAACTGGTCGAAAGCTTGCTTGGCTTTGGCCCTGCGCTCTTTAAGAACGAGCCTGCAGCAGAAAACGCAGTAGGTACACAGGGTCGAAACCCTTGCGCTCCTCAAGAATCAAAGCAAAAAACGGCTGCCTTTTTGGCGAATAGAGCCGTTTTTTGTCACCCCTGACTAGTTTTTCAGCCTAACCGCGCTGGCGCCTTGCTTGCATTTCTTGCGAAGTGGCGGAGGGGTCTGACAATGCGTGATACTTTGGTGCTTTTTGGGTTCGTGGGGGCGCTGGTGGGCTACTTGTACTGGTCGAACGAAGCGAAAACGACGAAAACGTTGCCCCTCGTTGCAATCGAACAGCATGCAGTAACCACTGTTGCGAAACCGGCTGCAAAGAAAAAGGGAAGGGAGACCGAAGCGCTTCCCGGTATCTACCGGTCTGCAACGAAAACCGCGGCGCCCCAAAAAACGCTGCACGGAGTGCCTTTGGAAGATTACGTTCTGGGAGTCCAGAATCAACTCCCCAAATCAGTCCCTCAAAAGGCGCCTGCGGGCGTTCGAGTTTTTGTTCAGTGCTTTGAAGTGAAAAAAGGCCAAACTGCAACCCTATCGGAAGGGGAATGTAGCGGTTTAGTCGCACGAGGGACTTCGGACACTAAAAGTATTTTCGGATCCCTTGGACTGAAGTGATTCCCGGACCACTTGCCGGTAGGTTTTTAAAAGCGATTCAACATGGCGTTCTTTTGAAAACCTTGCTCGGACGGACGCGCTGGCTTTCAAGGCCCTTCTGTGAGCTGCTTCCTGATTGGTCAAAACACTTTCTAAACAGGCTCTTAAACTCTCCAAGTTACCGCTTTCGTACAAATACCCTTCGGACTCGTCGCGGATAATTTCATCGAGGCCCCGCACTTTGGCGGCAACAACAGGGACCCCCATGAAGCAGGCTTCGGCGACTGAGAGCCCAAATGTTTCGGGACCGCGGTTCGGAGCTACCAGGGCCGCGGCCGCCAATACTAGTTGGGCGGTTGCCGTAGGCTCCAAACGCCCCAGAAACTCCACTCGGTCGCCTAGCCCTAACTCTCTAGACAGCGCCTCCATTCTTTGCCGCTCAGAACCCTCGCCGCACACTTTGAGCGACCAGCTGAAGTTTTGAAGGGTACTAAGCGCTGAAAGCAAATCACCCAGACCTTTCATAGAAGTAATGCGCGCCGCATAAACAAACATAGTGGGACTCGAACGCGGATCGGGAGCGCAGGGACCGACGATAACGGCATTGGGTACCTTCTCAATCGCTGACCACCCTTCAGCTTGAAGTAGCTCGACAACGTAGTCGCTGATGGCGAGAACCCTTTTCGCGTGAGTCCTCAGCGCCGTCACCCTGGTGAGGTATTCATGAACGAGGTGGGCTCTGTGCAGCGCCGACCGGTATCCACCTAAACAGTGAAAGCTTTGGTGGAATAGCAGGCAAGACCAGCCGCTTTGCTTTTCGCATGTTTTTCCGTCGCTTTTTAGACGCGTACTACTCGGACAGCTGAAGGAAACGGTATGCGGGGTAAATACAATCGGTGCCCATTTTGCGAGGGTCGACACAATACGAGGATCAAAAACATCATGGACGTGGATAAGTTCAGGTTGAGTGACCTTGAGAAATGTCTCAAGGCTGCTCAGTGCTGCGCGTACCTTCGCTCGTGGAGAAAGCGAATGAAAACTGGAAAGTCCAGGGAGCTCCAAGTCTGCTGGCTCGCCACAGGACCGATCGGCCACGGTAAACACTTCGCAGCCAGCACCCTCTAGCAGCTCAACCGATTGCGCTACGGCCTTTTCTTGACCAAACGCACTACCTGTTTGTGGCGCAACCATGACAATTCGCATGAATGTATTGTATCATTTCACTATCAGCCGACTTGCCAGCAATCAAAGGCGCAAATGCTCAGTATCGACATCGGAGTTGGTGGTAGGTACCACGCGGATCGTTTAGCAGATTCGCTTTCCATTTCGCACAGTGTCCATCTTTGGACTAGCCTCCCTCGCAGCCGCTTTCGCAACGTTCCCCGGCAGCGGGTCCACAGCATTCTGTGGCCGGAGATCCTTTACCGCACCGCGAAAATTCTCGGCCTAGAGAACCAAGGCGACCTGATTAAGATCTCTGCTTTTTCAAAAGGGCTCGCAAAACGACTCAATCGCTCCGGAGCGCGCGATCTATTTTTGGGTTGGTCTTCCTTCTCCCTTGAAACGCTACGGCTAAACCGTTACCGGCATACGGCGGTGTTTCGCGACTCCTGCCACATTCGTTCTCAAATCGAGCTTTTGGAGCGTGAGTACGACAAGTTTGCTCTACGTTTTCCGAACCGAAACTGGGTGATTGAAAGGGAAGAAGAAGAATACGAAAGGGCAGACACCCTTTTTGTTCTTTCGAACCTGGCTCGCCAAAGCTTTATTGAAAGAGGTGTTTCGCCCGAGAAAGTACGGGTGATCCGCTTGGGGGTAGACACGTCTCGCTTCTCCTTGTCGGAGCGAAAACCACCCGCTCTGCCGCTAAAAGTAGTTTACTTTGGCTCTCTGAGCATTCGAAAGGGATTCCACTATCTATTGGATGCCGTAAGCGCTTTGGGTAGGGATCAAATCGAATTCACTGCGATCGGCGACATCGAAACAGAGTTCCCGAAAAAAAAGCTAGCGCAAACGCCGTTCCGCCATATTCCCGCTCTCCCTCAATCAAAGCTTGCCGAGCGCTTGAGCGAATTTGATCTTTTTGTGATGCCCACCCTGGAGGACGGCTTTGGCCAAACACTTTGCCAGGCCATGGCTGCCGGGCTAGTGCCAATTACTACTTCTGCTTGTGGCGCTGCCGAGTTAGTGGACCCCGGAATAGATGGGTTCATCATCGCGCCAGGATCGGCTGGTAGCCTTATCGACGCCTTAAAGGGGCTTTGCAAAAGTCCGTCCACACTCACCGAAATGAGAAAGAATCTTTTGGCTTCGAGGCAGAACTTAAGCTGGGGACGCTACGAAGACGACTTACGAGCCTGGACAGACTCTTTAAGCGACCAAGGGGGAGCTGCGTGAAGGAAGTATTTCGTTCCAAAAACAAAATTGTTTTGCTTAGACTGAACCGACTCGAGTCTATTTCGTCGGCGCTGGCATCGGCCGAGATACTTGCGGAAGAATCTTTGGGCGTTCTTGCGTTGGAATTCGGTTTCGGAAACCAGGCCGTCGAAACCTTGGATGGCAAAGTCCCGCGCGTTCGGTTTGGCTTCCGATGGATCCGCCGAATGCCTTACTTTCTGCGTCGCCCCGTTTTCTTATTGGCAACGTTTGCGCGCTTGACTCACTTTTTTTTTCGACACGGGCGGCCTAAAATTTTAATCGCTGAAGGCTTGAGCGAGCAAACCATTGCCCTTTTTTTACGTTTTACAGGCGGAGTGCCTTACGCAGCACACGTGCACGATATTTTTGACGAGAAAGATTATAGCGGCTGGAACCAGCTTTTACTGAGGCTTGAAGGCGTATGCCTCCGGCAATCCGAGTTCACTATCTTTCCCGAGAGCACACGTGCCGGTATTTACCGCGAACGCTACTCGCTAAAACTCGCTCAGTATGTGGTTTTCAACTGCCCCCGGAAAAAGACAAAGCACCAAACAGTCAATTGGAGAGACCGACTATCTCTGCCCGCCGATTCTATTTTGATGGGCTACTGGGGTGAAGCGGGCCCCAATGCAGGGATTGATCAAGCTATTCGCGCCGTGGCTCGTTTTCCGAAACTCTATTTCCTTTTGTGGGGCCTTTCAAACCGCGAAGTCAGAGAAAAATATAAGCAGCTAGCAAGTGGGGTTGGAGCTGGGCACCGAGTATTCTTTATGGGTGATTTTCCGGAAGAGCGATTGGGCGCTTTGGAAGGGCTCGACTTCAGCTACTGTGTTTACGAGCCCACGTCGCTTCGGTATAAGCACTTTGCCACAGCCTCGAACCGCTTTATGGAATCACTAGCAGCAGGGGTTCCCGTCGTTACCAGTTCGGAATCTGATTTTCGTAAACTCGTGGAAGAGCATGATCTGGGAGCGTGCACTCCGGACTTTACGGTGAATGGCCTGGTCGCGACCTTGCGCGACTTAATCCAAGACCCCGAGCGGCGCCGCAGGCAGTCCGCAAACGCCCGACGCGCCCACCAATCCTACTTTCACTACGACGCCCAGTTTACTCCCGTGCTCCGCGACCTTTCCAATCGGTAAGCGTGCGGGCTGCCTCACCTTGTGGTAAGCGCAAGCCATGGATGCTGTTTTTCTAAGGCGTGCCCTGGAACTCGCGCAAACTCGCCGTGGTTTCTGTGCCCCCAACCCAAGTGTAGGAGCGGTCTTAGTGAGGAACGGCGAAATCCTCGCGGAATCCGCCCATTGGGCGGCTGGGCATGCGCATGCCGAGGTGGGAGCGCTTTCGAACGCCGACCCACGCAGCTGCCGTGATGCGATCCTTTATGTTTCGCTGGAGCCTTGTTGCCACTATGGCCGAACGCCACCGTGCACGAGCCTGATTATCGAAAAAGGGGTTCAAAAGGTGGTTTTCGGGTTTGGCGATCCCAACCCTTTGGTCAGTGGCAGAGGAGTAGAGATCTTAAGGCAAGCGGGCGTTTCGGTCACGCAGTTGGATCTTCCCGAAGTCCACGCCTTTTATAAAAGCTACCGGCACTGGACGTTGAACAAACGGCCTTTTGTCACAGCAAAAATCGCTGTGAGCCTCGATGGAAAGATCGCGGGCCACAAAGGCCAGCCCAAAAAACTCACCGGGGAATCCGCAAACCGATTGACTCATCAACGCCGCAGAAACGCCGATTGCCTGCTGACGTCGGCGCAGACGATCCTTTCGGACAACCCGGCATTGAATGCGCGACTGGACGGCGTAGTTGAGCCCAAGCCGGTCGTGATTCTGGATCGCTTGGGACGAACGCCGCTGGGTTCCCAAGTTTTCAAAACAGCTTCCAAAGTCCTGCTTTGTGTCGGTCCGCTCGTCACTCCGGCCCAAATTGAAAACTATCGATTGCTGGGGGCAGAAACCATTGTGTTTCCCGAAAGTCAAAATGCGCTCTCGCTCGACAAAATCCTCGTTTGTTTAGGTGAAAAGGGCTACCACGACCTTTGGGTAGAGGCGGGAGGGCGGCTCTTTAGTAGTTTTCTAAACCAATCGCTCGCACAGAAAGCGATCGTTTATATTGCACCCGTTGTAGTTGGCCCCGAGGGACTTGCGGCGTTTGCGGACTCCCGTCTTTTTGGCGGCAGCTCGGTGGTTTGGACCGCCCAAGGCCACGACGCCATGGGGGAGTTCACGTTTCACGGCGTCAACGAAAGTTGATCTCGCTTTGTCATCCATGCTAAGAGCCTGCCCATGGCGGCACGTCTATCCTTTACCTTCACCCTTCTCCTCGCATCCTTCCCTGCAAAGGCGGGCGATTTCGACCTTGAGCAATCCCAATGGTGCGCAGCGCTCCTTTCTCCGGTGCGGTCGCTGCTACGTAAAAACGTGGAAGAAATCGAGCGGACTCTTTTCGATGACCCAAACCAAATCGCCCTTTCGATTGAGCGCCTTTCCTACTTAAACAACCTGGACGCGCCAGTGCACTCCGACCGAGTAGGCGGAGAAAAAGTCGCTTTTGCTACTTCGGAGTTGGAACAGGAGTTCCCAGGAGTCACGCAAATGCTGGCTTACGTTAAATCAGCCGGAGGAGAGCTGCGAAGGCACCCGAAGGAGAATTTTTTCATCGATGGAGCCGGGCGGCCCATCGTTCGCTTCCAGACACGCGATGGGCTTAGCCATGAAATGGACCACTTCAACCGCTGGTTCCGTTTTAAAAGAGGCCTCCTAGCGTCGGTTCCCCATTTTGACGAACCAACGGCCGCGAGGGCAATCGAAGCGGCTTTTTTCACTGGCGCGGGGAGCTTATTCATTGAATCCAGCGGCATTTTGGTTTCCCTTCGGGACCGGCCCGAAAACCCTTCGTCGTCGGGGGCCGCTCGAGATTTTCGTAGTTTCCTCAGCCAAATTAGCTACCCGTACCATTCTGCAATGAAAGGCGCTGCGGGGGACCTTGCCATTGCCCGATTGGGAGGCGATCCAGAGGCGGTATTGCGAGCCGAAGCGGCTTTAAGCGATTTTACAGGGCGCTACCTATCGTTTTTGAAAGCGGTTCAAGCGCGTAGCCGCGATTTCTGGCACGCCCGAGCCGCCCAGGCCACGCCTCGCCAAAGGGCATCGATCCTGACGGAGCTGCAGGACGCCGTTCAAAGAGGTGAGGGAATGCTGCTAGACGCGTTTTCGCCCCCCGCGCGCGCGCTGTACTTTACCTTGGAGCTAAGCGACGACGATTGGTTTAGGGACACTGCTATCCAGGAAACAAGCCAGTTCGACTTTGGGCTTCAAGCCCCTTTAGTCCAGGCAGCACTGCAAAAAGCCCTGCAATCCCCCTAGAACCTAGGGGGTAGAGATCCTCTTACGCAAATGGTAGCTTACCGCCGTGTTTACAGGACTTGTTCAATCCATCGGCAAAGTGACACTCCACGAAGGCAGCAGCCAGGGTGTCCGCCTGGGCGTGCAGACGCCGTTCACTGACCTCGCCCTAGGGGAGAGTGTTGCGGTGGATGGGGCGTGCCTGACCGTTGCCGCTTTTGCGGGGGGCGCCTTTCAGGCCGATGTTTCCTCGGAAACGCTCGATCGGACGGTGGCAGGAAGCTATCGCTTAGGGAGCTCGGTCCATTTAGAACGCGCTTTGCGGGTGGGCGACAGAATGGGAGGGCATTTTGTGACAGGGCACATCGACGGCCTTTTAACGGTGGAAGCCGTCGAAACTAGAGGAGATTGCCTTTGGTTGCAGTTCGGGAACGTGGGACATCGGGAGCGTTCCTTCTTTTCCAAAAAAGGCAGTGTTTGCATTAACGGCGTGAGCCTCACCGTCAACGAAACCGGGCCCTCCCACTTTTCCGTCATGCTAGTACCTCACACGCAAGAACACACGACGCTTGCCCAATTATCCGCGGGGAGTACAGTCAACGTGGAGTGGGATTCGATGGCCAAGATGGTTGTCGAAGCCCTAGAACAGCGTTTTGCCGAAAGTTTGAAAAATGCACACCATTGAAGAAGCGATCCAAGATCTCCGCCACGGAAAAATGATCGTCTTGGTGGACGACGAAGACCGGGAGAACGAAGGAGATTTAGTCATTGCCGCTGAAAAAGCGACGCCAGAAGCCATTAACTTTATGGCAAAGCATGGACGTGGCTTGATTTGCCTCGCGATGACTGGCGAAGATCTCGAGCGCTTGGGGATTCCCCAGATGGTGAAGCGCAACACTTCGGCCTTTAACACGGCGTTCACTGTCTCCATAGAAGCTGCAGAAGGCGTCACTACGGGAATTTCGGCAGCCGATCGAGCCCGCACTATCCAAGTCGCCATCGACTCTCGCAGCACGAGCGCAGACGTTGTGATGCCCGGCCATATTTTCCCCATCCGAGCGAAAGAAGGGGGCGTTTTAGTGCGCGCTGGCCAGACCGAGGGGAGTGTCGATCTCGCGCGGCTCGCTGGCCTTCGGCCGTCAGGGGTCATTTGCGAGATCATGAACGACGACGGAACCATGGCCCGCATGCAGGACCTTGTGCCGTTCGCCAAAGAACACGGTTTAAAGATAGTATCGGTTGCGGCACTGATTGCGTACCGCACCCAAACCGAAACCCTCGTCGAAAGAATTTCTACTGCACTCCTCCCGCTGCCGCACGGAGAGTTTGAAATTGATGTTTTTCAAAGCAAAGTGGACGGCTCCCAACACATTGTCCTTCGGGCTTTGCCTTTAGACTACTCAAAACCGGTCCTCGTGCGCGCCCACTCAGAGTGCTTGACCGGAGATACCTTCGGCTCGTACCGCTGCGACTGCGGCGCTCAGCTCGACGCTTCACTGAAAATGATTGGAGAGCAGGGTGGGGTTCTTTTGTACATGCGTCAAGAGGGGCGGGGGATCGGCATCGCCAATAAAATTAAAGCCTATGCGCTCCAAGATCAGGGCAGAGACACCGTCGAAGCGAACCACGACTTAGGCTTCAAAGAAGACCACCGGGACTACGGCACGGGATCCCAGATCTTAAGGGCTTTAGGCGTTACAAAAATGCGGTTGCTGACAAATAACCCGCGAAAAATCTATGGCCTCACCGGCCATGGATTGGAAATTGTCGAACGCGTTTCCATTGAAATGGAACCGAACGAAGACAACATCCATTACCTTCGGACCAAGCGGGAAAAAATGGGCCATTTGCTTAACTTTTAGGAAAGATTCACGATGCCAACTCTCACGGGAAAAACCCCGACGAAACCCTTTCCCATTGCGATTGTGGTTAGCGCCTTTAACGAGGAAATCACCGAGAAATTACTCGAAGGAGCAAAAGCTCGACTTTCCGCTCTCGGGTTTAGCGAAGAGCAAGTGACTGTTCTTCGGGTCCCTGGGGCCGTGGAAATACCGCTGGCTGCGCAAAAGATTGCCCAATTGGGAGTGGTTGAAGCCGTGATTGCATTAGGGGCCGTGATCCGAGGCGAAACAAGCCACTACGAGACAGTCTGCCAAATGGTGAGCGAAGGGTGCCAGCAAGTGTCTCTGCAAAACGATCTGCCCGTCATTTTTGGCGTGCTTACCGTGGAGAACGACGCTCAGGCGCTAGACCGTGTGGGCGGCAACCACGGGCACAAAGGCGTCGATGCAGTCGATACTGCGTGCGAAATGGTGCAACTGTTTAAACAATTGCCCGCTCACGTTTAGCGGACAGTCGCTTAAAAAACCGTTTGCCATTCTGCCCGTAGAGCCGGAGGCGCCACATCGCTCAGAAAACCGCCGGCCGTGTCTCGGTCCAGCCAGATCCGCAGAGGTACGCTCACTGTCAATTTGCCAAAGCTGGTTTTAAGCCCCACCAGCGGCCCTAACGAAAGCAAAACGTTTTCGACCGACGTAGTCGCCCGAAGGGCTTGCGAGAAAGTAAAAAATCCCCCCACGTCCAAGCGAAGGGTTTTATCCAGGTTGAAAGCGCGGAAGGTTTCGGTGGATAGGAGCAAGAAATCGTTGCTTCGGTTGAAAGAAAACCAAAGATTTAAAGACAGCTTAAACTCCCAAGGACTTTCCGGAGAAAGCAAGACGCCAGTCGACAGAGCGATCTTCCAATACGAAAGCGGCACAGGGAGAAAATAGGTAACCCCTAAGGAAAGCCTCCCGTAGACGCCGCGGCTATTCACACGGTAGCGCGCAATTTCAAAACCCACATTCCGCCGTTCGCCATCCAAGCCCGCGCGGAGTTGAGCCCCTTCCGGAGTCGAGTCAAAAAAGAGCCGTTCCGAAGCGGAAGCCGCTACTTCGACAACCCCAAAGTCTGCCGCGGCTGCGGCGCCTACCGAAAGGGCGTTGGGATAGGTGACGGTTCCAAAGCCCATTTGGTGCCGAGAAACTCCGGTAGGGCTCGGAGCTAAAGGCCGAGAAAGCTGTTCAAAGTACCAGGCTCGGCGAATGTCGGCAGCAGCTTCAAGCGGTGCTAGCAACCAGAGAGCTGTTAAGCTCCCAACGGCGAATTTTTTCATGCAACGTAGACTTAGCAATGCCTAACTCTTTCGCAGCTTTCTTCTTATTGCCTTGGCAAGATCGAACGCGATCCAGAATCGCCCGTTTTTCAATCTCCTCAAGCCGAACCATACCATGGTTTGCGCCCATGCGCAGGGTGTCTGCGAGCGCTTTTTCGTCTGCGAGGATCGATTCAATCAAGGTGGGCTCGATGCGGCCCTGGCTCCTTGCGACAGCGCGCAAGAGGACGTTCCGAAGCTGCCGAACGTTTCCTGGCCAATGAAAATGTTTCAAAATGTCAAACAAACCACCCTCCCACTCGACCCCGAACGGCTCGAGGATCGAGGACGCCAGCAGCGGAATGTCTTCTAGTCGTAAGCGAAGTGGCGGAATGGAAAGGGGAAGGACCGAGAGCCGCTCCAGTAAATCGAGGCGAAACTTTCCGGCGGCGACGTTGCTCGCGAGGTCCACGTGCGTTGCCGCCACCAGGCGAACCGAAGTCGTTTCGGTGCGGGTAGAACCGAGCGATCGGATTTCACCCGAATCGAGCCACCGGAGGAGTTTCGCCTGGAGCGCTAAGTCGAGTTCCCCGATTTCATCTAAAAACACTGTCCCGCCGTTTGCGGCACGCAGCAGGCCCTTAGAACTTTGAACAGCGCCAGAAAAAGCACCTTTTTCATAGCCAAAGAGCTCACTTTCAAAAAGGTTCGCGGGGAGGGCACTGCAGTTGATGGCAATAAAAGGCCGAGAGGGGCCTAGCGCCGTTTGGTGGATTCGCCTCGCCACCAACTCTTTTCCGACGCCCGTTTCCCCCAAAAGAAGCACCGGCCACGGGGTCTGTGCGTACTGATCTGCAAGCTCGATGGCTTTACGGAAACATCTCGAACTACCAACAACTAATGCACTCTTCATTGTTTTCTCCTCACCAAGGGGTGGGGCAATGCAAGAAGTGCCAGCGGAGAGCGTTTAGACGGTTTCAGCGACCGCAGTAGGGCGCGGAGGGTTGACTTTCGGTTTCATCGCAAGACCCGTGCGCAAGCATCGAGTACAGACGTAGGCTCTTTGGTTGGCCCCATCCTTATTCAAGCGAACTTTCTGAAGGTTCGGGAAGCTTCGGGTTTTGGTTTTAATGTTAGAATGACTTACCCGATTGCTTACCATCGGCATTTTTGCACAGAACACACATCGCCTAGCCACATTTCACCTTCCAGTTAGACCCCCGTTTTTAAGTAAAAAGTTTGAATAATTCAAGAATAATCGGATAGCCTAAGAGCATGACTCGACAACGGAAGTGGGGGAGGGCTGCGACCGCCCTCCTTTTTGCCCTTGCGATTGCAGGGAGCGTGGATTTTGGGCGCTTTTTAACGCTTTATTGGAAGTACCACGTGCAGGCCCTCAAAGGGGCCGAACAGCTATTAGTCCCCAGCAGCCAAAAAGAAGCCATTGTGGTTTTAACCGGTGATATTGGGCGAATCCCTCGAGCTCTCGAGCTGCTCAAAGTGCGAGGGAGCGCGCACTTGCTTATTTCGGGCGCCGC
>JANPJT010000143.1:0-6897 GCA_031425635.1 Pseudomonadota bacterium
TTGAGGAATCTCAATAGGTACCTCGGCCGGTTACGGTGGGAGCTTCAGGAGATCGGTTTGGTTCGCTGGGCGCGCGAGCTGGCTAGGCAGGCGGGGGACACACTCGATTCCCCGGATTTTCAGAAGCGGGCCGGCGTGGACCCGGAATCGGTCGCGCGGCTTAAGAAGCGCATAAACGGCCGTTACCTATTTATTACGGAAGATGATTTGGTCACTCTCAAAATGGCCGCACTTTACCGTAGTCTTTTTTCGGACTTCTTACCGGATATGTCTTCTGGAAATTTCGCTCATGATTTAACGGAAAGGGCGCTTAAGGAATTTATCGGCATGCCTGCCGTCGCGCCCGCAAACGCCTGGCCGGTGGCTCCGCGCCCGAAAGAAACGCACTAAACACTCGCTCTAGCTAAGTGTCTCGGGTTTGGGCGAGAGACACTCACCTGCAGCGGTTCAAACCGACCACAAAGCCTTCAGCCAGCAAGCATTGCCCCACCGGCCTGCTCGCAAAGTAGGGCGAACTTTAATTGATAGGCAAAGGAAATGGGTGATGTAGGCAAAAACGATAGTGGGATTGAAAAGCGGAGATTGTTTGCCGTCCCGCTGCCGACCGTAAAACCAGAAACCACAGGGCCGTAGCTCGAAGCGCCTGAAGAGTAGGAGTTTTAACCGCTAGGTTCGGCTAGCCTCTGCGAATGACGTAGCGACATTTATGCGACGGCGGGACCGAGCCCTACTCTACCGACCCGGCCGAAACGGGTCCTGGGGCGGCTGGGACTCCGCATACGATGGAATATTAAGCCTAGATTTCGTGAAAAACCGGTTTAGAAGGCAGAATGGTGCATTACCTCATTTGATTTAATCAAATGAGGGCTAAAAAAACTCATCGTTGGCGCGTGGTGACCAAACTTCGAAAAGCTCCACTTGTGGGGGAGCTCGCGGTGGATAAAGCGTTGGGGCCTCGGTCGGAAGCCCCAAGTGCCCCAAAATCCGAGTGACCACCACTGGCTCTTCGATATGCGACACAAGCCTCATTTTCCCGCCGCACGAGGCACAGACGAGGATGTCGATTGCAAAGGACCTCTTTAGAAGCGCGGACCAAGAGCTATTTTGTTGAGTTTTTTCTTCTCGGGCATTTGCTTTTTTGGCCTCTGGAACAATTCGGCTTCGGTCTTTGGAGTTGGGGGCAAAGACGCCGTGGTAGCGCAACAAATTAGCTCGTGGTGGCGGAATGAGCGCTACTATCTTCTCGACCAACTCCAGGGGATCAAAAAGCACATGGATTGTGCCATCCGAGTACTGGGTCTTTAAGCGATAGACGATTTTTCCATCAGGGGTTTGGGATAGGCGCTCTAGCGCAACCGGAGGCCTGGCGGTGTAGCGGCAAAGTTTTTCCAGCTTATCGCGGTCGTGTCCTTCGATTTTGACATTGGCGTGCAGACTAAAGCCGTCGCAGACGCCGCACCTGTTTCCGATGCGGTACACAGCACCAATACCCTCGCTCCCAATCCTGCGGACTCGTTGCCCGGCTCTTTCTCCCACTGCAATTTTGCTTTGGATTGAGGCCCCCGCTAGTCCCGCCATTAGGGGCTCTTCAAACGCGTAGGGGTATTCGGAAAAATCAGAGATCACAAACCCCTTCTTTGTTAGGTAGCGAATCACGCGGTCCCTGATTCGCTGTACCAGGACTGCGATGTCAGCATCCGTGGGATCCGGATTGCGGGAGAACTTAAGCTTTCCCCGGTCCTCGAAGTACACACCGTCCAAAAACAGGCTATGTAGATGCACATTGAGGCTGCTTTAGAATAATTAAACTGGCGAAAAATCGAATTCGGATTTTAGCCCTTTTGGCAATCGGTGCATTTGGTGTCTATTTCTATTTCGACCTTAGAGATTTTCTTGGATTTACCACACTGAGCATTAGCGCCGCGGAGTCCTTTTGGGGAAACAAGCCATTCTCCGCAGAAAGCTTTAAGATCGGGACACAGGTTGAGAGAGCCTCTGCCGTCGCCGACCTGGTCAGGTCCAACCGGTACATCGGAGAAAATGTACAAACGGTCATCTCGGAACTGGGGACGCACGACGCCTACCACAACACCGAAGGTGTGCCCGCTTATAGCCTTCCAGAACTAAACGGAAACTCTTGGACGCTAGTTTTTCTGCCAGACGATGCGGGCACTGTTCGGCGAGTTATCATTCACAAAGAGTGCTGCTACCGCGGTGTCATCAATCTTTTTCTGCGCTAACCTCACTTTGTCGAATAGAACAATTGCAAAAAGGGGGTATTAAACATCCTTAGGAATTGTTTTCGGACTAGTTTGTTTATTGGATTTAACCCCAGCACTTGGGTGGGAGAATCGCTTCCCTGGATTCGGCTAAACGATCTGGCCCGTTTTGAAGGGGTTTCCTTTTTCAATTGAGCGGGGCGCTGAGAAGGCGGGCTGCGCATTTTTGCGCATTTTGTAGAAGCTGTATTTCCGTCACTCTCATTGGTTCAGCAGAGGGCGGCACTTTGTTTAAGCTTTCCATTGCGCCGAACCAAGCCAAAGCACCCAGGTGGCCGGCCGCATCAAACTCTCGATTTCTCAACCTTCTCGAAAAGTCGTCGGTTTGCAAAAGGAGATCCGTCCCACGGAGCGATTCGGGCTCTGCCTTGAGGTACGCTTGGAGCACGCCGGAGTATGCCCTGGCAAGCGCTAGTCCCCACCGGATTTCCGCGTCTGGGTAAAGTTCCCCCGTGGAGGGGTCTAAGAAAATACGGTCGAAGAAAAAAGTGAGAACCGCAGTCGAGAACAGGCCGTCTCGGTGCTTTTCAATGTGGAAAGCAAAAAACTCATCGTCGGGTTCTGACTCTCCCACGGGCCTTCGGCTTTCCCATTCAGAAAAAAGGCACAGTTTGGGCTTGAAAGCTTTTCTTCGTAGCAACCCGTAGTTGCTTCTCCAAGCGAAAACCGAGTTTGGTAATAGGTCTGAGAAAAGCTTCTCAACCAGTTTTAGTCCGCTCCGGGCGATGGTGCGGATCTGGGTAGCCGTACGTCTAGGCCTGTTGTCTAAAAGGTGTTCGGGAAAGAAACCGACTCGTTCGGTAGGTAAAACCGAAGTGGCCGAGTAAAGATCGGTTCCTGGCTCCGCTTTTGCGCGGCTCTTAAACTCTTTTTCCAGCCACTTTTGCCGGGTGCGGAGCTTCGGCAAATACGACTTTCTCAAATAGCTCTGGATGGCTGCAGGTGCCTCGCTTGCTTTGGAAATCAAAAACTCAAAGTCGGCAATGAGCCGGAGGGAAAGCTCCATTTCGCGCAGAAAATATTCGTTGAACCTCCCTTGTTCTCCGTAGAGTGCGTGCGGGGCTTCCATTTCCTGGGCAATCCGGCCGTAGAACAGGCTGTAGAGGGAAGCGAAATAGCGTGGCACTAGCCCGTCGTCTCCCAGCTGTTTCGCGCTTGGGTCTTTCGCAAGGCCATCACAGAGATCGAGCCGTAGAAAAGCGAGAAGAGGGATTAAAGTTCCGCCGTCGGGCCGCTGAGTGGGGAAGCCTGCACCAAAAGGGATGAAATTGTCCACCAGCGGATCGGGGAGAGCAAAGGGTGGTTTGGCTCGGGATGCAGTGGGCAGCCGCTCATCGCTTAAAACCAGAACGAGGGCGAAGGCCCCGTCGTGGTGTGTGGCCGGGAAGCGAAACGGGTGGATCGGGGAAGAAGGCGGTGGCAGTTGGGCGAGCAGAGACGCCGCTTCGTGCAGCAAGCGTTCGTGGCGAAGAAGTGTTTCCTTCAGGTGCCGATTTTGGGTTTCCGTGTACCAATGCGCTTCGAACGGAACCTGCAACGGCCTGGGTAGGTTCCGAAAGATTGCCGTAGGGCCTTCACCCCAGACTGGATGGGGCGCGGCAAGCCCCAAAGTGGCAGCGAATACCCCTAGGTAGATCCACGCTTTCATCGCCTTCTCCATAGGGAAGAACTCCGGCAAGCCTCGTACCATTTAACGCATCAACAAATCGGAGCCCTTATTCCGTTTACTAGTAAACGCCCAGCTCAAAGCCACTCCGCCGATGGCACCTGCAGCAATACCGACTAAGAGAGCGACCTGCATTCTGGAAAGCGCCCACGCTATGGGCGGTGTGCAGTCAAAGCCAGTCGGGGCGGGAGGGACGAAGTACCAAACGAGGTACTTGGGTGCTAGCCACATCGCGAGAGATTGCCCAAGGACTGCGCCGAGAAGTACTGACCAAAAGAACGTTTTGCGGTTCATGCTTTTCTCCAAAATTAAGGGAAGGGCCCCCGATAAGCCGGATTCTGTTTCGGTTCCCTTCACAGGAAACCCAAGCGTTCATTCCTCTAGTCTCTCCGTCGCCGAAGAGATCAAGCAGTCTACCCAGAAAGTAACTCGGCGAGCCGCCGAGGGGTTTTAACGCCACACTTTCTTGTTTGACCTTGCACCCCGTAGAGCTTACCGGTTTTCACTACAGCGGCTTACGTGGCTTTTGGCCACGCGACCTTTCGGCTTTGCCAAGGCCGAAAGTAACGCCCTGTACATCCTCTCTGTTGTGCTGGTCCGCAGCTTAAAGCGTATTGCTACAGCTTGTTCGCTGGACGGGTATTACCCGCTACGGTGCTCTTTGGTGTCCGGACTTTCCTCCCGTTTGTTTCCAAACCGGCGAGCGCCTAGAAACCCTTCCGTGCACGCTTATACCCTAAGTTCAGGGGGGCTAGCCCGACTTTTTTTAAAGTGACTCAAGGGGGGGCTACTGTCATTCTTTTCGCGCAAGACTATGGGAACCGTTTATCATTTTCCTTACCGGACCGTCGCCGAAATACGCCTTCGGGCGCTTTTGCGGAACCTGCACACGCTGCGCGGTATTTGCCAGAAAGAAATCATTCCCGTGATCAAAGCGAATGCTTATGGGCACGGGTTAGTTCCTGTAGCCCGGGCGCTGTCGCTGCGCGGTTCGTGCTCGATGGTGGCAGTCGCTACGCTTGAAGAAGCGATCCAAGTTCGGGAGGCGTTGCCGCGCGGGCTCAGCGTCCTAGTGCTTTCAGGGTTTTTTCCCCACCAGGTTGACGCTTATGTGAAGTACCGTTTAACGCCCATGATCCATTCGCTCTCGCACTTAAAATCTCTGCAAGGGGGGAACGCTTTGCCCGAGCTCCATCTGGAAGTGGATACGGGTATTCACCGGCTGGGGATTCTGCCGAACCAGCTGGAGGAGGCGGCACGGACCCTTGAAAGGCTCGGGGTGAAAATATCCGGCATTGCGAGCCATTTTGCAGAAAGTGAAGACCCGGGATCGGAGTTCACCGATAACCAAACGGCAGTTTTTGAAGGCGCCTTAGAAAAATTTTCGCTCCGGAAGCTTCTACAAACGGACGCTCGCGTGCACCTTTCGAACTCGGGTGGGTTACTCCGAGGGAAGGGTTCGTTCGCTACTGCCGTTCGGCCAGGGATATCACTTTTTGGGATTTCGCCCAACGATCGCATCGATCACTCGAAAGCATTGCTGCCTGTCCTTGAGTGGAAAACGCGGGTCCTGTGTTTAAAAGACGTCGCGCGAGGTGAAACGGTAGGGTACGGCAGGACGTATACGGCCAGTCGAAAGGAGAAACTGGCGATACTTCCAGTGGGGTATGCAGATGGGTACCCTCGTTCCCTCAGCGGGAAATCGTTTGTGATTCTAAACGGGAAACGCAGCATGGTTCGGGGCCGAGTTTCGATGGATCTTATCGCCGTCGACGTGACGGGCCAAGCCGGAGTCCGCGAAGGCCAAGTGGCTACCCTTTTGGGCGGGCATGGGAAAATGGCTCTGGGCGCAGGCTTTCTCGGGCGGCTAGCGGGTTCGTTCGCTTACGAAATCCTGTGCGGGATATCCGATAGAGTGCCGCGGATCTATTTGGAATGAACTAGTGTCGCCACGGGACGCAGCGAATGGGCTTTGGCATCCACGCAAATGAAGAGCAGCGTTAGATCGTCCTGGGCTTCTGAGCGTTCCCCCTCCAGCGCAATTTCTGCTACCAATCGATTGCGGGCTTCGGCGGGGCTTTTGGAGTCGGCAATGCTTTTTAGCAAAGCCGGCACGCCCCCTTTTCGAGATTCGAAGCGCTTTTGAAAGCCGTCGCTAAACAGGAAAACCGTATCGCCGGGCTTCAGCGCAATCCTGGTCGGCAGCCACTGTTCTTTGGGTGCAGAAGTCAGCTCGGGGTTTTGGTGCAACGCGAGTGGGCTCCAGTCACCGCTTCTCCAAAGCCAAAGAGATACGGAGCCTGCGCAGCACAAGTCCATTTCCAAAGAGGCTCTGTCGAACACTCCGTAAAGCAGAGAAATCCCCGTGACGGGCTGCGAAGTCGCCACCGCGGCCCCTAAATGCTGGACGAAAGTGGCCGAGTCGGCAAAGCGCGCTCGAAGGTCGTCTAACCGCACCGAAAGCAACGCTGAAAGAAGGCTTGCTGCGGACTGGTGGGTTCGGCTGTCGGCAATTAAAAAGCCAAAGCGACGTTTATCCCCGTATTCGAAAAGATCGAAGTAGTCGCCTCCAGGGCCCGAAGCGGGCAAGTACTTGCTTAAAACCTCGACTCCAGCGACATCGGGGGAAAAGCGCGGGTAAAGTTTTCGGTGGGTTTCCTGGGTGAGCGCAGTGCTCTTTTCCATTTTCTCGACAAGCGCTGCGGAAGTTGCAATCAGAGTCTCTTGAGCGAGTTTAATCTGCTCCAATTCCTTTTGTAAAAGCCGCTCACGAGACCTTGACGCTCGGTTTTGAACCGCTCGCTGGAGGTTCAGCCAAAAGCTATTTTCCCAAGAAGACGCAAGCCAAACATCGTCTTTGTCGGGAGAAGACAAAAGCAGCTGGTAAAGCGAAGGGTCGCTGAGCCAGCGATCCTCGACCATCAGCACAAGCCATGAGTGCGGGTACTGGGC
>JANPJT010000144.1:0-1976 GCA_031425635.1 Pseudomonadota bacterium
TGTATTTTTACGATGCGATTTCTCCCATTGTTTCTGCGGAAAGCCTCGATATGTCCAAAATTTTCCGAGCGAACCGCTACGGAAAAGGCGACACCCAAGACTTCCTGAACGTTCCGTTGAGCAAGGACGAGTATGAAACCCTCATCGACGACCTGTTGACTGGGGAAGTGGTGCTCCCTCACGACTTTGAAGCGGAAAAGTATTTCGAAGGCTGTATGCCCGTGGAGGCCATCGCAGCTCGAGGAAGAATGACTTTGGCTTTCGGCCCGATGCGTCCCGTCGGCCTCACCGATCCCCGGACCGGAAAAAGACCCTACGCTGTGATCCAGCTTCGAACAGAAAACGCTTTTTTCACTGCTTATAATTTGGTGGGGTTTCAAACCAAGCTCAAGTACCCAGAACAAAAACGGATTTTCACAAAACTCCCTGGACTAGAAAACGCCGAGTTTCTGCGGCTCGGGTGCATGCACCGCAATACTTACTTGGATTCGCCTCGAACGCTCCTCCCGACGCTCCAACTAAAGAAGGACTCGCGCCTTTTCTTGGCAGGGCAGCTCACCGGAACCGAAGGGTATTTAGAATCGTCGGCTACTGGGTGGGTCGCGGGAGTCAATGCCGCGGAACTTTGGTTAGGGAATAGCCCGCTCTCTTTACCTCGACAAACCGTTTTAGGATCGCTTCTCGCTTCGATAACGGATCCCCTGAAAACAAATTTTCAGCCGATGAATTCCAATTTGGGTATCCTCCCGCCGCTTGAAAATCCCATCCGGGACAAAAGGCTCCGCGGAGAAGCGTATGCAGAAAGAAGTGCTGAGAGTCTGAAAGGGTGGCTTAGCGCGGCTCGAAACCCGCCGGAGGGTTGTGCGCTGGCGCAAAACCCCGAGCGCCCATCGCTGCAGCTTGCGGACTAGAGTCCGGCGATCGGCCGGAGAAAGCAAGGCTTTCAATTTTTTTACCTAAATTCAGTAGCGCGGCCGACGCTTCTTCCGGAGCTTCCGCCTTTGCTTCCAAAGCTTTTGCCAGAGCTTTTGCTTGTTCGGCTGCAAGCTTCGCAGTGGTTTCGCCTGAACGCGCGATTTGCTCGAGCATTTCTTTAGTAGACTCCGAAACTGCCTTTGAATCGGCAACGGGATCGACTGCCGAAAGCTGTTTTACAGTGCTGTCATCGAGCTTTACGTCTTTAGGCTCTAACGACTTGAAAAAGGAATTCGTTGCTTCCAGGGCTTTTTGGTTCTGGGCAATCGTCTCTTTAGTCAGTTCCTGGATCTTTTTCTGGTTGTCTTGAGCTGGCTGCTCAAACGCTTTGGAAATCTCTTCTCGCTTGGACTCGTAAGACTGGCTCCCGCCGCCGCCCCCGCCGCCCATCATTCCGCCCATGCCCATTCCGCCGCCCATACCCATCATGCCGCCGCCCATGCCGTTGCCCATCATTCCGCCCATGCCCATGCCGTTACCCATGCCCATGCCGTTGCCATAGCCGGCATTGCCCATGCCGCCCATCATTCCGCGGTGCTGCTCCGCACGAAGGCAGGTACTGGTTAAAGAAACGAGGATGAGGACAGTCTTTAGCACGCGTGGTTCTCCCGTACCCTTTAGGAGTGCACAAGGGCTGCCAGTTTACTGAGCCTGAGCTTTCGGGCCTCTACGGAAGCCACGTGGTCAGTTCCAAGGAATACCACGCACGGCTTGTGCCTAACGCGTGCCTGGGGTCAGCCACCGTCCAAACCGTATACAGGTGCGAAACTCCCCAACACCTTTTTTGCTCTTTCCCCAAAGGGAGGGCGGGGCAGTTGGCCAACGGCCGGCTTTGCGTTGGCCTGCTTGAAACTGCTGTCCCAGAAACGCGCCGAGACCCTCTGCTCTTTAACGGTTACGAGGCGCTCGTGCCGCCGATTAGAAGTCCAACTCTATGGTTACCTTGGCGGCGGCAACGGTTTCGGGGACAGCAGTTTCAAGCAGGCCACCACAAAGCCTCG
>JANPJT010000145.1:0-3178 GCA_031425635.1 Pseudomonadota bacterium
AGCATGTTTGAACGAGTGGGGGAATGCGAGTTCGTGTGGCGCTCGCATTGAAATTGGATCACTCCAGGTTTCAAACTCAGGACCGACAGCTTCATTCCGCTGCGCGAGACTTCAAACCCATCCGCTTGGCCATTCCTTTGAGAGATGTTGAGCTGCATTGACTCGCTGACGACTCGCAAATTAAAGAGGCCCACGAGATAATCGGCATGGTTGTAGAGATCCCGCACAAACGTGGATGTTTCTGCCGAGAGAACCTGATCTTTCGTCGTGCAAAGGTCAATGCTTACCCGGTTGCCCGAGCGAATCGATAGCTCCTGGTCCGCTAAGCTTTCGATCCACTTAATAGTTCGGTTGCTTGTCACGCATTGTCCAAATCAATGAAGCCCCCCCATCACTAGCCGTGGCTTGGAATTCTTAACCCAGGAACGAAAAGGGGAAGCCTTTTTGCTGCTTTAGGCTTCCTATTGCTAGGCATGCACACCACAACAAGAGAAGGCTTCCGGTTAAGAGCCTATCGGGAAAGAATTAGCACTTCTCACGCACCGGACAGGGGAGCTTCTCTTATTATGGCAAATTATACCCCGCCCTCCAAGACATTCAGAGGGCGGGAAATTCCTTAAGCAATCTAGGCGTCTACGCTCTTAGTTGCAAGGTTCGCGTCGCGCCCCGAAGCAACCCCGTATTTACCTTCCAAATCAGAGAGTTTCGCAGCGAGATCCTTCAGTTGGCTTTCCAGCCCACGAATGATGTCCCCTTGCGCATTCTCAGATCCTTTTGCCAGAAACGAACTGAATGAGCCGTCTCCGTTTTGAATGATGTGCCGTAGGGTCGTGATAGGAACCGGCGTCTCAGACTTCTTTTGCTTTTCAAAAATGATCTGAGTCAAAGTCATTGCAGTGATGTCTTTTTGATTTCGGTTGTCGACGACGGCAACTTCTTCGCCTTGCTGAATCATTTCCGCGATTTCGTCCAACGTCACGTAGCAGCTCGCATCGGTGTCATACAACTTGCGATTCTGGTACCTCTTGATGATTTTTGCCTTCTCCATTTATCCCCCAACCTTAAGCAAGGTGTGTTTCACAGTTTGTTGCCGAGTCCACCAACGGAAGCTAACCACTAAGAACCCCACAAGGAACCAAAATCGAACTTGATGTGTCGCATTAACCCCGTTGCATTATGACCACAGTCAAGCGTCATTCTTCGACCGGTAACTCCCTATGTCAAGGGTATTCTTGGCGTGCTTGTTAACAGCAATTTACTAGAAACCATATGAATTTTCAGGGGGTTAGTGAATGGAGCGGGTTGGCAGGGTTAGCTAAGTTGATCTCGCAGTACTTTGCGTAAATCGAGCGGGATTTCGGTTCGCAAAGACGCCTTTTTTATTTCAAGCTCTTGCACAGACGGGATAGCGCCGCCTTTGGAAGCTCCAAAAGAACCTTTCGCACGTATCGATTTCAATTCTTCTTCTTCTCGGCTCGGAGAAACCTCGGTATCGGTGCCCAGGATTGCTTGGGCCTTTTCGCAAAGGAGCGAGAGAGTTCTGAGTTGATCGTCGGTTTTTTTCTTGCAGAGCAGAATTTCTCGCTCCCAATGCAGGAGCGCGTTAGGGTCAGCCGTACTGGCCGCTGAATGGTGCAACGTTCGGTGGGCTGCCTGCCGCCAGCTGTAGAGCACGAACGCGACCACGAGACAGTTGATCATGAGCTGAATTATCCACAGCAAAACCATCATTTGCCTTCTCCCCGGAAGCTACTACAAAGTGCGTTTGAAAGACTCTTCCGCGTTCATGATTCTGGCGGTTAGGAAAATAAAAATTTCGCTCGCTGAATCCACTGTATTGGTACCGGAGAACAAGTAACCAAGGAGGGGGATTCGACCGAGCAAAGGGATGCCTTCACGAACATTCTGAAACGAACTTTGGAATACCCCGCCGATCACTGCCGTGTCCCCGTTTTCGACAAGGACTTGGGTGTCTACCGAACGGGATGAAATGGTCGACGAACCTGCATTGATTTCGGGGATGTCGTTATTGACGCGGACATTCATAAAGATCGAACCGTCGCCCGATACAATCGGAGTGACGGTCAGGTTTAAAGTCGTATTGACTTGAGTAAACCCAGGCGTAACCACCCCGGCGACTACCGTAGTGTTCGGAACAAAGAATGCAATACTCTGGCTCACCGACCCCGTCTGGTTGGCAACGACAGAAACAGAAGGGTTGGCCAGCGTCTTCAATTTGCTATCGAGCTCGGCGAGCTGAAAGTTGGCAGATAAATTTAAGAAATCGGGAGCCGAAATCGTTGCAGAAAAGGAACCGCCGCCTGCTGCTGCTGCGTTTAGGTTCGTGGAGACGCTATTGGTACCGCCGAGATTGGTGCTGTTTGAGAAGCTGCTCATCCCAATATTCTTCGTCAGAGAGGATCGCATTTCCACTATTTTTGCGGAAATAGACACACGGGGGGGCTGGGTATCAAGCGACTGCAGCACTTTCTGCACGCGCGTGAGCACTTTATCAATATCTCGAATGATCACTGTGTTCGTGCGGCTATCTACCTCTACCGTGCCTCGGGCACTCAGGAATGGCTTAGCCCTCGGTGCTAAATCCCCCGCTTTAGCGTAGCTGATCGGAAGCAGTATCGTTTTTAATGGCTCCGCTTTCTCGGTTGCCTGCTCAACCGCCGCCGCTTCTTCTTTCTCAGTCCGAAGCGCGGCACTAGTCCCCACTCTCAAAACGTTGCCCTCTTTTACGAAACCAAGTTTCTTTGACTGCAACACAAGGGTGAATGCTTGGTCCCACGGGATATTTGTCAAACTCAGCGTGCCGATCTTGCCCGTTACGTCGTCGCCAATCACCACGTTGTAACCACTGGTGCGGGCAATCAACCGGAGGACGTCCTGGATATCCGAGTTCTTAATTTCGAGCCGCTGGATAACCTCCCCGGTGTAAGCCCCACCCTTGGCATAAATATTATCGTCGCTCAGAATATCTCTGCGCGTGGTGTCCACAACCTTGGGGTCTCCTGAGCTGGAGGGCCCGAACTCCAGTGTCAGCCCTCGTTCAGACTCCGCGATCTTTAATGGTTGGTCGTCTCGTAACTGAACGATTAACTTACTGACAGGCGCAGAGCCCGAAAGCTGGAATAAGGTAAAAAGAGCCACAGCGCTTCCAAACTCAGTC
>JANPJT010000146.1:0-2081 GCA_031425635.1 Pseudomonadota bacterium
GCCGTGGGGAGTGCTGCGGTTCAGCTAGGCCGAGTGTTCGGCGCTCACGTGACCGGGGTGTGTAGCCTCAAGAAGGCTCCCGTAGTTCAAGGCCTTGGGGCAAACCGAGTCATCGACTATGGGGCTCAGGACTGGAGAACCGAGCCCGGGCAATACGACGTGGTTTTGGATACCGTCGGCGGCACCCATTTCTCGAACACACGGCACAAGCTTTCCCCTACGGGTAGGATCGGGTTGGTTGTCGCGGACTTACCCCTTACTTTGAAAAGTGCCTGGATCTCCCTTTTCCATCAGCAAAAAGTTTACGCGGGTTCGATTTCGGAAAATTCGGCAGACCTTCAAACCCTAGTGGCGCTCTGCGAAAAGGGGCAATTCACTCCCCTCATTGGCGCGGTCTTTCCGCTCCAGCACATTGTAGCAGCCCATGTGGCAGCGGACTCTGGCCACAAGGTCGGTAACGTCGTGCTCTCTTTAGTCTGAAGGCAAACGCCGAACGCAAGCATCCCTCGGAAATATCAGCCAATTTCGATTCATTGGGAGAGCTGGCGAGCACTTGCGGGGACGAAAAAGGTAGACACGGGATAGGCAAATAGTTTAGATACCGCCCTTCTTAAATGGCTAACTTTACTTTTAAATGCGCTTTTGGCGCTTTCATTCTTTTTTGTGCGAGTGCTCGAGCAACTAGCACGACCCACGTCTGCGCCCAAGAGCTTGCTCTTTTCGTCTTCCAAGAAGCACGCACCTACACACGGACAGTGATTTTCAATAATAGCCGGTCCCGAGCCATACGAGCGGGGATAGACCCGGAAGTCTTTAGCCGCCTTTATTCCGCGGACGATATCCTTCAAGACATCGAGATGGAATTTCTGAAGGGACAGGGCTTTGATCCGGGGTACCACGGCGATAAAGAGACGCTCGAGCTCAACAACCACTTAAAAACGTGGATCAAGGTGGCGGTGAACCGGCGTATAGGCACACTCGTCAACCATACCCGAGAAGCCAATGTGCGCGAACTGAGAGAGCTTCCCCGCAAGCGCACGGAATCTGGCGGCTGGGTGGAGCTGGACGTCGTAGATAGTAGACTACCGCGTACCGTCCTTGACCTGGTCGCCGAAAGACAAGAGCAGGGCGATCGAGTTGCTTCAGATTTTTCGAGTGTGGAACCTGAGACGGGTATCACTCCGGCGCAATGGACCGCACTCCTTAAACTAGGCCCTCGCTGGGTCGAAGCGGCTTGCGAAGCACAAGACACGCCACTCCAGCTTTTTTGGGCGCACAAACGCGGCTTGTATACTGCGACCGACTTTGCCGAAGAGCTCCTTGAGCAAACCCTTCGATGGGTGAAAGCCAAACCCGGAAGTTTGGACAGCGCGAGTACCTTGAATGCCATTGCGGAAATAACGGCCCAAAAAATGGTAGAGGAGCTCACAGGTACCCTGGAAGTAAGAGAAAGGGCCCTGTCGTGGATGCGCCAGTCGGGAGCGAAAGCCCGCAATGCCTCAGCCGCCTATACCCTGTTCTACGTAGAGGGCGCTTCCGCCGAGGAAGTAATGGTTCGTGAGGGGCTAGACAAAGCAACGGTTTCCCTTAGGAAGAAAACAGCCCAGAGGACTTACTTCCAATTCGCCAATGCCCTACTCCAATACCCTCCCGTTCTTGATTTCCCGTCGCTGGAAACGCAGCTCGCAGACGATGATTACCTCCGCGTGATTGAAGGGATTGAAGCTGAACTGGGACAAACCGCGACCGCAGAAAAACGGCGCCTTGCGTTCGCCGAAGTTCGAAAAACGCTCTACGAGCACGTAACGATAGAGGGCAAGCTCAAACAGAAAAAAGCTGAGTTCTCCACGACCTTGAAGTCGGCGGTCGCTAAAGCGCTCACGGGGCTTTCGGCCAAGCGGCCTGCGGCTCGTTGACCTAACGCAGCAATCGGAGCGGCGCGGCACGCAACTCTTTTGCGGCTCTTGGAACCTCCCCCATTGTTTGAAGTGGGCGGATTGGTTACACTGGTACGTACCCATTCTTTTTTTCGATGCAGTTAACTTGAGGCCACTATGGATGCCGCCCGGTCGAGCGCACGA
>JANPJT010000147.1:0-21238 GCA_031425635.1 Pseudomonadota bacterium
GCCCATGCTAATTTGGTGGTTTCTTTGGTCCACAAAGACGCAGCCCACTTTGGTATTCGGGTCTTTGCTTTTGTAGCTCGCCATCATCGCTTGCAACATAAAGTACTCATCCCACTGCAAATGGGATGCTACCTTTATAAAGTTCACACGCTCGTCTACCTTGTCAGTATCCATCACGGAAGGACGTATACCTACGATGCCCGATTTTAAAGCAAAAGATGAAGTCTATGTCGTTTCGCTCAAAAAGCTCGGGACCATCGCGGAGAAACGGCGCGAGGAGTACGATGTGTTTGTCGGAGGGCTTAAAGTGCGCTGCCGCAAAGAAGATCTGAAGCCTCGCGCCGAGTTGAGCCGCGAATTGTTGAAAACGCTGAGTCGCATTGCGAAGCCGGTTGCGGGAAGCGCCAAAAGCCCGGCTTCGGATCAGCTGAAAATTGATCTCCACGGAATGCGGGTTGAGGATGCAATGCGTCAGATTGAAAAAACTTTGGACCGTGCCCTGATGGACGGGGTTGCGCGGGTTGAAGTCGTGCACGGGATTGGAGCAGGGAAAATTCGGGCGGCCCTACACCAGTATTTGAAAGAATTGCCTACCGTGGCAAGCTTTCGATTAGATGAACAAAATGCCGGAGTGACTTGGGTTTATTTCTGATAAGCTGTGGCATTAAAGGGGGGGCAAAATGGGGAGTCCTGTGAAAAAGTTGGATCAAAAAGTTTGGCACCAGAAATACCCTGCGGGGGTTCCTTACGAAATCAATGCGGACGCTTACCCTTCGATTATCGAAGCGTTTGAAACCGCCTGCCGATCCTTTGCCGTAAACCCTTGCTTTAGCAATTTGGGCTTTACGCTTTCCTTTGCGGAGCTAGAAAAGCAAAGCCGAGCTTTTGCAGCTTACCTTCAGTCGCTTCCCGGTGTTCAGCCGGGAGATCGGATTGCGATTCAACTTCCCAACCTTTTGCAGTACCCCATCGCTCTTTTTGGTGCGTTGAGGGCGGGGCTAACGGTCGTCAACACGAACCCGCTCTACACCGCGCGGGAAATGGAAAACCAGTTTAAAGACAGTGGCGCTAAAGTAATTGTGATTTGCGCCAATTTTGCGAGCCACCTGGAGAAGATTTTGCCCCGGACGGATATTCAGCACATTGTGGTGACTGAAATCGGCGATGTGCTGCCTGGCCTAAAGCGCCACCTGGTGAACGCAGTCATTCGCTATGTTAAAAAAATGGTTCCGCACTACCATCTTCCCACGGCCGTTGCGTTTCCAGCTGCCTTAAAGGTCGGCGCGGCGAGAACTTTCAATCGAGTGAGCCGAAAAGGTGAAGACCTTGCTTTCATCCAGTACACGGGCGGCACAACGGGCGTTTCAAAAGGCGCTATGCTCACCCACCGGAACATTGTTGCGAATATGGAGCAAGTGGCCGCTTGGCTTCGACCTTCACTGAAGGAAGGTGCCGATGTTTGCTTAACGCCGCTCCCGCTCTATCATGTGTTTTCGCTGACAGTAAACGCGATGGCGCTTTTAAAATACGGCACGCACAACGTGCTCATCACCAACCCGCGAGATATCCCTTCGGTCATCAAAGAAATGAAGCGTTACCGGCTCACCTTGATGACTGGGGTGAACACGCTTTTCAACGCGCTCATGAACCACCCGGACTTTTCGAAAGTGGATTTTAGTTCTTTGAAAATCTGCGTGGGTGGCGCGATGGCTTTGCAGAAACCAGTGGCAGAGCGCTGGCACAAGTTGACCGGGTCTTTGCTGGTGGAAGGTTACGGGCTAACCGAAACTTCGCCGGTAGTTTGTGTGAACCCACTCACGAAAGATTCCGTTCAAGTGGGTACGGTGGGGCTGATCGTCCCGTCCACGGAAGTCAAGTTAGTGGCCGAGAGCGGGGCTGAGGCGGCTGGCGGGGAATCGGGAGAAGTTTGGGTCCGCGGCCCTCAAGTGATGAAAGGCTATTGGAACAAACCCGAGGAGAGCCGCAACGTTCTGCCGGGGGACGGTTGGCTTCGCACGGGGGACGTTGGCGAGTTTAACTCAGATGGGTACTTAAAAATTGTGGATCGCCAAAAAGACATGGTTTCGGTTTCGGGGTTTAAAGTTTATCCCAATGAAGTCGAAGAGGTTTTAGTTTCGCACCCCAAAGTTTTGGAAGCGGGCGTTGTGGGTGTTCCCGATGAACATTCGGGTGAAGCAGTGAAAGCTTTCGTCGTCAAAAAAGACGCCTCGCTCACTGAAGCCGAGCTGAAAAGCTTCGCTCGCGAAAACCTCACGGCCTACAAAATCCCGAAGCACATTGTTTTTATCAACGCACTCCCTAAAACAAACGTAGGTAAGATCCTACGGCGAGAGTTGCGTTAGCAGGTGGTCCGTGGTTAATCTGCCGCACCATCTGAACTGAAAGGACCCTTTTATGAAGTCTCTTTTTAACCGCCGTTCGTTTCTTCTTTCATTAGTGGCTGCCCCGTTCGCTCTGCTTGCTGCGGTCGCTGCTGCAAAAACGGTCACCACCACGGAAGCTGACGCCAGCAAAGCGCTCGTCAAAGAGAAAGACGCAATGCCTGCTGCGCTGAAATACCAAGAAGTGGCGGAAAAGGCACCGACTCGCACGAACAAAGAGTCCAAATGCAGCAACTGCATGCACTACTCGAAAGCGGTAGCGGCCGACGGCAAAGCCATTCCGGTTAAAGGGAGCGAAGTGGGCGCGTGTGCTTTGTTCAACGCAGGTAAAGGGTACGTCAAAGCAGGCGGCTGGTGCATGAGCTGGTTCCAGATGCCGGCTTAGCCGAGTAGAAAGCAGGCACCAATGCGAAAAAGCCGAAAGTTTTTAAAGTGGGTGGGGTTGGCTTTTTTAAGTGGCTTCGTGCTGCTCCTTCTTGCCATCTTCACCATCCCTCTTCTTGTCGATGTGGATCGGTTCCGCCCACAGATCGTGGAATCGGCGGCGCCATTTTTGAACGGCAAGTTGACGCTCGGCAAACTTTCGCTTTCTCTGTGGGGCCAGGTCAAAGTCCGAGTGGAAGGCTTCGAGCTTGCCGATGCAAAAGGTGCGAAAGTCGTTTCGGCGAAAGATGTCGATTTTCATGTTCCGTTTTCCTCGTTTTTGGTCGGTGCCCCGTCGCTGACTTTCACCTTGCGCAAGCCCGATTTGTTTGTCGTGAAAACGCCGGCAGGGATCAACGTGCTTTCTCTCGTCAAGGCGGGACCCGAAGCATCCTCGGCCCCAGCAGCTCCGGGCTCCAAGCCCCCGGCTTGGCTTTTGACTGCCGCTTCGCGTGCCCGCCTCGGTATTGAGTTGTTAGACGCCTCGCTGGTGTACACGGATAAGCAAACTGACCTCACGTCCAAGACGGAGGCGCTGAACGTTCGAGTCAAAGACCTCTCACTGGGCCGACCGGTTCAAGTGGAAGTGACTGCGACGCTCGACACGAAAATGGCGAAAGCCCTTTCAGTAAAAGGCCCTATCCTTTTATCGCTTCAAGCGACTCCGAAACTGAGCGGGGCGGGGTTCGAAAAAGTAGACGCGACTTTTAAAGCCGATTTCGACGGCTTGGACATCAGCTACGGGGCGTTGTTCCACAAAAAAGCAGGAGTCCCCTTTAATGGGCAAGGCACTTTGGCCGCCACTCCCTTAGCCGCAGAGATAGGGAATTTGGTCCTCCGGTTCCACAATGCCGAGCTCAAAGGCTCTGCTGGAGCGCAGGATTTTCAAAACCCGGCTTTGACCGCACACTTCCAGTCCAACGATGTGGCAATGGGCCCTTGGGCTGAGCTGGTTCCGCTCCTTGCGTCCTACGAACTCCAAGGCAGCGCTTCGTTCAGCGCGAACGCTTCGGGTAAAATGGATAAGCTCCAGTACGACGCTGAGTTCCTTTTAAAGTCCCTTCGAGCGAAAGCCCCTGTGCTGAAGTCACAGCCGACGATCAACGCAAGTCTTCGCGTTGTGACAGACCGGGTCGAACGGGCGCAGTTCACTTTCGCCGCTCCTGGCAATGACTTGCGGGTGGCCGGGACCGTTCAATCTTTCTCAAAACCAAAAGCAGATTTTCGGATCGATTCCACGGGGATGGACTTAGATCAGCTCATTGAGTTCCCTGCGGCGCCGAAAGCGGCTCCGGCAGCTCCCTCAGAGAAGCATGCCGCTGCGCCGGCCGCGGCAAGCGATTTTGACAAGCTCCTGGATCCCCTCCGAACGAACCCGATTGCTGCCGCTACCAATGTGAAGACGGTGGTTGCGATGAAGTTCGTAAAGATCAAAGGCGTCAAACTCGAAGGCATCGAGAGCACTTTTAGTTTCGCTGGTCTAGCTGCAAACTTGGAGAAGTTTCGCTTGGGGGTATTCGGGGGCTCGGTGGCTTCGAATGCTTTGTTTAACTTAAAGCCTAAAACCCCTACGTATAAATTTGGGCTGGAAGTTGGGGGCCTCGATCTGAAGCAAGCGGTCGCCTCGCAATTTGCTTTGTTTAAGAACACTTTACTCGGGAAAGCTTCCTTCAAAATGAGCGGCTCGGGAGCTAGCTTTAACCCTGAGCCGGCGAAAGAAAACCTCCAGGCTTCTGGCTCAATGAACGTAGCGAACGCGGTATTTACCACTCTGGATGTGGGCAAGATGACCGGCGAAGCCGTGAATAAGGCCCTCGAAGGGCTCGAATCCAAGCTCCCGCAGTTGAAAGGCAAGCGCCTCGGGGGCGCCGGGGGAGCGCAAACCGGTTACGATCGCGTTGCTTCGAGTTTCAATATTTCGAAGGCAGTCTTTTCGATGCCCGATTTTTCTGCCGTTTCCGGCGGGCATAAAGGGATCGATATTAAAGGGGCGACGACGGTAGGTCTTAAAGACTATAAGCTCGCGGCGAATTGGGAACTCATTGACACGCACAATATCACTGGCGCAAAAGCGGTCTCTATCGAAGTTGCGGGAGTGAAAGTGGACTCGCTCCTTGCGGAACCAGGGCAGCCCGTGCGTTTCCCCATTGCTCTTTCAGGGACTGTGTTCGCTCCCGTCCCTTCTTACGCTTCGGTGGTAGAGCACTTTGCAAAAGTGGCGATGGCGAATGCCGGCCGAGCGGCAGCAGACAAAGCGAAAGCGGAAGTCAAAGCACGCGTCGACGCCGAGATCCAAAAAGCAGCGGGGCAGGCGGCGCCCGCCCTCCAAAATGCGATCCAAGACCTCGGGAAAAAGTTCAAGTTTTGAGTTCGACTTCGACCGGGCAATGATCGGAGCCTTTCACCAACGGGTGGTGCTTTGAATCTTTGAGTCGGTCGCGCCACTCTGGGTTGGCGACGAAATAGTCTAAACGCCAACCAATATTCCGTTCGCGGATCCCGGGACGGTAGCTCCACCAAGTATATTGATCTGGCTCAGGGTGAAACTCGCGGAACACATCGACGTACCCCCCTCCGAGCAAAGAGTCCATCCAGGCTCGTTCTTCGGGCAAAAACCCGGCGTTTTCTTGGTTTTGTTTGGGGTTTCTTAAATCAATCTCTTTGTGGGCAATATTAAAGTCTCCGCAAAGCAGAAAGTTTTTTCCAGACGCCCGAAGGGCATCCAGGTGAGTCCGAACGTGTTGGCAAAAATCCAATTTGTAGCCGAGTCGCGCGTGGTCCCTTTGGCTATTCGGGAAGTAGGCATTCAGCAGCGTGAACCCACCAAAATCTGCTTGAACCAATCGCCCTTCGCAATCAAAAGCGTCGTTTTGCAAGCCGTACGCCGTTTGCAGCGGGGCTTTTTGACTGAAGATTGCCACGCCGCTATAGCCGGGCTTTTCGGCCGGAAACCACACGGAATGGTACCCTAAGGGGTTGATATCTTCAGGGGCTAGCTGCTCGGGACGCGCTTTGATTTCTTGGAGGGCCACGATGTCGGGGTTTTCGCGTTGAAGCCACTCTTTAAACCCTTTACCGAGGACCGAACGGATTCCATTAACGTTCCAAGAAAAAAGACGCACTCGACCCTCCACGCCCACGTTTACCTTTATTCCCGAAACCGAGGCAAGGCCTGAACCGACTGGCACGCACCTTTTTATTGAAAACGTTGGGGGATTATGTGAATCCGAAAGTGCGATGTTTGGAAAATTTATCCTTTCACTGATTGGCCCTTTGGCGTTAGGGCCAGAGATGGCTTTGTTCGACGAGCCCATTTCCATCAGGGAAAACTCCTTTCTCAGTTGGGCTATGGCAGTCTGCGAAACCCCTGAGCGGGCACAGAGAGTGGAATGTGCGGAGACTCTGGAGGTCCCTGGGGCCTACGTCTGCCTCACCTGCGATACCGAAACGATGAATCTCGTTTTTGCGAGAGCCACTTTATATTCCGAAGGGGATTCCCACTACTCGCCGCTCCGGTGGCCCCCACCTGCTTTAACCAGCGAGGTGGTTCTGCAAAAGAGAAAACATGCTTGTGGCCACGATATTCCAGGGCGCCACGCAAACCATTTCTTTATGAGAGGGGAACAAGAGCGGCGCCTGGGACCCCATGAAGAAGTGTTTGAATCCGACGTGCTTTCCAAAATACGCGCGAGGAGCGGAGACGACTTTGTTCTGTTGGGGGTGTCGGGCAACTCTGATTTATACCCAGTGGACGTGATGGGGCACGAGTTGTTGCACGCCCAGTTTTTTTTGGACGACCGCTTTCGCCAAGTGTCTTTGGAGTTTTACCGTTCGCTGCCCCACACAACAAAGCGCGGCGTTTCCAGGATTTTAACAAAACACCAATACCATGTGGGAGATGAATCCCACGTAGCCAATGAACTCGTTGCTTATTTGCTTCAGCCGGCAGCGGAAAGCTACCTCATGGGCAGGTATGTCGACAGGTGCGCAAGTTTGCTTTTAAAGCGCTTTTCGGACGCGGGCGTGGTGCCCGTCCAAATATACTAAAAGTGTTACGGCTCGCCTCTGCCTTTTGAAAGCGCGAGCATTTGGCCGTCCGAAGCGCGGAAAATTCCCTGGTGCGTTTCTTGGGTGGTTTTGTTTTTCACTTGCACTGCGTACGCCGGTTCTGCTTTCGAAGCAGGGCTGTTTTCGGGAACAAACAAAAGGGCGACGGGAGCGCTTTCTGTTTCAAACACGGTGACGCCGTCGGTAAAGTTTTTAGCGGGTGCCTCCCACGCTTCCTCGCCGGCTTCTTCAACGGGGCGGTACCCGTTGCTGACTCGGCTGACCGATCCCTTTTTGTTCACAAAAATTTCTAGCTGCAGGCCCATCACTAAGTGTTTCCCTTGGTAAACCGAGTACTTTACTGCGCTTCCCAGAGGGCTACGGTATTCCTCGGGCTTTAGCTGGTGGTGGCTTTGAATCCCTAGGGCGTCTCGGTGCAATGTGACGTACGCATTCGCTGCGGCAACGGGCGATCCGAGATCGGCTGGTGGAACAAAGCTGGGAGAACCCCGGTCGGCTTTACGGGGGGCACGTTTGGGTTCGTGTGCCGTTGGTTGGGCGGAAGGCTCTCTGGAAAGCTCTAAAGCCGGGGCGTCGGGCTTTAGCCAAAGGGCGCCCAAGAAACAAACGAGAGCGAAACTCACAAAAAAAGTGCGCTTCATAAGCGGACCTCGCCTCTTACTACTGCGTCAGGGCCATTCTCTGTCATGATCGTGAGCGTGTAAGGGATGGCGCTCCCTGGAGTAGCCCTTGAATCGATTTCCCCTAAGACAGAAAAAGTCGAGGGGAGCCCCCCTAAACTTCCCACGTTAATCGTGCGCCCTGCCTCCAAGTCACCGAGTCCCTGTTGATAAATTTTTGTAATCAGCAGCGGGCTTGAGGAAGAAAGCTTCATGCGAACATTGCGAGCCACCGAAGGAAAAGGGTTTTGGATTCGAACCGAGAAAACGACGCTCACCCCCGGCGCGGGCGGAGTGGGTTGGATCGAGGTTCCATTCACTCGAACCGTCACGGCCGTTCCGGTTACTGCCAGAGGGCCGGCAAGGGCTTCGGGTTTCACAAAACCGCGTTTTTCAAAAGCATCGTTGATGACTTCCCCGTAGCCGCCGCAGTGCAAATCTTCATTTGCTGAAAGGAGCGCGTCTCGAAATTGGGCGATGCCGGAGTCGCGCCCCAGCAGGGAGGCCGCTGAAAACACAAACCTATCCGAAATGGTCGGGCCGTCCGAGCCATAGTCTTCGATAAACGACTGGCGAATGTCCCAAAGCACCCGAGTGCACCATTCCGCTACTTCGTACCGCTCTGGCTTAGCGCCCGTACCATCGGCACGTGCGACCGCTGCAAAATCCAGCGGCCTGCCGTTCCTATCGCTGGCCCAGCGAAGCGGATCGCCTGGTCGAAAGCCCCCAATGTTTCTTGCGATCCACTTACCAATATAGTCCTTGTCGCTGGCGGACTCGGATAGATAATCCGCAAGGCATTCGTGCAGCGCTGACCCTTCGGTCCAGATGGCGCCGTTGTCCCCTGCAAAATCAATCCCTCGTTCCCCGGTGATGCTTTCGTTAAAAAGATGCCCGAACTCATGCCAGTACATGTCTTGATCGACCCCTGGAGCAAAGCTTGACGAGCCATAGAGCTTGATCGTTCTCGGTGCGGAAGGGTTCAAGTACGCGTGATCGTAAAACGCATTCACATCCTGAGACGTGCTGCCTTCGGCTTGAACCATCACAAAAAGAGGTCGGCTTTTCACGACCGAGAAACCAAGGCCTTCCACGTAGGCCTGGATTGTCGAGAGGCTGCGGTATGCCATGGTTTGCGAATACCGTATATCCTGAGGCTGAAAATTGAAGTCGCCCGCGTTGTTCGGTGCGGCCAGAGACGAAAGTGCGTCATTGATAGTGCGCACCCGCACTTTTAAAAACGCGTTGTCTAGTCGGTTTGGAACCAGCAGGTTGGTGAGGTTGAAAATGTTTCCGGACTCCAGCGTTTTTGAATCCGATACTGTAGCGGCCGGGTTTGAAGTTGCGTCGATAGGGTTGGGAAGGACCAAGTAAGAACGAGGGCCCGGAGCGGAAATCCCTTGGGTCTTCAAATTACGCAGCGATTCTAATTCCAGCGGAGGGCCTTCGCACCCGCGTTTGGCGCAGGCGCCGAGCACAAAGCTAATGAGGAAAAATGGCAAACACGCGCGCATTACCTTCTTATGGTTGCAACGCTGGTGCCAGGCGGTATGTTAAAAATTGTTTAATTACAAATACTTAAGCCATCAATGACCCAGCCCAACCGTCGAACTCTTGGTGACCGTGGCAGCCCCGAGGGGTCGAACGCCGTGAATTCTGTAAGAATTCAATCGCTTCTCTCAAACGCCTAGTTTTTGGGGGCTCTTGGCGCCTGTTTACAGGTTAGGCGTTCGTTCCCCTAAAAAAGGTTGGTGGTCCTCCCGCTTATCGTGCGACCGAGTCATGCCACCGGCCTTGAGCCCCCAGTCTTTTTCTCAGAAACACACCATCGTGCTTTGCTTTTTAGTGGTGGGGAGGCGCTCGCACCGCCGGTAAGTTTGGAAGTTTCTACGTACCTCTCGCCGGCGGTAACGGTTTCAGAGAAAAAGAGTGGGGGCTCAAAGCCTCTACTGTACAAACTCCCTAAAGTGATCGGCTAGTGTCGGATCCCGGCATTTTACGAATGGAGCGGTCGAGGGTTTGGGGTGGTGGGGGGGAGATTTTTTAAAAACCCGTTCCCGCCGGCGGGGAGCACCTAAACACCACTGGCCCCCTCGGCGGTACGAGCGCCTCCTAAACAGTCGAAGGCACAACCGGCATGCGCGTTTTTTTAAAAAGCTCCCCACCACCACCCCAAAGCCGGTGCCTGACCACTTTCAGTTGAATCTACAACCCCGACCACCAGAGTTAACGGCATAGAATTTTGGTTAGGCACGGATTCGTCTCAGGCTTAGCCACGTAAGCTGTCAAAGAACTTGCTAGGCGAGAGATAAACAAATCTCAGTATTTACGGAAAGAGCCTCCGCAAGTGTACAAAAGTTTGCCGCGAGCTTAGGTTCCATCCAGCTGCAAAGGCCGTAGGCGGCATTATTGCATCTACCTTTGTTACTATGAAAAAATCTGCCATCTTGTTGCCTCTTCTTGTGTCCATCTTGGGTTTGACGCTCATGACTTCCTGCACGGCTTCGCGCCGAACAGTGGGCGGCGGTACTAACCAGCAGGGCGGTAATTCACTGACCTGCAGTACTACTTTAAGCGGGACTCTCTCCCCGGTGAGCGGATCCCTTAGCGGTTTCCGATTGGGCCAGTCGATTGCTTGGACTGTGACCGCACAAGGGTGCTCTGGTAAATTTGTTTTTGTGAACAGTTCGGGAACTTACCCGTTTTCGTCAAGCAACCCGGCCTTCTTTCAAGTGACTTATAGCACCGCTTCCTCAGCAAGAAGCGAATCGGGTGAGATCCGAGCCGTCGACGAGCTAGGAAATATCTTGGGTCGGATACAGGTCAGCTCTGGCAGTTTCTCTGTCGGTTCGAGCGTTTCCTGCACTGCAACCGCCGTCGGTAGCCCCTTAAGCGCTCCCGTGGACGCAAATGGAATGATGCTCGCGCCGATCTCAATGACGTTTCAATTGCAGAATTCGGAATCCTTTAGCTTAACGCAAGTGACTGAAGGCGGAGCCATCATCCCTGCCTCTCGCATCAGCTTTCCGCTCCCGACCGCACAAGGCACATTTCTATCGCCACAGATTTCCATTGTTTCCACGGGGACGCGCACGTACTCCTTTAGCGTCCAATCGCTTTCGGGCGCCACCGGATCCTGCGATGTGATTGCGACGGTGAATCCGGGTTCGGCGTCTGCGCCGTCCATTTCCAGTTTCACTGCGACACCGAGCCTGGTGAATATTGGCCAGTCTGTGGTGTTAAGCCTTCAAGCCACCGGCGCCACTTCCGGAACCATCGACGGTACCAGCGTAAACCTCGATGCCAATGGGCTGCACAACCGCACCATCATCGTGAACCGAACGGGAAAGTTCCAGTCCACGGCAGTCGTTGGGACAGTTTCACGAAGCGCACAAGTCACTTCAAATCCAACGTGCTCGATGGAAATGATTTCGCCCCCCTCTCTTTTACCAGGGAACTTTCAAGCTCGAGTCAGCATCCAGGGTCGGTTCCTGGGCGCAGTCATTAGCGGAGAGCACGCTTACTCCGCTGGTATCATGGGCAACGACAATGGGGTGAACCAGCTCCTGGTTCCGGTTTACGTTCTTTCTTCGCCCGCACCTTTGACTCTGAAAGTTTACGGGCCGGATGAAACGCTCGGTACGTGCAGTGCGACGGCTGTGTTGTCGGCTCCCCCAAACCCTCCGGCTCCGCCCACCGTGGTTTTTACAGTCTCTGACCTGACCCCTATTGTGAAGAGCACCGTTCAAGTGAACTGGTCATCGTCCGGAGCCATTTCATGCGAGATCCGGCGTGACGGAGTGGTGGTTCGTACGGACCTTTCGGGAAGTTTCTCTATTGGCGATATCCGTAACAACACGGTTCTTGCGGCGAGCTGCACGAACTCGGGGGGCACAACGAGCGCCCCAAGTGCCAATGTGGTTGTAGAAGGCGGATGGTTCCAAGCGGATCGCGCTGTGTGTAGCTCCGTCTGTAGCTTCCACGGTCTAACCAACGGCCGTTCTTCCGATGGAAACTACTGCGCTTCCGGTGAGCAAAGAAAGCCTTCCGCTGTGGGCCGCTTTTCTTTCTTGTACGGCTGCTGGGGCCCTTGCAGCAACTTCACCCCCGAAGTTGACGCGTACTCTGCGGGAGAATACTGCTACCACCCCACCCAAAAGCGGGATAACGACGCGACCGATCGAACGGTCGGGTGTTTCTGCACTCCTTAACAGTTCACGGTTCGTCTAGCGGATTTGTTTCCGAGAGCGGGCTTCGTGCGATGGGAGGAGGGCGCAAAGGCGCCGCTTCATCGGACCATTCCTTTTCGGATTGGCCGTCGGGCAGCCAACCAAACTGGCGCTCTTTTCGGAGCAGCGTCCTTCGGTTAATCCCCAGCGCTCGAGCCGCACGGTCTTTTTTCCCATCCACTCTCTCCAAAATGGCTCTCACATAGCGCTCTTCGAGTTGCGAGAGTGTGGGAAACCCCTCGGTGCATATCTCCTCGGGGTCAGCAACTGAGCCCATTTCTCCTTCAGGGATGCTTTCCGCGGTGATGCGTTCCTCGTTGCTTAAGACTGCCACCCGAGCAATTAAGCTTTCAAGTTCTCTCACGTTGCCGTTCCACTGCCTTCGACACAGTTTCGCAAAGGCTTCCGAAGTAAACTTTCGGGAGCCCGGTGGGTCGCCGCAATCCATGAGGTGGCGCTCAAGAAAATTCTGCGCAAGCAACGGGATATCGACAATGCGCTCCCGCAGAGGAGGGATGGTAAGGGGCACAACCGCAAGCCGAAAGTAAAGATCCGCTCTAAAGCGGCCCAGCCGAACGTCGGGCCGCAAATCGCGCTGGGACGCGCAGAAAAGGCGCACGCTCGGATCCGTCCGTAGCAGCCTCCCTTGGGTGCTAGGGGGAAGGGTTCCTACTTCATCGAGGAAGAGCACCCCCTCTTTCGCTTTTTCTACGAGACCGCTGTTACCAAAAAGGGATTCTTCTAAAAGAGTTTCGGGGAGCGAGCTGCAATCCAGAGTGACAAACGGCTTTGCCGCCCGTGGCCCGGAGTGGTGGATGACCCTCGCAAGCAACTCTTTGCCAGTACCGGGTTCCCCGTAAAATAAAATGTTGGCGTGAGACGAAGCGACTTTCCGCGCTTTGTCCATGAGGCGTTGGATTGCGCTGCTTTTTCCCAAAAAGTCACCAAAGCCCCACGCCCCTTTCACTTGCTTTCGCAGCACAGTGAGTTCTCGTTGCGCTCTTCCCCACTGGAAGCCTCGCTCCACACCGAGCAAGAGCTCGGCCAGTTTGAGAGGTTTCGTCACCAAGCCAAGCGCTCCGGTCCGCAAAGCTTCCAAGGCGCTGTCCTCTTGGCCCTTGCCCGCAAGCACCACGATGGGAACCCCCGGTTTGTGTTCTACGACTGAGCGGATGAACGAGTAGTGGTTTTGTTCGGCTAAGCTTAAGTCGCACAGGATAAGCTCGACGGGGAACACGCTCTCTGCCTCGGAAAGTAGCGTGCTAAGGCCGCTTTGCGTATCCGGAAAAGTCGAAACCGCGTAGCCCTGTGCGTCGAACACATCCCGGAGGAGAGAGACTGTGGTGTTATCACAGTCCACGAGCATGAGATGGCACCGGCTTAACGCTTCGAACATACGAACGGAAGACGTTAAGTCCGGAGCAATCTTAAGTAAATCAACTCTTCTTGGGCTTCGCCAAGTCTTTGAGTTCTTTCATCACGGTGTCGATGTCCTCCGGTATCGAGGTTCCGCCGCTTCCCGTATATCCAAAATAGACGTTCGCTTCGTAGCGCTCGTAGCACGTTTGGGCGACGGCCGAATGGGGCGTACGGCGGATGCACGTTTCGAAGTACATTTCTGGGAGAGGCGAAAGCAGAGAGTCATCTAAAAGATCGTAGGAGCTACCTAAAAGTAGGAGCGTTTCGCTCACGCGCTTGCCTTCAGGGTACTTGCTTAAAAATTCATGAGCGGCGAGGGACGCTCTCAGGTAAAGCACATCCGCCGAATGATCCATCGGGTACTTTTGAGCGCTTTGGGCGAGCTTCGAGAGCCTCGCCGCCTCTTCAAACAAAGCTTCTTCGGTGGTCAAAGTTTTTTTCGCTTCGCTTTTCCATTCAACGAGCGATTTCTTCCAAACAGCAACATACTCCTTAAAAAGTGCGGGCACCGAAGGAAGGGCTTCGACCCGTTTGATGATCTTTAAAGCGCGTTCCGGATCTTTTTGTACTCGGATGGCTATCGTGAAAGCCTGACGGACGGCCCGCCCCCACTCAATCTGCTTTTTGGCGGCAGCCGCTGAATCGGAAATGACCGACTCGAAAGCGTCGAGCGCTGCGTCGAATTGTCGAGTGGCTTCGAGCAGCTGGGCCAGTTCCATTTTTGAAAGGCTCGCGGTGCGGGGGGTGATGGCTAGAGCGGGAAACTGGGGGCCTGCGTCGGTGCGGGTGTGGCAAGAAATGCAATACCCGGCCAAAAGACGCAAGGAGGCCTTTCCGTACTCTATGTTTCCCGACTGGAAAGCTTTGGAAGCGGCCTTGGCTTCACGATCAAAAAGCGTGGAAAGCATCGCCACACTGGGGTCGGCATCGGGGGCCGTGGCGGCGCCTTTCTTTACCTGGTGAGACAGACCGCTCAAGGTGGCAGCCCCGTCCTTTAGCCGTTTAGCGGTTTTAGCGTCTGGTGAACGGCTGCTCACGAGATCGGGCATAATGTCCGAGAGGGTTTTGGAAAGCCCCTGCATTTTCTCCGACCAGCTCGCCGTCTTCTCTGCAGCATGGGCCGAATTCGGCAGTAAACTAAAAAAACTTACAAAACAGGTGTAGGCTACAAAACGCATTCGGACCCCCTCGTATCCCGATAGTCTAGACGGGTGCGAGGCTCACGCCAATATCGATTCCGGCTGTTTTCGCGAAAAACGAAGTCGACCTGGGCGTAGCCTAAAAGCGACAATAAATTCCGGCGAAAACCGCCAGGGTCTTCGCCTAGTCCGCCTCTGGGGGCGACGTGCTCGACTTTTTAACCTCACCCGTAGTGACACTACGGTCTCGGTTAAAAACCCTCTGCGCGCCGCCCCCAGAGGCAACCTAGGCGATTTTCGCTCGGAATTTATTGTCGCTTTTAGGCTAGCTAATGAGGTACACCTTGCGGCCATGCAGCAGACGAAATTTGGTCGAAAAATTGCGCTAACTGGCGGGCCGTGCGCAGGGAAAACCACGATCGCCGATGTTTTAGGGCGGGCTTACTCCGACAAGTTGATTGTGGTTCCGGAGTCAGCTTCTCTCCTCTTTCGCGGAGGCTTTCCTCGTTGGCCTGGCCCTGCTTGTGTCGAAGCTTTTCAGAGTTCGGTTTTCCACATCCAGACGCAGATTGAGAATGCCTACGAAGGGCACTTTCCCGAGTCCGTCTTTATTCTCGATCGAGGCACTGTGGATGGTGCTGCCTATTGGCCAAAAGGCCCAGCGGACTTCTTCCGGAAAATGGGAACCACGGAGAGCCAGGAGCTGGGCCGGTACAGCCGAGTCATTTTTTTGGAAAGCGCTAGCGAAATTGACTACGAGTTCCACCAAAGCAAGAACCCCGTGCGCCGCGAGAACTGGGAAGAAGCGCACCGGTTGGACACTCAAACGCGCGAAATTTGGTCTAGGCACCCGCGCATTTCGTTCGTGCCGAATAGAAAATCGTTCGTGGACAAGGTTTTGCAAGTTTTGGAAATTTTAGAAGAGGAGCTGGGGGCTGCACTGCCAAAATCGCCCACCTCCAAAAAATAAAAGAGCGCCCGATCAAGTCTGATCCGGGCGCCCTTCAAAGCAAATGAACCGTTGGCTTATTCGCTCTCTTGCTCGGTTTTTGCTTTGCGTTTCATGAGCTCTTCAGGATCTTTGGTAGGTCCTTTTTTCATTTTCCACACTTTATAGCCTTTAGGCCCGTCGACCCATTCCCCTTGGGCTTTAGTGTCGTTCGGGTTCAACCCGTTCTGCACCAAAGTCGACTGGTACTTGTCTTCACACGAATCGAGTTTTCCTCGCATTTCATCATATTTCTGTTCGAGCACTCGTTTGTGCGCTTGGTACCGGCCTAAGCGTTCATCCAGCGCTTCTTCGGAAACACCCACCAAGCTATTGGTCTTCTTATCTACTTTGTAAAAGAAAGCTTCGTCTTTCTTGGTGATATTGGTCCAGCTTTCCATCGCCTCTGGCTTACCTGAGCCCCCAATGCGAGGGTCCGCCACGCGCTTTCGGCAGTCGTTCAGCCCAAGCCATACGCCGCCGGGGTCTTGTTTTGAAGTCCCGTAAATAGTGCGCTGTAAGTCGTCTACTTCCGATTTTAGGGACCAAAGCTGTTCTTCCAAATAAACGCGCTTCTGGATCATTACTTTATCATCCCTCAGCCCCACTTTCTCTTGGCTGTCGTCCGATTTCGAATTCAAAGTGTGGTCGAGGTCCTTCGGGCCGCCCGACGAGGAGCAAGCCGCTAGAACAAGACCCAGGGAAAAAAGGAACCAGTTTTTTTTCTTCATAGGCGGTAAAATTTCCTTTCTAAAGGCCTTGAGTTTAGCACACGGCTTTAGGGTCTGGCAGAAAAACTACGAGCAGGTAAAGGTAAGTCAGAAGGGCAACGCACACAATCCATTCCCAAAAGGCTAGGCTTAAGTAGAGGGGTACATTCAGCGCAGCCCAGTGCGGTCCCACCCAACCCAACGTGTTCGGGACAAAGAAAAGGTAAGCTTGGCTCGCCGCGGCGCCTGTCATCGGAGCGAGAGAGCCCCAGAACCCGAACGTCTTTAGAACGCCGGGTTTTTTAGTGAGCGCGTGACGCAAGTACCAAAACCCTGAGGTCCCCAGGAATAGCCCGCAAAAAGCGACGAGCGCCAAGACTTCATGGGCTTTGTAGAACCGAGAGGACACGTTGTGAAAAAGCAGCTTTTCCACGCCTATTAAAATCGAAAAAAGAAAACCCGTTCGAAGAAGCCCGAAGCAGGCGCTTGAAAGCCAGGGCTTCTGCTTGGATAGCCTGACGTGGAAGTAAAGCGGCAGCGGCCATAAAATAAGTGACGCGACAACCAGCGCGACGCATAAGTAGTGGTAGCCGGCGGGGTTATCAACGTGCGAAAGCACTCCTGAAACTAGCTGATAGCGCCAATCAAAGCCCCCAGGAAAGCCTCGTATCGATGCGACGAGTCCAACCACAAGGCAAAGTATCGCTGCGGGAAAACCGTAGAAAAGTAAGAACTGTTTAGAGGGTGCTTTTGAGAGGTAGCGCGTCATGATTGAAGTAGGCTTAGTGTGTGACGGAGCGCTTTTTTTTTCAAGAGTCATGCTAGAATGGGGTGCGATTGTTTGAAAAGGAGCTACCATGGTTCGTTTACTTGCTTGTGTTTTGCTCGTTGCCGGTTGTACTTCCACGCCGCCCAGTATGAAGCGCGTCTGGCTCGATTCCAGCACTCACAGCGAGAGTTCCCCCAGCTGGGTGGCAGGGACAAAGATTATTTGGGAAGAGAGCGGGAAGGTACTCATCCGTTCGACCCAAACGGTCCGCGGCGATGAGCGAGTGAATGGTTGTTACGATCTCGCTAAGCTCGATGCGAAAGAAGCGATTTTAACGGAGCTCGCTAGCGAAGTGCGCGGCTCTTTGGACAACGCGCAGCAGTCGATCAACGAGAATGCCGAAGTAGTGCTGGGCAAAGTACGGTCGGGCGAGTTTTCTGGCCGCATCACGGGCCTTCGCCATTCCGAGCAGTATTTTGAGCGGTACCGTATTGGCGACGTAGAGCGGGTCGACTGCCACGTGCTCAGCGAGATGAGCCGGCAAGAGTACGACAAAGTTAAAACAAGCGTCCTAAACCAGCTTCAGAAAGTCGATGCGGATCTGCGCAAAGCTATTACGAAAAAACAGATCAATTTTTTTGAAAAGCCTCCTGAGAAAAAAGCAGAGCCTTTAGCGGAAACGGTAGAGCAATAAGAGGGATTCTTGAACGGGATCTCCAGATTCTTTTTCGCAACGCTCGTTGGTTGCGCCGCCCTTTGCGCTGAAGCGCCAGATTGGGTGCGCCGCGGACGCCCCGCCGATGCGGTTTACAAATACTACGTTGGCCGAAGTAGCTCGTCTGCATCCGAGCAAGCGGGTTTTGCGGAAGCCACGCGAGAAGCCTACGAACAAGCCATCCGAGAAAACTTTGGCTTCAAAACGCGGATACAAAGCGATGCTTATGAGTCGTCAAGCGCGGTGCTTTCCACCAAGCGAGTGCAAGTTCTAAGCGAAGACACCCGCGTTTTCGGTTTTGAGCAAATCGATTCTTTTAGCCAAGTTCGAAACGAAAAGTGGGACATCTGGATTCTGTACAGGTACCCTCTAGCTGAAATCTCGCGAGAAAAATCTCGTTTAGCTACCCAGAAAAAAGGCGTCGAAGCCGAGTTTTCAGAGCAGGGATCCGTTTCTAATGCGCAGCGGAGCGGAGCTCTTGAGATCCAGAGCAAGCCTCCCGGCGCTTCTGTTTTTGTCGACGGGGAAAGCTATGGTGTCACCCCGATGCGGCTAAACGGCGTGCTCAGTCTCGGCCAACACACGCTTAAGATCGACCACCCCAGCTACCTCGCAGTCGATGAGAAAGTGATTCTAGTCCCCGGCCAGGTAACCAAAGTGGATAAAGCCCTCGTTCCCGCGAGGGCGAAGCTTGCAGTGACAACCGAGCCTTCCAACGCGAATGTCGTGATCAACGGCAAGCAGGCGGGGACCACCCCGTTATCTGACCTCGAAGTGACTGCCAACGAGCCTTTAAAAATCGAAATCACCCACGCCGAGGCGAACCCGTTTGTGACGACTCTCGAAGTTGCAAAAGACGAGTTCAACTCGCAGAACTTCGTTTTGCCTCTCAAACCTGCTTCGCTCCTGGTTCGCACGCAGCCTTCGGGCGCCGAAGTTAGTATCGGTGGGGACGAACGAGGGTTTTCGCCGTTCGGGCCCAAGAGCCTGAACAGTGGAAAAGTGGAAGTGCGTATTCGTAAACAGGGCTTCCAGCAGGAGTCTGTTCTGCTGACTTTGCGTGGCGGAGAAAAGCGTGTGCTCGACATTTCGCTCAGCCCTGCTAAGGCGTCTTCTGAGCCGGCCGTCTGGGCTGAGTACTCCCAACCCCGCGACCGAAAAAAACCAGACGCGGATGCGGCGATTCTTCTTTCTGCTTGGCTTCCCCAGTTTCGCTCGGCGAGCAGCGTTTACCCTTCGATCCCGCTCGCCACCGTGGGAGTGGCTACGACGCTCCTTTTCGAAAGCGGCTGGGGTTTGGAGTTTGGCTACGCTTACGGAGCACGGGGCGTCCAGTTTGCGGATTCGAGGCTGCAGCTCACCATGCACCGCATCCACGTGGCGGTTCCGATCTTTTTTCGAAAACGCGCTTCTAGCCACTTTTACCTCGGGCCTGAGCTCGATTTCTTGCTCGGGCGCTACCAGCTGACGTTTTCGTCCGACGGGATTGTGCGATCGGCGACTACGCAAAATCAATTGGGCTATGGGTTTATCGGAGGCTACAGAGCGTGGTGGTCAGGGTGGGGCTTAGGGTTAAGAGTGGGGCTTGTCAACCAAGGCGCCTCTAGCGCTACTTCGGGGGCACTTAGCTACCTGGGAGGCTTAGAATGTTTTGCCGTGTTTTAATTCTCGCCGGGATCTTTCTTGCCGGCTGTGGCGACGTGGATAAACGCAGCGAGAACGTCAACGCAGGTTTCGCCGGGCAGTTTCAAGTCAGTGCCGTCCAGAGCGAAAGCAGTGTCGATGATTCATCGGCCACGGCAAGTTGTGACCCATTGGAATGTTCTGTAGAATAGGACCGACGCATTGTCCGAATGCAGACCCTACGAAAACCTTGGAGAAGAAAATGAAAACTATCCTTTCTTTGTTTCTGGTGTCCGGAGTTTTATTTGCTTCCGCAAAACCTGTCCCTTCCGGCGAAGTAAAAGTGCTGAAAGGTCCTGAAGGCGCTAAAATTTCGATGCTTGAAGTAAATGATGGCAATGAAGCGCTAGTGCAATTTAAAGGCGTCAAAGGCGATCACAACGGCCAAACTCGGCTGCTGAAAATCACGACCATGACGAACGGTGAACAAGAGTTCACGTACCTCAAGAAAAAAGGCAGCAAGATGATTGAGATCTTGGTGATGAAAGGCGGCAAAGGCTATTACCAGTTCCTGCAGCCCGGAGTCGAGAACTGGCTCAGTTTCAATTACGACGAAAAGCTGAGCGAGAAAGCCACCAAAGAATCGATTTTAGACGCGTACAAGCCTTAACGCCTTTACTCATCGAATAAGAAGACGTGCGTGGAGCCGTCTTCTTTGACATAGCCCCGGTAGAGCGAAGCGCAGTTGCGGGCCATCGCGAAGTGGCCGTCTTTCCCCAGGGCGATGACGGCCCCTTCGCCGCCTGCTTTTTTGAGCTGGTTTCCAATCACTTCTTCGCACGCGTTTTCTATCGATAGCTTCGCGTATTTTACAAGCGAGAGAATTTCATGCGCCACTGCGAAACGAATAAAAAACTCGCCGTGGCCCGTCGCAGAAACCGCTCCCGAAGAGTTGTCTGCGTAAGTGCCGCACCCCAGCAGCGGGGAGTCCCCTACGCGGCCAAAGCGCTTATTGGTCATGCCTCCGGTAGAAGTCGCAGCCGCTAAGTCGCCTTTTGAATCCAAAGCCACTGAGCCGACCGTTCCCCACTGGCGCGGGGGAGTACTGGCTCTGCGTTCGGCCTCCAACTTTTTTGCGTCCTGGAGCTCCTGCCAGCGTTCGTCGGTAAAAAAGTACTTGCTGTCGACAAGCTCAATGCCGCGGCTTCGGACAAAGGCTTCGGCACCTTCAGAAATCATCATCACATGTTCAGATTGTTCCATCACGGCTCGTGCGGCCGATATCGGGTTGCGCACTTGGGTCACCCCCGCGATGGCGCCCGCACGCTTTTCGTGGCCTTCCATGATTGCGGCGTCGAGTTCGTTAATGCCCTCGTGGTTGAACACCGCGCCTTTGCCGGCGTTGAATTCGGGCGAGTCCTCTAGGGAACGCACGGCTATTTCAACGGCGTCCAAGCTCGTTTTTCCGGGTTTTCTGAGGGTCTCCCAGCCCAGCCGAAGGGCTTCTCTCAGTCCCGCGCGCACCCGGCGGTCAAAGTCCGGAGTCATTTTGGAGAGCTCAATCCCGGTGCCACCGTGCACACCGAGGACGACACCCGAAGCTATTTTTCCGTTTTCCTGCATTTTTCCGCCGTTCTTACAGACGGGTGCGGGTCAAAATGTCATACCGCACGCCGACGTCTAGGGGATCTAGCTCGAGTTTGCCGTAAGGTCCACTGGATTGAATCGCAATCACTTGATTGCACCCAACAACTTCGGCGTAGCGGGAGTCTTCGATGAGCAGGGCAGTGCACTCATCGATGCCGAGCCCCAGGCTTTTGGGGTGTAACTGCACAAGCCCCAAAAGCCTTGGCAGACGGCCGTGCGCGAGGAAGTGTTGATCAAAGATCACTCCGGGCACAAGCCCCAAGCCATCGCGTGTGCCCACGGTTTTGCCATCGATCACCGTTAAGTCGGCGGGTCCAGTGAGCATGGGGGTGGACATGATCGCGGTGCCGGCACTCGTGCCTCCAAAGACGACGCCGGCCAAGTAGCGGGTCCGGAGGATTTGCGCCAAAGGGTCGTTGGGGAAGTGTGCCGCGTCGGCTTCTAAAG
>JANPJT010000148.1:0-27448 GCA_031425635.1 Pseudomonadota bacterium
ATCTTCCGGTAGCCTAATCCAAGGCGTCTTTTTTTGTTTGGGAATGGATTCGGTGCAGTGACTTTACTCAAGCCAAAGGGTGACCGTTTTTTCGCCGATTTCCACCGACAGTAACCTTTGGGGCAAATAACCACCTCGCTGAGCACGTTCTCGGACGTGCGCTAGAGATACTCCCATCGTTGGCAGTAAGTCGACGACCGACGGCGGAACAACCTCCTCTAGGCGATCGATGCTTCGCACCGGCATTTCTAAATCGATGAGGGATTCATTGTTGCGCGTGACTTGAACCCGAAGGCATTCTGCCGGCTGGTTTGGAACCAGCAGGTCTCGGGCCAAGCACCGAGGGATGTCCACGCGCGGGCGGTCGGGTTTACGAGAACCACTCAAGGAACCCAAAAGCGTTACCATTTCAATCGGACTGTCTACTGCTTCCACCGATTGGCTCCACCACGATAGCCCACGCAAAAACAGCGCGAACCAAGCCGGGCCCGCTGTGCGAAACCACCATTTGTCTTTCCCCACCATGGCATCAAGTTCTTGTTTCAACTCGCCCTTTTTCGGAAGCCACGGGCGCGGGTCGACAAACGGCTTTAGAATGCTTGCGGCTAGAGCGGGAAGCGCCTTCTCCAAGGGGAGCAACTTTTTAGGACAAAACCCCAAGGCAACAAAGACGTCGAAGGCGGGATAGGGGTTGCCTTGCTGATGGCTAGCGATCCACTGCCACAAAACACCCACTGTCTCAGGCGAAAGCTCAAGCACTGACCCAAAATCATAGACAACCACGCGGCCTTCATCGCTCCGCACACCCCAGTTGCCTGGGTGAAGGTCAGCGTGCAAACGGCCATGAAGGAAGAGATTTGACAGAAGAAAAACGCCCAACGATTCGGCGACGCGCCACCGCAGCCGGTCGCTCGGGGAAGGAACGGCAGCAAAGCGCTCCGAAGGCTCGAAAGTCTGTACCAAAACAGACTGGTTCGAATACTCGTCGAGCACCGCTGGAACTACCACCCACGGGTACTCCCTGCTCCACGCTGCAAAAGCGCGCTGATGACTAGCTTCCTGGGCATAGTCCATTTCCTTGGCGAGTGCGCTCTGCAAAAACTGGCGAAAACCGTCTGAATCAAAGCCATACCGCGCCGCGGGGCTTCTTTTAGCGAGTCGCACCATCCACTTTATTTGAGACTCGAGCGACGCTTCGATGCCCGGGTAGAGCACTTTGATCGCAACCCATTGCCCGTCGATCAATTGCGCTCGGTGTACTTGACCCAGTGACGCGGCCTGGCCGTGGGGATCTATCCACCGCAAGCTTGCCGCAAGGTGAGGTTGGCGCTTACTTATCTCAGCGGTTACGATCGAAATCGGTAGGGCCTGCCGAGGGCTTTGACCGTCGCTTCCGCCGAACCACTGTGCGGCCTTTGCAGGCAATCCTGGCATTTGAAGGAGCTGAGACTGAAGGTACTGTCGGACGGCGCTGCGGCTCAATTTCCGGAATGGGTTCACCGAGACTTTTCCAAGTGAGCGATTCTCATCAACGGCTTCATTTCTTTCGGTGCACCAAACATTTGCCGATGGATACGGTTTCAAAGTCAGTGGAAAGGCCAAGCAGGCTTTCCGCTGCCCCCAAAACAAGGTAGCCTCCCGGTGTCAGGCGGCCATGGATCTTTTTTATCACTGCCTTCTTATTGATTTCGTTGTGGTAGATCAGAACGTTCCGACACAGCACCAAGTCGAAGGAACCGATTGCAGGCCAATCTTCTAAAAGATGGAGCTGTTTAAAACGGATGTTTTCCTGAAGCTCTGGCTTCACTTTCCAGCTGTCATCGGCTTGCTTTTCGAAGTAACGGACCATGAGGGCGGCCGGCAACCCGCGTTGGATTTGCAGGTGCGAGTAAACTCCAGCGCGGGCGAAATTGAGGACGCGTTCCGAGAAGTCGGTCGCAAAGATTTCAACTTTGGGAGCGTTCGGCGCTTTCCCTATGGCCATCGCAATCGAATAGGGCTCCTGGCCTGTGCTGCAAGCAGCGCTCCAAATGCGCAGTTCCCGCGGCTCGCTCGAGCGCCGGCCTAATTCGGGGAGCAAGGAGTCACGGATCGTGTCAAAAATATGCTTATCTCGGAAAAAGGAGGTTTCATTGTTCGTGGCAGTGTCGAGTAACAATGCTTTTAGCGGATTGACGATTCCACCACGGCAAATAGTCCAAAGCTCATCTTCACTTTGGATGCCCATTGAGCCCATTACTTGCTCGAGCCGGGTTTGCAACTGGAAGTAGTTTGCGTCCGTGAAGACAACGCCTAGGTTTTCTTCGATATACCGGGCGAAGAAGTCCATTTGCGCTTTTGCAAAAGCCATTTTCTCAGTCTCTCGAACCTATGACATCGGCAATCTTGCCAAGAAGCACGTCCGCAGTGAACGGCTTCATCAGGTACTCGGCGGCACCCAGCTGCAGCGCCTTTTCGATGTCGGTAGAGCTATTTCGCGTGGTTAGCATCACAACCGGCGGTGTATTCGGGCCAGGCTTAAGTTCTGCCAAAAGTTCGGGGCCTGTCATCATCGGCATCTCCCAATCTAAAAATACTAAGTCAAACCGATTAGCGCCTTGAAGGCTTTCATTCAAAACCGCCAAACCTTCGACCCCATTCATGGCGTGCTCCAAGACAAAGCCGTTCCCCTCGAGACACGAAGTCACGAAAGCGTGGATGGATCGGGAGTCATCGATAATCAGGATCCTTTTCATCAAAACTTTCCTTCAATGTCCTCATCTGGCTGCGACGGCGTCGCGGCCCAATCCGCCAACGTCTGAGCCAATTGCGTGTGGAGCTGAGTGTACTTGTCCTTAAACCCCTGCTGCTGCCACAAGTTCGCTTCCGTAAAATCGCGAGCGAGAGCGTTTCGGAGTTCCCAGATCAGATCGACGACTTTTAGGTTCAAAGCCGTCAAAAATTCGACATTATCGGGGGATAGAGCGCTTACTTTTTTCTGGCAATAGGAAAGCAACTCTTCGGACTGGTGTATTAGCTTTTCAGTCACTGGTGCCTTTATAAAACGCGCCCCGCCTTTGACCGTATGGTATTGCCGGTAGACCGTTCTAAAGTTGGCTTCCACCTTTTCAAAGGCTCCCACTTTGCAGTCGATTTCCCATGCCACAATGCACTGTTCCAGCTCCGACCGCAGATCGTCATTCGCCATTTCGAGGTAGTCCGAAAGCAAAGACTGCTCAACCTGTTCGCCCCCCAGGTCGAAAACCAAACTGGTTGCGGGCGCCTCTACCGCGACGGGCGCCTTCAGCGGAGGAGCCTGCGGCAATGCGGATGGGGCGACGGCTTTTAGGAAAGGAGGGTTCTGAGAGGGGTGTTCCCCTACCTCCGTCGCAAGGAACTCATCGAGGTTGGCCGTTATCGTTTTGAAGTCGCAGATGCCTTGCCGGACTATCCACTGGCCAATCGGAGTCCTTGCCGCCTGAAGTTCACGCAGCACGGTCGCCGCGATGGACTCCGTCCAGAATCCCAAAGCGATAGCTGCCGGTCGAAACTCAAGCTGAGTGTGGGCCTGGTGCGAGAACACTTTGAGCATCGCCTCAGGCGACAGCAACTTGCGGTCAAAGACGACCGAAGCGATCGAAGGCATTTCCCGAACCTGGGCAACCAAGCACCCGAGCAGTTGATCAGGAGTTAAAACTTTTTTTTCTAAAAGATACTCGCCGAAGAGCTTCACAGTTTGATCCTCACGCCACGACCGCAAACCCCGGCTCGGTTAAAAGCATATTTAGCAAAGCAAGCGTGCGCTTATCGTCGTAAGGCTTGTGCAAGTAGCCATTGGCGCCAAACGCTTTGGCCACCTCGATAGGGTCCGCAGCCAATTTCTCGCACCCTTCCAACATCGAGTTGATCTTGCCCGGCTCAACGGCGTTACTCACGATGCGGCCACTTATTTTGGAGAGCAAATCGATCTTCTTTTGAAACTCCATCGCTGCATTGTCGGTGGCTTGTCGAAACTTATTATAAAACTCCATCTTTTCTGAGTCTTCTGATGAAACCATGACAAACTTAATCCGCCGATCGAGCGAGCGGATTTTTACTAACGCAGAAAGTCCATCCATATTCGGCATTCGGATATCGCAAAAAATGAAGTCGAGTTGGTTGGTCGCTCTCACCTGTTCAAACAGGTTCACAAGCTGCTGTCCATCATGCACTATCCCCAAGATGTTTAGCGGAACTGAAAGGCTCTGGCACGCATTGGTCAGCTTCGATTCCAGTTGTTTGCGTGCCATTTCCGAATCATCTGCAGCAATAATATTCACGGCCGTTCCCCCTATTAAAAAGTTAAGCGGCGGTCGCGCCCATGTGCCGCGCCGAGCCAGCCAGCTTTTGAATGATAAGACCAATCTCTTCTAACGTAGCGATCTGATCAAAGGCGCCGACGGAAAACACCGCCCCCGGCATGCCAAAGACGACGCACGAAGCTTTATTCTGAATGACTATCGATCCACGAGCTTGGCGTATCGCTTGCGCACCTTCACGCCCGTCAGAGCCCATCCCCGTGAGCACAAACCCGCAAAGTCTGTCTTTATAGATACGGGCCGCACTTTCGAAAAGCGTGTCGACACAAGGGCGCACAAAATTTCTTTGCGGCCTTTGATCGAGGCTAATAGTCACAGACGACGGCTGCCCGGCTAAGGCCATGTGGTAATCCCCCGGCGCTATGTAAATTCGATTAGCGACCACCACTTCTCCGTGTTTCGCCTCAGCACACGGGATGCCGGTTAAGACTTCGATCCGTTTGGCGAGCGATGCGGTAAAAACGGGCGGCATGTGCTGAACGATAAAGATGGGGATGGGAAGCGGGCCGCGCAAAGGCGAGAAGATCGCTTCGAGCGCGACGGGCCCACCGGTAGAGCTACCCACGACCAATGCATCGGCTCGAAGGCCAGGCCTTAACGACGCTGGCGAGGGCACTCCCACTTCCTCGGGCGCGGCAGGCCGGGCAGGAACGGGCGGCGGTAGTTCAATATTGCTATCGAACTGGAGAACCTTCGGCAATAACCTCTCGCGGATCACTCGCTGCGATTCCTCGAGTGAGACGCTTTCCCCGCTCGGTTTAGACACAATATCATCCGCTCCAGCGCTTAATGCGTCCAAGGCCTGTTCTGCCCCCGACGTCGTTTGCGAGGCAAAAACAATGACCCGCGTTTTGTTTCCTTGCGCCCGCAAGTTCCGCAAGGTCTCTAAGCCGCCCATTTCGGGCATTTCCAGATCCAACGTGATCACGTCGACTGTAAACTGCTTGATTCGCTCAAGGGCGATTCGGCCGTTGGACGCAGTCCCCACCACGGTGACTTTGGACTCGCCCTCAAGAGCGGTCCGGATTTGCGACCTAAAAACGGCCGAATCGTCGACGATAAGTACGTTAATCATTAGATCTTGATTTCTTTAACCAGCTTAGTGAGCTTGTCCGCAAGCTGAGACAAAGTCTTCGCAGCTTCAAGCGTCTGCGATGCACCCGTTGAGCTCTCACCCGCCGCAGTAGCAACTTGTTTAATGGTGTTGGCCACTTCCTCTACGCCTTTGCTCGACTCCAGCACCACTCGGGAAACTTCACCCGTAGTCGCGGCCTGCTCTTCGACGCTGGCGGCAATGGACATCGCGATCCCGTTCAGCTTCTCGATGACTTTAGAGATATTGCCCACTGCGGACACGGCACCCTTAGAGTCGGTTTGGATGGCCTCGATCTTAATCGTGATCTCTTCGGTCGCTTTGGCCGTTTGTTTTGCCAGTTCTTTCACCTCATTCGCGACTACTGCGAATCCTTTACCCGCATCGCCGGCCCGCGCGGCTTCAATGGTGGCGTTGAGCGCCAGTAGGTTGGTTTGCTGCGCAATCGAGCTAATGACTTTGATCACATTACCAATTTCTTGGCTGCTTTTTCCAAGCTGCATGATCGTCTGGTTAGTAGCTTGCGCATTCGCAACCGTCTCACGAGAAATCGTCGCTGCGTCCCCGGAAGACTTAGATATCTCCTTAATGGACGCAGTCATTTCTTCCGTGCTTGTGGCAACCGTCTGCACGCCCTTGGAAACCTCCTCGGCAGCAGCTGAAGCCGAGACAGACTGTTGGGTAGTGCGCTCAGATACTTTTGACATTTGTGTCGCAGTCGACGCGAGTTCCTCGGCAGCCGCGGCTAGTTGGCCGGCGGTCAGTTCCAACGTCTCAACTAAACTAATGCGATCCGTAATAATGTCCCAAGTCACCATGGGACCGATAAACTTCCTATTTTGGTCATAGGTCGGCGACACTAAGAGGTCTAAAGTCTCTTTCCCCAGCTTTATTTTCGCGCGGTGAGGGAGGTTCCGGTCATCGCTTACGATTTTTCGTTGGTGCTCTGGATTCTTATGGAAAATGTCAATCGATTGTCCCAGAAGCTGGTCCACTGGCTTTGGCAGTAATTTCTCGATCTTGCGTAGCGTGGTTAGAGAGGCTGTATTTAAGTAGGAGAGCTTATGGTCTCTGTCTGCGTAAAGAGTATTGATCGGTGTCCCATCGACCATGGACCCCGCTCGGGCACCTGCTGCCATTCTATCGAGATTTTCAATAGCCTGTGAAACGAAAAGTCCCATTTGACGAAGAAAATCATGGCGGCTATCGCTCATTGTCATCACTTCCATCGTGAAGCAATCGACAGTAGCAACCACATTGCCTTTGACTAAAATGGGGATTGCAACGCCCGACTTCACATTAGCTTTGCGTGCGGCAGGAGCGCGTACACAGTCTTTGACTTGACCGAGGTCCGGTACAAAAACAACGTCGCGAGTGCTCCACGCCTTCCCGGCTAAGCCCACCCCTTCCGCAAAGGTTGCGGTCTCGCTAACCCGCTTAAACTCGGGGGAAACTTCGCCCAAATCCTGTCGAAAGCGCAAAACATTCTCTTTCGGATCACGCTCCCAGTAAGATCCGTACGCTCCCCCGAAGCCCTCTCTAATCGCCGATAGTATCGCTGCAATATTGGCTTCCATCGTGCTCGATGAAAAAAAGGCTTTTGCCATGCCGGATATGATATTGGCGTGCAGGAGGCCCTCTTCGAGATGGCTTCCCCGGCTGGTTGACCCTGAGTCAGTATCGTTATTGGACTGGTTGAGATGAATCACGCTACCATCAGACATTTGAGTTCCCCTTTAGTTTCAGTGTGGCCTTAGAGCGGCATTCCGCTGTTGAGCGCCTGAGTGATTTTATTAAGATCCAAAATGGTCAAAATCTGTTCTTTGAGTTTAAAAACTCCAGAAATGAATCGACGGGCACTTTCCGGGACGGTGTCCGGCGGCCGTTCGAAATCTTTGGATTCAACCTCAATTACCTCTCCGATTTCGTCCACGGTCAATGAAAGCAGCAGCCCGTTGCCAGAGCAGATCACCGTCATGGTTGTTTCCGGGGAGGGTTCGCGAACCTGTAGAAGCTCTCGAAGGCCAATGGCAGTCGCGACTTGGCCTCGTAAATTAATGAGCCCCTGAACATGGCTCGGAGCATGGGGTACCGGCGACAGCGGCAGAGACTTCGTTACTTCCTGCACCTGTTGGACATCGAGCCCGTAGAGCCGACCCGCCACGAGAAAAGTAGCGTACTGAGAAGCTAACGTATTTTGCTTATCCATAAATCGCTTCCTGCCGTTAGGCTGCTTTACTCGATTTCGATTTTACCAGCTGGTCAATGCTGCTCATCAATTTTACGGGATCGAATTTCTCTAAATAGAGGTTAAAACCCGCTTTTTTCCCGGCGTCGAAATCCACTTGTCGGGCCCTGGAGGAAACCGCGACCATCGGGATTGCATTCCAAACGGGGTGCTTTCGCACCTCCGTAGCCAGCTGAAAACCATTGAGATTCGGCATTTCGATATCGGAAACAACAATATCGAAATCACCCCGGTTGGCGCTCTGTAGGCGTTGCCACGCGTTCTGCCCATCCTCGTCGGCAGTGACTTTATAGCCATTCTCGGAAAGCGTTTTTATAAACAAATTTCTAAAGAATGGAGTGTCTTCAACTACTAAAACCTTAATTTGTGCTCGCTCGTCGAAACTGAGTCCAGGGTCGCTCTCTCCAGGGGAAGAAGCTCCGTGTCCCATGCGCCCAATTTCACGCTCTAAAATCCCCAGAACATCCGCAACAACTGCGACTTCCTCCTCGACGACAATATTGCCCAATATTCCGGGCCGATCGCGCAAGAAATCATCAATTTCTGTTTCGACGTTCACTACGTCCAAGATATCGTCGACTTGAATGCCAAAGTAGCGATCCCGTTTCTGGACTACGACTACAGCAACTTTGTCCTTGGGTGTTTCGCTCTTTAAAGCATCAAAGCCAAGAACCTTATTGAGGTCGATGAGCGGAAGCAGCGAACCGCGGTATTGCACCAATCTAAGGCCTCCTGAAAACTCAATGCTTTCCGCAGAGAACTCTTCTAGACGGTGGACTAAACATAGCGGGATTGCGTAACGACTGGGAGCGTTCAGGCGGCACAATAGGTACTCTTGCCCCACGTGGGACTTGGCTTCCTTACTGCGCTTCTCGTTGGCGAAGCTTTTGGCGGCTTGAGACGCACTCCCGCTCAAGTGCGCTTTGCTCGCTAGGCCCACCACGTCCAAAATCAGTGCAACCGACCCATCTCCCATCAGAGTCGCTCCAGCGTACAGCGCCAAGTGCTTTAGAAAGAGCGGCAACGGCTTGACCACCACATCGGCCGAATCATGGATTTCGTCGACAATCAGTCCAAACTGGTGCTCCTCAGCATTGAGCACGACGATATTGGCAGAGGCCGGAATAACCCCTTCAGTCGCGTCGGCGCTTTTAAGCCCGAGCACTTCATTCAATACAACTAGGGGGAGTAGATTTCCTCGCAGACGGTAAACAGGTTTGGACTCCACCAGTTCGATGCTGCGCTGCTGCGTGTCGTTTTCCACTCGGACAAGCTCGACCAATTTCACTTGAGGGATGGCAAATATTTCTCCTCCAGACTTCACAACGAGCGCGGGTATGATAGCCAGCGTGAGGGGGATTCTAATTTTAAATACCGAGCCGGCACCGAACTCACTTTGGATCTCAACCGAACCGCCTATCCGCTCAACGTTGGTTTTGACCACATCTAAGCCCACACCACGGCCCGATATGTTTGTTATTTTTTCAGCGGTTGAGAAGCCCGGCAGGAAAATGAGCTGGTGCACTTCCCGATCGGACATGCTTTGTGCCCTTTCGGCCGTTATCAGAGCACGGGAGACTGCTTTTTCAAGCACTTTGTCCCTTGGAATGCCGGCGCCATCGTCGGCAATTTCGACAATGACTTGGCCCCCTTCGTGGAAAGCCCGTATCGCTAGCGTGCCTGTTTCCGGCTTTCCCTTAGCTGCACGAACCTCCGGCGATTCCAGCCCATGATCGCACGCATTTCGAATAATGTGCATCAGCGGGTCCGTAATCGCCTCAAGCAAGGTTTTATCCAGCTCCGTCTCGGTCCCCGACAGAGTAAGCTCGATTTGTTTATTGAGATCCTTGGACAGGTCCCTTACGACTCGCTTAAATTTTGCAAGCACATTGCCGATTGGCTGCATACGCGTATTCATCACTTCGTTCTGCAGTTCGCTAGTCACTAGGTTCAAACGTTGGCTTAGCTTCAGAAAATCCATGTCCTCGTTGCGATTGGCGTACTGAATGACTTGGTTACGGATCAAAACCATTTCCCCAACCAGTGTCATGAGCTTATCCAGGAGCGACACATGCACCCGAATGGTGGCTACTTCCTTGATTTCTACGCCTTCAAGGACGGGTTGGGTTTCGTTGACACTATGCATGGGGATCCTCACTCGAACAGGTGTTGCATTTGGCGGCGGCGCCAATGCTTGTTCATCAGGACTCAAAGCGTCGTCGTTCTGCACGACGGGTGCGTCACCTACCAAAAGGTAGTCCGCGTCTAAGTTGGTCAAATTAGCGTCGAAAAGCTGCATCGTGAGCCGAAGCACTTCCTCATCGAAGTTTCCTTCTTCTCGACTGGCTTTGATAGACGCCAAAATTCGTTCAGCAAGATCAACGCACTTGTACAAAGCGTCAAACAAGGCGCTCCCCAGCACTGCTTCGGTGCGGCGGTAAGGCTCGAGCGTAGCTTCCATGGCATGGGCTACTCCGCCTAGCTTATTGTAACCATAAAGGAACGCGCTGCCTTTGAGGGTGTGGATGTCACGGTACACTTCTCCCCACCCAGCGCCGGTCGATTTTTCCCGTTCCAAAGTACCCAGTACCGACGATACCCGGACAAGGATTTCCTCACATTCCGCACTAAACTCGTGAAAAGCTGCGTCGGATACTGGTTGAGCCATTAGATAAGGGGTCCCGCGGCATCATCAACCTGAATCGCCCGATAGCTGGTGATTACGATGGTTTGGTTGAGTTAATCAAAATACTGATTAGTAGTAATGTTAAAGTATGACGACAGTTTATCAAAGAAGTTTATTGATAAGTGCCAAATATAAATGAAAGAATAGGGACCTAATACATACGCATTAGGGTAGGCTTATTTCAAATGAAAGATGCAAGAAATATGAAACTTCAAAGCAATCAACTATTTCTGGGATGGACTATGCCGCAAGGCTTAGACCTGACAAGGTTCGTCATTTTTGCTCTTACCTCACTGAGTATTCCATCCCTGATCTACTTTAGTCACGGACTTACTCCGTACATGATGATTGCGGCATTCAATTATTTTCTTTTTTGTGCTGGCCTGGCTCTCAAGAATTCAACCAAAATACACGCGCGGACGATGACCCTCGCAATTACTTTGGATCTCTTACTGGTGCTGTGGCTGCAGTGGGATCGAAACGCTATTGCAACCGCAATGGAATTTTCGCTAAATCCATTGCAGCAATCGCATATATTCACGTCGATTGTTGCAACTGCACTCTACTTTCCCACGTTATTTCTTGGTTGGGGACTGTACCTCGGAGTATTGCCTCGCCAAAAGTACCGCAGCGTCCACCTCGGAGTCGCGGTGACCGCTTTCGTGTTCAGAACACTCGGATTTTTTCTGATGTTTTCAATGATACCTCGATACCTGTAAGTGGTATTGCGCTCGCTACTGGGCATCCTCGGTCGACCGCAAAATTACGCCGTGATAGCATTATTCGATGGTCATTCTTTTCGCCCTGATAACGCTTCCAAATTTTGCCTTGGCCACCACCGCACCACTGCTTTCTACGTTAAGACAGCATGGGCCCAAGAGCTGCATCTGGGAGGCGAGAACACTCAACGGCAAGGTTGAAACGTTAGCGTCTTTCCCCAGCACTTGCGCAGGAGCCACTGTGGTTATCGCTAAGTCGAGGAAGAGCGCCCTTATTCAATTCGGCGGCACCCGCCCCGACGGCGACGGTGTTGCGAGGCCTGGATACCCAGAACCGCCGTTCAAAAAAGCCGTAGCCCGCGGGACAGTTGAATTGTGGCGAGTAAAACTTGGCCCGCCTAGAGCAACTGTGGAAAAACTGAGCCCACCGGCCGACACGAAATTTGATCTAGTAGGCTTTGACGATAAAGACAACGTCGTTGGGTTAAAGGTGACGCCGCTTCCCCCAAAATTGAAAGTAATAAAGGCTAAAGACAAAGAGGGCGAAATAGTAGAACGCTTCCAGTTTAATCATAGAAGCTACCAAATGCCGGAGGTCACCCAAGGTATCCGCGCCCTGGCGCAGGCCTTGAGGCTCGAAGCCACCGGTAAATGGTTGGAATTCGAAACCGCCCCGACCACCATAGCTTGGGATTACGGCGCTGGCGTTGCGGAACTGAAAATCGCTAAACAGTGGTACAGAGACGCTAACCCCGAAGGCGGGTGGACTGAAAAATCAAATGAATCGATACCTGAACTGATTGCCGGCTTGGTGAAGCACACACCGGAGGACAGCGAGTCAGGTACCGACAATTGGAAAGTGATGCGATCTTCGAAAAAAAACCACGGTCACCTGGCAATTTGGCAAGAGGTCGGAGAGTTTCGAAACGATAGCGGCCTGATTGTTTTCCTGGCGCCTTTGGCGAAAGAGTTTTTACCGCTTCCAAAAATCGACTACAACCGCTCCATCCAACCGAAAATTACTTTCCGCGGCGACCACTGCCTGATCACGACCTCCGGCACTCTGAGCCATCCCCGCCTTTACGACATGCGCACGGGCAGGCTGGCTTTCCGTTCTGATGATGTTTTCTCCGTAAGATTTTGGGAGTGAAGGGTTCAAGACTGGGGCTACCTTTGAGCGCGGGGAAAACACATTTTGTGTCATCTCCGCAACCCGAATTCATTGTGGAATGTCACTAGGATCGATCAGGGAAGGCTTTCCCAAGCGGTCCAACAATACAATCTTGTCCGCTCTCTGGCCATCAATCGCGAGCATGTAGTAGCCCGCAGTCACGCTGGGCAAAAGATCCCCGATCACGAAAGTGATTTCCCCTTGGCTTGGCGCCGGAAATTTTTTGCATGGCCCCGAAAGAGTATCAAAGCTAATGTTGCCCATCGGTGGAGTAGGAATTCCGATTTGTCCAGAAGCGATGGGAGCAGCCAGCGAAACGGCTTTTGGCAAAAACAGACAATTCGCTTGGTCGTCACCGGTAAATTCGATCGTGAAGGTTTTGCCCCTGTCGCGCGTTTTAACTTCAAGATCCAGCTTCACCCGGCTAGTCGCTCCCTCGCCGTAGGCAAGCCCGCCCGCTAAGCTCAGCGCCATTGCCCAACGTTGATAATTATTCATTTTTTACTCCCAGTTGTTCGGGCCAAGCTACCGGAGAGGGTGCCGCAAGGGAAAAACTACTCTCTTCATTGCTCCGAATGGGTGATCGGCTGTTAACAAACTAGCTGGCGCGGGTTGAGCCGCCGTCCAATACTAAACTCTGCCCTGTTAAGTAGGCCGCAAGCGGAGAAACCAGAAACGCCGCGTAGTTTCCCATTTCCTGGGGATGAGCAAGGCGACCGACTGGAATAAGCCCACGGATCTTTTCTTCGGTCAGTCCCAATTCCTTGATTCGGTCGGTTGCCGTGTAACCTGGGAGCAAGGCATTGACGGTAATGCCAAACGGCGCAAATTCCGTGGCAAGCGTCTTCACAAGGCCTGACAACCCAGCGCGCAAACTATTGGAGATCGTCAGCCCCGGCAAAGGCTCCCTCGCGCTCAGCGAAGTGACTAAGAGGACTCTCCCAAACTTTTTTTCTTTCATCATTGGTAAAGCAGCGTGAAGCGCCTCCACGACGCTCATCCAAAGATTCTGGAAACTTTCCGCCCACTGGTTTTCGGAAAGGGTTAGGAACGCCCCGGCGGCCGGCCCCCCTGAGTTCAGGACTAAAATATCCGGAGCGCCTGAAAGAGAAACCATTTGGCGGATGGCCGCTTCGCCCTGCCCTTTCTGGGTAAAATCGGCAGTGAAGTAACCGCGAGCGCCAATTTGGCGAGCGGCGAGTTTCAGGCGTTCTTCGTTGCGCGCACAGAGCACCACTTCCGCGCCCTCTTGGGCCAACGCTTCCGCAATCGCTAGACCAATTCCCGCAGACGACCCCGTAACGAGCGCGCGTTTCCCTTTAAGCTGCAAATCCATCGATAGCCCTCTCTAAAAGTTGAAGTACTTTCTTTCTAAACCCAGCCAGGCAAGCGGCGCTTTCTCATAAACCCATTCCTGTTGCGAAAATGGCAAATTCGCCACCAGCTCACCGGGTTTCGTTTCCCCTAATGGAAACGGGTAATCCGATCCCAAACACACTTTGTCTACGCCCATTGTCTCGATTAAAAAATCCAGCGCTCTGCGATCGTGGACAAGGCTATCAACGTAGAAGTGCCCGATAAATTCTCGAGGCCCTTTTTGGCAGTCTACTGCGCAAAGATCCGGGCGCGACTCAAATCCATGCTGCATGCGCCCTAGGGTGAATGGAAAAGAACCTCCGCCGTGCGCAAAAGCAAAGCGGAGTTTCGGGAACCTTTCAAAAACGCCGCCGAAAATAAGTGAGGCAACGGCAAGCGAAGTTTCCGCCGGCATCCCTACTAGCCACGGGAGAAAGTACTCGGGCATTTTCGCCGAACCCATCATATCCCACGGGTGCACGAAAATACTCGCGCCGAGCGACTCGCACGCTTCGAAAAAAGGCCATAGCTTGGACGAGCTCAAATTCCAGTCATTCACGTGCGAACCGATTTGGAAACCCCGCATGCCGGGCATTTTCATGCAGCGCTCTGCTTCCTTTACCGCAAGCTGGGGGTCCTGCAGCGGTACCGTCGCGAGGCCTAGAAACTGCTTTGGGTAAGCGACTAAAACGCTCGCCAAGTGATCGTTGAGGAATCGAGACACTTCGAGGCCGTCCTCGGGTTTAGCCCAGTACGAAAAAAGGACCGGCACCGTGGATAAAACCTGTATCCCGGCTCCTGAGAGCCGCCGGGAAGGGATAAAACAATTCGACTGAACGCGGCGGAAGAGGCGCCCCGAGTCCTCGACCATCTCCATTTCGTCGGGCGGCAGAGGGCGGAGCTGTATAAACCCTCCGTAGCCAAAGCGGGATTTGAAGTCGGGTAGCTCAGGCGGGAGAATATGGGTGTGGATATCAATTTTAAGCATTCGACCACTTTCGGCCGTTTAGGTGGCCGCACTGGCAGAGCGGGAATTTGCTTTCGTAGTAGCGCTTAAACACGGCTTGAAACTGCTGGAGAATATCGGTCAGCTCAAACACTTCCTCGTACAGCAACCGCACGCAAGACTCGCAGTACCATTGCAGCCGATCTTTCTGTCCAGCACGCCGTTTGCTTTCGATCACAAGTCCCACAGAACCGGCAGGCCGCTGAGGCGAATGGGGAGTGCGGCTACGGAGCAAGTAAATATCGCCTTCGCGGATTGCAATATCTCGGATCTTTTGACTGCCGGGCTCCAGCACTTTGAGGACCATGTCCCCTTCGATTTGGTAAAAAAACTCTTCCCCTTCGTTCACATGGAAATCCGTTCGATCATTGGGGCCGCCGACTGCCATCACAATATAGTCTTCTTGGGGCCAAATGAGCTGGTTCCCAATGGGAGGCTTCAACTGGTCGCGGTTTTTTGCTACCCAGTCCTTTAGGGAATAACTACTCAAAAGCATGCGCTTGCCTTCCCACCCACGCCACGCATTTGAGCTCGATCGCAATGGGCGTAGGGAGCGCTCCGATTTCGAGCGTGGTACGGCATGGCGGTTCTTTCGAGAAATACTCAGACCAAAGACGATTATACTTTGGAAAGTCGTCACGCATATTGGTCAAGTACACAGTCACGTCGACTAAATCCTGCCAAGACGCACCCGCATCTTCTAGAATCGCCCGCACGTTGGCAAAAACACTGCGGCACTGAACTTCGATATCGTAACTTTCGATGCGCCCGTCCGGGCCAAGGACGACTCCCGGGATTTCCTTCTTGCCTCGCTCTCTTGGTCCGACACCGGAAAGAAAAAGAAAGTCCCCTACCCGCCGGGCATGGGGGTACAAACCGACGGGTTCTGGTGCGCGGTGGGATGAGAACGTTTCAGACATAAATTTTCCTTAAAACTAGGCCGCCTGAGTAGAACACCGTGCTCAAACTACATCACGCAGACTTCTTTTTAATTTGGGCCACCGACTCCGAAAGAAACAGCTTGATCAGCGCTTGGTAAGGGACATCTTTCTGCGAGCCAATCGCTTTAATCTCATTCAATAATTCCGAGGGTAGTCTTATCGAGACCACTTGGGTAGGAGGGGTCTGCGGTAACTTCAGGCCAAGATCCTCGAACTTCAAGGGCTTGGTCGAGTCCACCGAAAAAGAAGTATCTGTGGAATCGTAAACTTTAATCTCCTTCGGTGCTCGAGTTTTACTTTTTAGTTTCTGTTTCATAAACAACCCTTTCCTTGCGAGAAGCGGGCCTCGCCGTAATAACTCGAACTTTTGCCTGCCTCAAGGTGAACCCCACCATCAGAACTCTCTGCTCCAAGCTTTTTCCAAAAAGAATAAATCTTTTCTCGACCGAGGTGGAGTGCTTTTGATCCTCAAAGAGCCGATAGTTTGGATCGAAAAACGCGCTTTCGGCTTCCATGCGCGAAACGCCATGCTTGGATTCGTTCTTTTGGACGTTCCATCGATCCCAATTGAACCCAATTTCTTTCATCCCATCAGTAAGATACCACGATCCAATTTGTAGTGTCAAGCACTACAAAAACAGGCATGCCTCGCTCAGTTGTTACTGACCCACGCCCTACCTTATCTAGTTTACGGACAGCGAAACGCACGTGTTTTTCACTTCGCTAAAAAACCGCAGCCCGTCTAGCCCACCTTCCCGACCGACTCCCGACTCCTTCACTCCCCCGAAGGGCGTCCTAAGATCGCGCAGCATCCAGGTGTTTACCCAAACGACTCCGGCCTGAAGCTTGGAAGCGACTCGGTGGCCTTTGGCTAAATCGGATGTCCAAACAGAAGCCGATAGGCCGTAACGCGAGTCGTTGGCTAGAGAAATCGCCTCGGCCTCGGTATCGAATGGCGCAAGCGTCGCTACAGGGCCGAAAATTTCTTCCTGGTTCGTTTTGCAATCGGGGCCTAAGCCTTCAATGAGCGTGGGCTCGAAAAAACACCCACCAGAAAATGGAGCTGCAAGCGAAGCGCGTTTCCCACCGCATAGGATTTTTCCCCCTTCAGCTTTGGCAGTGTCTAAACAGGCAAGCACTTTTTCGAAGTGCGCTTTCGACACCAGAGCGCCTTGCTCGGTCTTTAAATCCAAAGGGTCGCCTTGGCGCAACTTTAAGACACTGGCAACCAGGCGATCGCGGAATGCGGCGTAAATTGCTTTCTCAACAAGGATTCGAGAGCCGCACAGGCAAATTTGCCCTTGGTTTGAAAATGCTGCCCGAAGCGCCCCCCCGACCGCCGAATCCAAATCCGCATCGGCGAATACTACAGTAGGGTTCTTGCCCCCCATTTCCAGAGATACTTTTTTGAAGGAAGCCGCCGCTTCCGCCGCAATTTTTCTGCCGACTAGCGTGCTCCCCGTAAATGAAACAGCGCGCACCCGAGTGTTTTTGACTAAAGGCTCTGCGGCCTCGGGGCCTAGGCCGTGGACAATATTGAGCACACCGGGTGGCAACCCGATCTCTTTGACTAGCTCACATAGCAAAAACGCTGTCATTGGCGTTACTTCAGACGGTTTAGCGACCACCGTGTTGCCGGCGGCAAGCGCCGGAGCAATTTTCCACGTCAGTAAGTACAGCGGCAAATTCCAAGGAGAAATACAAGCAACCACCCCGAGAGGCGAATAGGAAGTGTAATTGAGGGCTCTGCCGTCCATGTCAAAGGATTCGCCTTGCAAGCGAAGCCCCGCAAAGAAATCAAAGTTGGAGCTCGCACGCGGGATATCGACCGAAGACGCAACGCTCAATGGCTTACCCGTATCGACTGACTCCGCGTGCGCGAGTTTGCTCGCAGTGTCTCGGATCTTTGAAGCGATTTTTCTTAGGTAGTTGCTCCGCTCTTCATAGCTCAACTGAGACCACGCCGGAAAAGCCGCGGAGGCAGCCATGACTGCGTCGTCCGCATCCAAGGATCCGGAGCGAGGGACCAGCGAGTACACTTTGCCGATCGCCGGGTTTTCGTTTTCTAAGTAGTTTCCGTCGCGGGGCTCTCGAAACTCTCCGCCAATGAAATTCAAGATTTTTTGCATCTAGATTGGCCTCAATACCGCGCGCACCGGAGAAGCATCCGCCCCGCGGATGCGAAGGGGCAACGCAATCAGTTCGTAGAGGCCTTCCTGCACGTGGCTCAGAACAACGCCTTCAAGAACCGCTAGACCGTGGCGGCTAACAGCATGGTGGCTTTCCAAAACTTTGTCGTCTGCGAGATCGATCGAGGGAGTGTCAATCCCCACCAACTGCACTCCGTGACTCGCCAAGTGGTCGACCAATTCCGAAGACAGCGATGAAAAATCCGAGTTCCAATGATCGGGGTTGGGAAACGTGCCGGTTTTAAAAAGCACCCGGGGGGTTCTGAAGTTTCGCCCTTTCAAATGAGCGACTCCAATACGCTCTCCGCGGCTGACCGCAACCTCCACCACTTCCGCGGGGCCGCAGTAAAGAGCCAGCGGCCGGCTTTCCATGGTCGGGCCGCGAACTGAGTAATGACTTGGCGCATCAGTGTGCGCGCCTAAATGGACGGTTGTTTCTATTTTTGAAAGCGTAAAGCCGTCACCACGGTCCAGCGAAAGCAGGAACTCTTGCCGGAAAGCGGTATCCCCTGGAAACACGGCTATTCCTGGGTGGATCTCCGGAGAAATATCGATGATCTCGTCCATGCTTGCTGAAAGGCCCGCCTTTGGGTTTTAATCCACACTAGCAAGGCGGGGAACGTTGGCAAAAACAATTATTGAAACTTTGGCCCAGACTTTGAACACTGCTCGGCTGGGCGCGGCGCCTATCCCTCAGATCAGTAAAACGCTTTCCCCTTTCCCGCGAGAAATGGCCTATTCGATCCAAGAAGCGCAGCTCGAAATGCGAAAAGTAGCTGGCGAGACACAGATTGGATGGAAAATGGGCCTCACGTCCCAAGCCAAACGGGAGCAGATGGGGCTTGATTCACCACTTTACGGGTTTCTAACGCAGGCTATGCAGGTCCAAGGAGGGTTGTACCGTCTTCAAGGGAGCATCCACCCCAAGATTGAACCCGAAATCGCTTTTCGGATCCAGCACCGTTTGGAAGGTAGGGTAACGAGAGACGAAGTGCTCCGCTCCTGCGGCGGCGTTGCCGCCTGCATGGAAATACTCGATTCGCGCTACGAGACTTTTAAGTATTTCTCAATGGAAGATGTCATTGCGGATAACTCTTCTTCTTCTCATTTTGTGATGGGCCCTTGGCTCGAAGCGTTCTCAAGCCTTCCACTGAACGCTCTTTCGATGGAGATGTCGATCGATCAAGAAGTCGTTCAGAAGGGCAGCTCCGAAATGATCTCGGGAGATCCTGTCCTTTCGGTGGTGCAACTTTGCTCGCTCCTGGCAGAGAGGGGCGCTGCCCTTGAAGCGGGCAGCATTGTCCTTGCGGGAGCGGCGACTGCGGCGGTCGCTTTAGAAAGCGGAATGCACGTGGAACTTAAAGTAGAAGGGCTCCCCACTGTGGGAGTTCGCGTAGAATAAACGTGGAAACGGGGATTGCGCACGCTAAGCGACTCGACGCCGAGGACCCACTAAAAAACTTTCGATCGGAATTCCACTTCCCTCCTGAAACACCGCTTTATTTTGCCGGCCACTCGCTAGGCTTAATGCCCAAACAGGCTTCCGTTTTCGTGGAAGAAGCGATGGAGGACTGGCGCCGCTTTGGAGTGGAGGGGCATTTTGAAGGCAAGCACCCGTGGCTGCCGTACCACGAACTGCTTGCTCCGGCGCTTGCGCGATTGGTAGGTGCTAAAGAAACCGAAGTGGTGGCTATGAACAGCCTCACCGTGAATTTGCATTTACTGCTCGTGAGCTTCTACCGGCCCACCCCAACTCGGTGTCGGATCCTGATCGAGAATAATGCATTTCCCTCGGATCGCTACGCCGTGGATTCCCAGACCCGGTTCCACGGATTCGATCCTGCGAGCGCGGTGGTTGAACTCGTGCCGCGAGCTGGCGAAATGCACGTGCGAACGGAAGATATCGAGGCCCAGATTAGAGCGCTGGGTCCAAGCCTTGCGTTAGTACTGCTTGGCAATTGCAATTACCTTTCCGGGCAGTGCTTTGATTCGGCAAAGCTTGCATCGGCGGCGCACTCGGTGGGAGCCGTTTTCGGGCTGAACCTTGCTCACGGGGCCGGCAACTTGGCTTTAAATTTACACGACTGGCAAATCGATTTTGCCGCGTGGTGCTCTTATAAGTATTTGAACGCGGGGCCAGGCGGTATTGCAGGGGCGTTTGTGCATGAGAAGCATTTTCAAACGGGCCTTCCTCGGTATGAGGGCTGGTGGGGCCATGACAAAGCAACGCGCTTTAAAATGCAGCCTTCTTTTAAAGAGCTTCCGACCGTAGAAGCGTGGCAGCTAAGCAACCCCCCGATCCTCCAGCTTGCCGCGCTAAGGGCGTCGCTGGAACTATTCGATAGAGCTACGATGAAAGCGTTGAGGCACAAAGGCGACCTACTCACTCAGTACTTTGCGTCTCAGCTGCAAGAAAAATGCGGCGCAGCGGTGGAGGTTCTGACACCTTCCAACGCCCGCGGCTCCATGCTGGCATTCCGTTTTCACCAGAAGCTTTTGGCTTCGGAACTTCGAAACAGAGGGATCGCACTCGACTACCGCGAGCCGGGCGTCTTCCGTGCCACACCTGCCCCGCTCTACAATTCTTTTGAAGATGTTTTTAAACTCACCGAAGCGCTGGGCGAGGTTTTGCATGGGAAATAAAATCGCTATTGTCGGTGCAGGCCTCGTTGGGTCGCTTTGGGCGAAACTTCTGCGTAACGAGGGGCTCGATGTCACCGTTTTCGAGAAACGCCCTGATGCGCGGTTTGAAAGAGGCGCTTCAGGAAGATCGATCAACCTCATCGTTACTTCCCGAGGGCTGTACGGCCTCGAACGCGCCGGCCTTTTGAAAAGCGCGCTCGAGATCACCGTCCCAGTGTACGGGCGGCTAATCCATTCTCGAGAAGGGGCTTTGTCGTACCAAGCGTACGGACTCGATTCAGAATGCAATTACGCTGTCTCTCGTTCAGAACTAAACAAATTCCTAGTGACTGAAGCCGAAAATGCGGGAGTGCCTTTCTTTTTTAAGGCCCCTCTCCACCATTGCGATTTCGCAACAAAAACCGTCGGTTTCGAGAACCACGGGGATTTTTCGTACGACACTCTGTTTGCAACGGATGGCGCTGGGAGCCGAGTCCGAAGAGAGCTAGTGGACAAGCTCCCAGAAAGGCATCGTGAGACCACTGAGTGGTTAGAAGCCGACTATAAGGAACTCCACTTGCCTGCAAGTTCGCGCGGGGAACCTTTGCTCGATCCCAAAGCGCTCCACATTTGGCCACGCGGCACTTTGATGCTGATGGCGCTCATGAACCGGGATAAAAGTTTTACGCTCACTCTCTACATGCCTAAAACGGGCAAAGGGCACACTTTCGATTCGATCCAGACTACCGATCAAGCTTCCGCGCTTTTTCGATCGGAGTTTCCCGACCTAGTACCCCTGCTCCCCGATTGCGCCGAGCAGTATGTTGCAAGCCCTCAAAGCCCGCTCGGGACTATTCGATTGAATCGCTGGGTCTATGGAGACTCAGTAGCGCTTCTTGGGGACGCAGCGCATGCGATGGTGCCTTTCTTTGGGCAAGGGATGAACTCAGGCTTTGAAGACTGCACGGTGCTTTTGGACCTGTGGCTGAAGAGTGGGCGGGACTGGCCCAAAGCGTTGCATGCCTATAACGAAACACGCATTGAAAATGCCAATGCGATTGCCGATATGGCACTCGAGAATTGGACGGAAATGCGAGACAAAGTGGGGGATCCAACGTTTCTCCTGAAAAAGAAAGTGGAGCTTTTTTTAGAAAAAAAATTCCCCCTACTATACAAATCTCGATATGGCTTAATAGCCTATTCAAGAGTGCCCTATGCGGCCGCAAAGAAAGTTGGCGTGCTCCAAGATAACTTCTTAAACGAGATCTGCGAAGGCTTGGAGTCAGTAGAGTCTCTCACTGCGGAAAAAGTTGAACCAAAATTACAAGCGCTACGAAAACGTACTGCATTTCTTCTGGAAACCGAATGAACCACCCAGCCACTCTTGAAGGCTTGGCGCTAGACTGACACCCACTAAACCATCTCCCTTAGCAGCGATAAAATGCTGAATTTACTTGGGTTTAACAGGGCAAGGCCTTAAGTGGGATTTCCCACTTGATTCATTTCCCACTTTTGACGATAATAGCTCAGGGAGGAAAGAAAGTATGAATAAGCAGACATACCAGAAGATTAAGACGGTAAGGCCCGACAGCAAGGGGCGTATTACGCTGGGCAATCTGACCAAAGAATACAGTGGTTACACCATGAAGGAATCCACCGATGGAACGATTCTTTTGGAGCCGCTGGTCGAGCTCCCCGCGCGTGAAGCCTGGCTTTTCAAGAACAAAGAAGCTCTGGCAAGCGTCGAAAAAGGCCTCAAACAATCCGCAGAGGGAAAAACCAAGTCACTGGGCTCTTTCGCAAAATACCAAGAAGACAGCGAATAGAACCAGCGCATGGCATTCAAATTACTTTTCACCTATGAAGCCGCATTGCAGATAAAGGCACTGGAGAAAGACAAAGGCCAACAAAAGCGGTTTAAGGCCGTCCGCAAAGCCCTCGCCTACCTAGAAACAAACCCCCGTCACCAAGGATTGAAAACCCACAAGTTTTCCTCGCTCCGTGGCTTCAGCGGAGAGGATGTTTTTGAAGCGTACGCCGAAAACCAGACACCTGCTGCGTACCGAATTTTCTGGCATTACGGTCCCGGTAACGCGGTGATTACGGTCATCGCCATTACGCCTCATCCGTAGTTTCCAATCAGGGCCGGACCGTGTCATATACCCGTGATTCCCACCCCGACTATGCTAACCTTGAAGCTCGGTACCTAGAGCGGCGGATAGGGATGACTATGAAATGGGCATTTTGGGCATTTACTCTTGCTTGTGTATCAGCGGCGGAAAGCCATAACGACACGCGCGTCCGGGAAGGCTACTTAGGAAAATACCCTGTCTACGCCATCCCCGTTCGTCAGGAAAACTCCCACGATACCCTTGATGAAACCGACCCCCACTACTTTTCAACGTCTCGTCCTTACGCGCACTCCCGCCCCACACCTTTTTACTATAAACAGGATGTCGACTATAACCGTTCGGTGCTTAAGCTCAGAAAAGTCGAACCCTTCTTGGTGGGTGGGATAAATTGCGACGAGTCGATACGTAAAAATGAAACGATCAGCGGCGTTCCCTTTGATTCCCTACAGGAAAGAGTCAAAGGCGATCCCCAACGGTCTCAATTCGATAGCCGCATGAGACCGGGTTGGGAAGGAGCCAACAATATCGGCCTTCGTTCCAGTGGTGACGGCTTCATCAAGCCCGGCCAACGTTTCAGAGAGCTTCTACTGAGTGACAATCAGTTGGTAAGGGCGATGAAGCTGACGCACCAAAAAATTGCCGAACCGATTCTTGTGGGAATAGAGGCGCTCCACCAAGCCGTGGCCTCGGAAATGGCTATAAGTGCCTCGCGTTCAGAAGCCTCGATTAGGGGCGAAGTCCCCTTTAATTATGGTGGCGAAGAGTACACCATATCTCGCTTGGCGATGGGCGGGGCGATAAAGCTTTTTCCGATACCCAAGACAGAGGAGGAAGAAGAGAAGAGAGCTCAAACATTTTTGGATCGTATCAGGGCCAGGCCTTCTGGAACGGCTTGGGTTGGTGCGGGAGTCCAGGGCAGTGTTTTTAACGACGAGCTTTTTGAGGATTTCCTGTTCACGATAAAGCGAAAGAAAGATGGGAAGACGTTGACGAGAGACATGCTTACTCCGCACCTCATTTATCGCTATGGGTTCTACCAAGGTGGGGAATATCGGATTGATCCCAAGGAAATAGCTGAGTTTTTTCATTTGAAGGGGGAGCAAGGCAAAGCCTGGGAAGAACGGGACTGCCCCAAATAGTGGGACCCTACCAACGGAACAACGTCACTCCGGGAGGGGCGTGAGAAAGTCCGTATACTCTTCGATTTCATAGGGGAAGAGTTCTCGAAGGTTGGGGGAGCCAATGGGGGCACCGTTGTTCGCTGTGGCGTCGGTTTGGATCCACGGGTGATCCGGACTTACTCGGTACTCGACCCACATATGCCCTTCTTTGTCCTTTGCGTCTGCGTAGCCGCTTACTAAACGAACGTCCGAGTTTGCCACTCCAAGCTCGCCCAAAAGCCCCGCCAAAGCAGCGTTAGTGGAACGGCAGACCCCGACGCGGCAGCCCCAGTACGCCCCGCGCAAAAGTTTTACGGGAGCGATTCCCACAATGCCGCTGCGCCCGTGGGCGGCAAGATTGCTTTCGAAACGTTTGTCGAAAATACGAAAGATCTGGCGATCGATTTTGCCATCGTCTCGGAGGACGGAATCATCGTATTCACCGCGGCGAAAAACCTCGGCAAGTTTTTCCACCAAAAGCGTTTTCTGCGCTGTCGACAAGTTCGCCCATACCGAGGGGCCAGTACCTCGGGGGAGAGAAAGAACGACCGTTTGGTCGGAACCCCCATGCCCCAAGCGATCTTCAACCGACGCGCTGTGCGCGGTTCGGCCGGGTGGAATCGTGGAGAGTAGAAACCGAGTGTAGCTTTTCGACTGGGGGTCGTAAAATCGGTGCCCGATTAAGCGGGCGAGGATCCCGTCCACGATAGCCTGATCTTTTACCGAACCAGTGGGCAGTGTATCGATTAACTGCGGACGAAGACCACTTAGAAGGTGCTTGCACAAAGGATTTGCGTGCGCCCACGAACAGGCTACCCATGCGACAAGGAGTAGCTGGATGTTTCGGAAGCCCACGAATGGAGGCCAAACTATCACGTAAGGTGATCGGAATCTTTCTCAGCGTTCTTGAGGAAAGGCCTAAAGAAAGCAACCATTTCGTTTAAGATCGCATCCGCCGAGCCCTGAACAGAACGGGAATGGAAGGATAGCCAATCGTGGCATTTTTCTTTTCGGTCTTTTGCTACTCCCAGAAAGGCATCCATCCTGAGCGCGCCTCCGACTTCCCTACACCACGCACCAAAAGGCAGCGTGCAGCCGCCCTCCAGTTCCCGCATCAGTTTTCGCTCCAGCTCGACGCACTCCCGAGTGCCCGGGTGGTCTAAACTCGTTAATAGCTCGAGAACTCTTTTGTCCAAACGCTCGTGCACTTCAATCGCAAGGGCTCCTTGCCCCGGAGCAGGGACAAAGCGAGAAGGTTCAAGAGGGACGATTTTGAAAGCGCTCAAGTCCACCCCGAGACGCCGCAAGCCCGCCGCAGCTAGCACGATCGCATCAAACTTCTGTGTTTGTAAGGCATGCAATCGGGAAGGCAAATTCCCGCGGATGGACTGGATGCGCAAATCGTTGCGCACACGGGTGAGCTGCGCTTCCCGCCGGAGAGAACTCGTGCCAATACGGGCGTTCCTCGAAACGCCCAGCTCCTCGGTTAGGCTAACTTGGGAAGGGTTCACCAAAAGCCAATCCTCTGGCAGTTCGCGCTCGGGGATCGCACAAACCGACAAGCCATCCGGCTGGGTGGTGGGGAGGTCTTTCAAGGAGTGGACAGCGATATCGATAGTCCCCGCCAACAACGCGTCTTCCAGCTGTTTGCAAAAGAGGCCCGGAGTCGCCATTTCCATTGAGTAAAGCGGGTTCGCGCGATCTCTATCACCGTCACTCGAGATTTCAACCAAGCGGGCTTGCACGCCCGCCGCTTTAAGAGACTCTAAGACCCAGGTGGACTGAGTGCGAGCGAGTGCGCTTTTTCGGGTGCCAATGCGGACTTCTGGGGAGGCCACTTTACTGCTCGCTCGGCTCGGTCACTCGCTGGAGGACTTCTTTGAGGTGCTCTCGCGACAAGTGCCAGTTACGCTTGACCAAACGCTCCGCCCATTTTTTTAGTTTTGGCTGAACTGCTTCAGGGAACTCGCGTTCGATGGTTAGGATGGAATCGGCGAGATCTTCGAAAATACTTGCCTCAGCGGCGCTGAACTCTCGAAGTAAAGGCGCTTCTTTCTGCTCTCGACAATAGACGCGAAGCGCTTCATCGATGATCGACTCTCCAAGCGCAACCCCGCTTTCCCTCGCTGTTGCATTGTCTTTGGCTTCTGCCGTGAAGTCCTCCATGTGGAGTAGCTTACCGGCCAACGCAACGGCTTCTCCCCGCTCGATATCGGAAGGCTGGGCAAAATCGAAAAAGATCCGATCCCCTTTTCCTAAGCGCTGGAAGAACTCGGCTGTAAAAATCGGGACAGGGCTCGCTGTAGACGTAAAGAGATGGCTAAAAGCGCCAGGTGCTTTCAAAAAGTCGTCGAGCGAAAGCACTTCGGTTTGGGCGCTTTCAGGAATGGCTTCGAGCGCCCCCAAAGAACGATTGACCCAAGCGACCCGACAGTGCGGCCGGTTCTTCAGAAGCCACTGAACTATCAGAAGGCTAATAGGGCTCCTGCCGACGACGACCGCTTTGTCCAGCGGGTAGCGATCTTCCAACTGCTGCAAATGGTTTAACCCAAGCGTCGCCACCGAAACGGGCTTTTCGCCGATACACGTTTCGGTGCGGACTCGCTTTGCGGTCTGGAAACAAAAAGAAAAGGCTTTCTCTAAAGAGGGGTCCACCGGGATTCCGTACTGCTCCGACGCCTTCAAAGCATCTTTGAGCTGCCCTAAAACTTGGGTTTCGCCGACGACCAGGGATTCCAGAGAAGAGCCCACACGCATCAAGTGGCGTAAAGCCGATTTTCCCTCAAGGTGGTAGCCTTGGTAAAAAGCTTCTTCCCCGAGGCCAAAGTAAGCAAGCAGCCGAACCCACTCGGGCCGGGTGCTTCGAAAATAGTCCGAAGCGGTCGTGTAGAATTCGACGCGATTGCACGTAGCAAGGTACACAAGGTCCTGAAAACCAAGGGCCACGAGCTCTTTGAGCGCAGCGGGGCGTTTCTCGACCGGAAGGTAGAGATTTGCCCGGAATTCCGAAGAACTCCGCCTAAAATCAGTGCCCCAAACGTGAAGCTTCATCTCTTACAGCCTAACTCGGCAACCTGCCCGGATTGTCACAAAAATGTCAAAGTGCGGGAGTCAACGCAGGTTATACTTCGAACAGCCCCCCGCTCGGCCACCCGATTGTTTTGGGCTTAGCCCTCTCACATGAGCAACTCCCCGAGGATCGCGTAGAAATTGAACGTCGCTGCCCCCAGGCTTTCCGTGCTTTGGACCACACAAAGGTAATTGTAACCCGGGTAGCTGTCGTCATGGTGGAGCGCCTGTCGGGCCCCCAGGCCAATCCGTCGGTACTGCGCCTGCCCCGTAAAGCCTGCGCAGGTGCGCGAATTCACGCCAATGGAAGCGGCGATTGAAGCGGAAGGGTTGTTGACAGAAAAATTGACAGTGGCACTAAAGGGCGTCCCCTCTCCACTGACAAACTCTACCGCTCTTCCAGCCGTTCCATTAAAAGCGCGATCGTTTCCATCATAGCTGTGGGAAGTCGTATCGACTCGAAAAAAATAGCGTTCTACTTGATTATACAAATTCCAAATGAGGCGGCGCGGTTCGGAGTCTTCCGTCGTACCCGATCCCGAAAGAGCTATCGTGCCGACATACCGTCGCGCCGTATCAGTGCCCTTGACTCGAATACCGTCCACATAACTCAGCGAGACGCTCCGAGTGATTTGGTCCGCCCAAGCTTGCAGCTCTAGGGCTGGAACCCCGCTGCTGACGTATACAAAAACGTCAAACACATCGCCCAAAACCCCCGA
>JANPJT010000149.1:0-3723 GCA_031425635.1 Pseudomonadota bacterium
CACCCAGTCACGGACAACAACTTCCCTCGGGGCATGGGCGCCGAAACGGCCCTTGAGGACGTCCACTATGGACTTTTTCATTCGAACAAAACCTTCTGGCGAGGAGAAATCTTCTACTGTAAAGGCGATGGTAGCTTCGTATACCGCATCTCGAATGGACGCTCGGTTCATTTCCATCCACTTCTTCGAGTCTTTAGTGGGGCAGTCCAAGACAAGATTGAACTCTGCATAAGCCGCCAGCGTCTGGTTTCGATTCCCCAGCGAAATCGACATGCCTTGAAGCTCATAAGTTTGTTCAAAGAGCGGTATCGACGAGGGGTGAGCCGCGGCCTCGTGACTTTGCGGAGGGGCCACGGCCTCCTCCACCCGAGAAAACTGGATGCGGACGATCATGAAAACAACCAGAATCGTCGTCACAAAAATGGTGGCCGCGCAAGCAACTAGCACACCGATAGTGAGTCGGCTACGGATCGGCAAATTCTTAAAGTCCGTCGCAACTTTAGCGGCTACCATTTTTTCTCCATCAAGGCATTCGCCTTTTTACTTCTTCTGTAATCATTCCGCTCAGCCATTCGCCTACTTTTGAATTCCAAACCAACGTAAGGCCGCGGTTCATGACACCGGTAAAAAAGTCCTCAAACCAAACCGGAAAAACTTTCCCCAAATTGAATCGTCCCAGTTCAGTACTGACTATCTTGAGCCGGACATCCTTCATACTACCGCTGTCCCCAAAGTGCACTTCAGTCTTGAGTTTTGCCCACGGAGCCATAGCGCCAAGCCAGCCCCCAGTGGGGAGGCACAACGTAGCGCTGGAGCGGTAGAGACCATTGGCCTTCGCGAAAATTTCTTTTAAATCCGCAGTGACGATCAAAAAACCTTTGTCGGTGATGTCAAAGTCGACTTTCTCAACAACCGCAGTGAGGTCCACTTGGTATTGGTAGGATCCTTCGCAAAGCCAACCCTCCCACTTCTGTTTTTCCTTCCATACGCCCTCAATCTTTTTTCCACTGCTCAGGAGATCGTCCCCCCAAGTCCGGACATCGTCCTGCGAGTAGGAATAACCTACCGAAGCAAACACACAAAAAAAACCGACTAGCGCGAGCGCATTCTTCACGATAACCCTCCCCTGTGATCCCTTTAAACGGAACAACCCCAGCCTAAAGCATCCAGAGAGGGGGGCTCTCTTGTCAAGAATGCGCGGTTACGCGATGCGGTATCGCAATTTCCTCACCGGAAACATTGAGGACGTGGGCAAGTGAATCGACGTGGGCTTTTTGAACGAGATTGATTTTGCCATTGAGCCAACGGCGGAGGGTCGTCTTGTGCACCCCTGCGCACTCTGCGACCCACCAGCGTTTCAGCTCCTGGCTTTGGATAATGGAAATCACTTTGGGTTTATTCAGTTCCCAATACGGAATGTGCGGCATGCTTTGCCTCCTTTTTGTGGAGGCGTGTATGCAAGCGTGCCAGAGGTGGGCTACCGCAAGGTGGAAAAGGAGACAACGGAGGAAACTGCAGTCCGTCCTTCCCTATCCGTTACAAGAACCTGCGCTTGATAAACAGTGTCCGGAGCAAGGCCCGAAAGCGCAACGGAGGCAGAGGTTCCTTCGGGCGCGTTGGCTTCAAACCCCGAAGGGTTGCCAACGCCGTACACAACGCGACCTACGGCTGGAAAATTTGTCGTCCACCGGATCACGGCGCTCGTGCGCGTCAGGTTTTGGATAGCAACCGCCCCCACCTGAAGCGGCGCCGTGAGCACTCGCCATCGGTAAGTCGACTGGCCCTCGTTCCCTGCCGAGTCCCGCGCAGTCAGCGTCGCAGTATGGTTTCCATCTTCCAGACCTGTCCAAACGACGGGTGAAGTGCAGGGGGCGGAGACCGCGCCGTCTAGACTGCAAAGGAAAGTAGCCTCCTCGGTGGAACTAAACGACAACGAAAGGGAAGTGCGAGAAGTCACCGACTCAGACGGGTCGGCCGCGACAATCTCGATAACTGGCGCGAGCGTATCAATCCGCCACGCCACTTCCACTAGGTCGCCAGGGACTTCCGCGCCATTCAGTGCGCGGACTGCGAACCGGTGGTTCCCATCGGCAAGCGAAGCGTAATCCATCGGGCTCCGACACACGGAGAAGCTTTCGCCATCCAGCGCGCATTCAAAGCGGAGAGCCCCGAGGGCGCTAAACTCGAACCGAGCGGTACTCACGTTGACGAGATCTTTCACCGACGTAGAAACCAGCTGCACATTGGCGCGTGCGGCCACTCTCCATTGGTGCCGAACCGCAGTGGAACGGTTACCAGCGGCGTCCCGCGCGACAATCACTAGCGAGTGCTGCCCTTGAGCGAGATTGCTTGCCAGAAAGGGGGAAACACAGGGTGTTGGCCCAGCGGAATCGAGATCGCAAGAGGCCACTGCCCCCGCCTCTGTTTCAAACGAAAGCTGGATTGAATCGGACTCCGTTATTGCCTCCTCGGGCGAGGTGGAGACAACCGTAAGGCTTGGAGCCACTAGGTCGACTTCCCAGGAAAGCGACTTTTCTTCGCTTTGATTGCCCGCTGCGTCCACTGCAAGAACCGAAAAAGTGTGTTCACCGTGTGACAAGTCCCGAAGCACTACCGGGCTCTCGCAAGCCGCAGAAACAGCACCGTCGAGCCGGCAAAAGAACCTCGAATCGCCTTCCCAGGAGATCGTTGCGTTGCTTTCATTCGTCGGCAAGTGGGTTGGGCTGACCAGAACCAGAGCTAAATCGGGGGAGGTTAAGTCCACCTGCCAATCGTAGGCGACCCTTGGACCCACGGTCCCCAATCGATCCACGGGTTCAATCACAATTTGGTTCATACCCTCAGGGACCGATGGAAGAATGAGCGGCGAGCTGCAAGCAGCAAGTTCAGATCCATTCCAGGAGCAGCGCGCAGTCCCGGGTTCCGACAGAGAAAAAGTGAGGGACATGGTTGTTTGGGCAGTGATCGCTTCTGCGGGAACCGCAGCGAGGAAGCGCGCTTCAGGAGGGGTCGTATCTACCAACCAGCGGTGTTCCAAATGGGCCAGAGCGGCACCGCGCTCGCGAGCCGTCACCTCGAGGAAATGCTCTCCATCGGAAAGATCTTTTAAAGTGAGAGACGGACTGCACGAGGAGAGCGCTGAACCGTCCAGAGTACATTCGAGTTGAACCGGCCGGTTGCTACCCACTTCAAAGATCGATTCCTTGCTAGATGTCTCACTGTTTGGAGTCTTGACCCAGAAAAACCGGAGTGGCTCTTTAGTTGAAGTCCATGCGTACTCGCTTGGGTTTGACACCCAAGTGTAACGCCAAAGTGTCGCACGGGCGCGCACTTTAAAAAGGTGTTCTCCCGCTTCGAGCTTCGCGTAGCGAACGCCGGACCGACAATCGGAATACGGACTACCATCTAAACTGCACTCGGTGCGGCTCCAGAGTCCCAAACACCAGTTCAACTGAAAGAATGCTTGAAACGTATCCAACGGAGTAGGTGACTCGCTCGGGACTGTCTTCACTATTTGGACAGCCGGGGGAGTAACCCAGACCCAGAAAATGTGTTCTAAAACAGGGCCGGGACGCCCATTCTGCCCGACCGCCCGGGCTTGAAAAGTGTGCCACCCGTTTTTGAGGTTCCTGTATTCGACCCCCGGTTTGCAGCCAGAGAACGAGCCCCCGCCCAATCGGCATTCAAGGGGTGCGAATGGGTCGGAGCTCACAAAATTGAATT
>JANPJT010000150.1:0-2910 GCA_031425635.1 Pseudomonadota bacterium
ACGTTTGATTAACTGTCTGTGTTGCTAAGAGCGATTGTGTGAAGTAAGATGATAAGTTCCCAACAGACAATTGACCAAGCAGCTAGCGGTTTGCGTCACGTTCCAATTTAAACCTTAGCTTCATTACGTATCTAAGTTTAAGATTAATCATTAGATTATATAGTTATAAATGAGTAGCAATTAGTAACCAGCACCATAGTAACTACAAATACGATAAGGAGTGTAAACAAGAGAAGCCTAACTACATCAAGATTACGAGTATGACAAGAGCCTCCACCGTAGAGTCTAAGTTGACTTTAAGAACTAGAAGGTCCACAAGTGGAATGAAGATAGAGAGTTCTTTCAAAAGCTGGCAAGGCTTGCGAAAGAGGGTCACCTATTCAAGATAGAGTAAGTGGAGGAAGGACTCGTTACAGAACAGATTGGATAACAGTATAACACGGTTTATGTTGATGGCATGCCAACTCTTGTAGTCTGTGTGCGGTTTGCTTCCAGGGTTGACTGTGAGAAGCACGGAGTAATAGACAGTGATAGTGCAATGTTTTAGAGCATTCAAAGTGATCTAGAGTTTCCATTTTGCACAGATTCGATCTTAGAAGAAGGATGGTTTTAATACTCTCCTTATCTTCACTAGAAGGAAGACCGGTAGCACTATCAACCTTATGTAGTCCGAACAACACTCAGAGCTCTAGCTGAGTTCATTGACATCTCAACTCTCAAAGAACACTTACTGTAATAGGTTCTGCTACGATGCTTACACTCACCCAGAACTGCAATTGAGTGGCTCTTCTGCGTTCCATCTCTCTGGGCTAATGTATTGACAGATTAGTTCATTTAAGATTAATCGATTTTCAAAGGCAAAGTTGGAATTCATTAACTGTTGCGTATTCCAAAGCAAGTTGATTTAGATCTAATGCAAGAACGATATTAGAGCTATGGATCAGTCTACTCGTACACAAGGTCACAACACTTTGGAAAGAAGAAGTGGCAAACCAATAGCTTGTTTTAAGAGCTTAGATACAACAAGAAGAAAAGTGAAAGTACCTATCTTATCAGAGGTCAATTTGCAAACAACGGTGTTTTCGATTAGTTTGACACACTTTAAGACCCTAACTTTAGGGATGCTTTCATTGAGGTGGTGTCACTACTTATCAATGACTCGATTGAGCGTCGACCAGCTCTTCTCTATTTAGAGCTGGCTAACTTGAACGAGTTTACAAACTTGAGATTACGTAGCTATAATATTCCTGAAGATAGCAAACTCAAGGTTAAGCTAGTTGACACTGACAGCTGTGGCATGTGGGGGTTGCATGAAACTCTGGTGTTCTTCTTCAAAGGTGATGAGCAGACAATCACTGACATGTTTGAATGTATGGATTGGGAGACTAATCAGAACAACATCTCAAACTTTATGTATTACCACTACAGCGAGTTCAAAACCAAAGCACTTCTTAAGAGCCAACTTCTTCTTAAGTAAATCATCGACACAATAGAGTCTTAAAGTGTTGTGCTCTAACCACACAATAATGTGTTTGTGTACTCAAGGATCGACATATTCAATGACACAACTTATGCAGTTCTTGGGTTTGAATGTACAACATCTCTTGTCGTACCACTTATGTTGAATGTTATCAATGTCTTATAGTAACTCAAATAGCAAATTCAGTTTCTAAGTTGTACTTTTGAAAACCATAGAGGATTCCTAAGAGGAATAGAGACACCATACAACATATGGGCTGACCAATTGCTACTCTACTTCTAATCAGTCATCACTCTAAAAGAATTGAGAGAAGTAAACATTAGACCCTCCAACTTTTCAGCAGGCAACTTCAGTAAGCTAATTTGAAACTCATAACAACATTGTCTTTAACGTAGTTTCAAATGAAGAAGCTATCTAGAGACACTAATACAACTTATTGTTTGTTCCAAACACTGGATACGCTCTGCCGGTTGGTCATGAGACATGGCTGATTCCAAGACCAGTAGCAGCTTTGACTGATAATCGAAAGATGGCTAAGTTTGATGATCTATTTAGAATTCAACTGTCAGTTCCCTTACAATTCAGCAAGAATATATTGAACTTCTAGAGGTTTTCAAATCAATAGACTAATAACATTGTAGGAAGTAAGTGCTTCCAACTTAATAGACCTAACTGATTTTGTAGTGGATCAACTTATGCAACATTAGGATGTCCTCGAAGAGGCTAAGGATAAGCTGAATAAATGGTCAGACGCCTACACTAATGATAATACGATTGCTAAATAGAGAGCTCAACATGGATTCACTTGGTTTTATTCGTGATTAGGAATTAGATTCAAACTAAAATTTAGATAGAAGTGCAAACCTTGTTAACATTTGAGTCATTGGGTGTTTGTGGGGATTGGGCAAGTTGGATGAAGATTGCATTCTTGTATTTGCATAGCGTATGAGACATTTGCAAAGTGACTACAGGTAAGAGTGAATGTATCATTATGTTTAAGTTGTATTGCACAGCTACTAAAGCGAAATGAAGTAGAGGCTCTACTTTGTTAAGCTGTAACAAAGGGATCATTTAGCAACAATTTCATTCAATGCTATCACAAAAGCAGTTTCAAGATGCTAAATGAAAAGCGTTTAGCAACTTTCATTTTCAAGATAAGTGTGATGAGATGTTGAACTATAACTCTAGCATCCTTGCGATACATGAATAATGCTGGAGTTAGCATTGCACCCAACTGATATATGCAAACACCAATCATTAACTCATGAAATGTACTCTGGTCGAATATGATGAATCATGTTTAAGTAGTAGTTTGAGCAGCTAATTCGCGAATTAGCTGAGTTTATTTTGGCTGAGCGCAACATGAAATTGAATTAGTACCTCTAAATGCCATTAACACTAACCAGTTACTAAGGCGCATTGAGCAGGGC
>JANPJT010000151.1:0-1847 GCA_031425635.1 Pseudomonadota bacterium
GGTACTTAGGGGTTCGCTCAGAACAGATCCCCGAAGGCTCGCGCCCCAGCCACTACACTCAGTCACCGAAAAGCCCTTGCGAACAAACCGAAGTATACACTTTGGAAGACAAGCCGGTGCCGTCGCTCGCTTGCTTTAAGCAACGAGAAACTTTGAAAAGCTACCCCATTACCGTCCGAGGAAGGGAAATCACTGTTCTTATGCTGAGCCGCTATTTCAACTGAAAGCAACCCATGCGCCGTTTTGTTTTTACTTCGCTCCTTTTCATCGCCCTGATCGAGATCTTCTCGGTTTTACCGCTGCGCGTCCCGCTCGAAAAAGGTGATTTGCCATACCTCGTGGGCGCGCTGCACGTGCCTTTGCGTGGCAATCCGGCCGCTGCAACCGAAATTTTGGCGGAGCAGGCAGCGCTTCATGGGCTGGATTTCATCGTTCTGTCAGACCTCGATAAAAAGCTGCCGGACTCCGTCGCCGGCGAGCACCATGGGGTGGACGTGTTTACCGAGATGGAAGCGAGCACCCCTGCCGGCCACGCCACTTACTTTTTTTCTCACACGCCGGACGCTGGTCTTTCGGCGTTAGAGTTAAAAGCCCAAGCTTGGCGCCATTACAACGGGCTCGCCGCAACGCCGGGAGCCTTTCTCGTAGTGGCCCACCCTTCAAGTCCCTCGGTGCCTTGGGGGCGTCTAGATCGCTCGGCGGAAGGCATCGAGCTCTTTAACTTACGGGCACTGGTGGAGCAGAATGCAGTCGAAAACCCCCTCGGTTTGGCGACTACGCTTTTGCTCGCGCCGTTTAGCGCGTACTTATCCGCTTTGCGGCTGAGCGCACCCAACGTGAGGGACCTAAAAGGCTGGGACGCCGTGAACTCTCTTTCGCAAGGGCACTTTGCTACCGTTGCCACCGATGATTTATTTGATTGGCCAGGGATTCGCCGATTGCATGGGACACCGCCGATAGCCGTTGCCACCAACGTGCTTTTTCCCCCCGCAACTTTATCTTCCGACTTTGCCACAAGGCGAAAGCAGATTTACTCAGCGATCAGAGAAGGCAAAAGTGCGCTCCTTTTTCAATCCATTCACCCTTTCCAAGGCAATGCGTGGGAGCTGGTCTGTGGGGGCACCGTTTCGCGCAGTGGCTCGACCGTGCCCTTTACCGCGGGTTGTGAATTTCTGGTCAACACTCCCGCAAGCCTTCCCTTTTCCCGAACCATCAAGCTCATCCGAGACGGGGAAACCGTGTACTCCATTAATTCAGGACAAACTCAAGAGCGTTTCGCCCTGGACAAACCCGGAAGCTACCGGGTGGAGGTCTGGGTAGAGCACACGACGTTGATGGGCTTTTTTCAGGGCGCAGAAGTTCCTTATGTTTTCTACAATCCGCTTTACGTCCGGTGACTAGACCAGTTCAATAGCGGTCATGAGCATAAAACACCTGTGGGCCCCTTGGCGTTTAGAATTTATCAAAGGCCCTGCCCCCACGGGCTGTGTATTTTGCACTCTCCCGCAACTTGGCAATGACGAAGAGGCCCTGATTCTCCACCGGGGAAAAGAATGCTACGTCGTTTTGAATAAGTACCCCTATAACAATGGCCATCTCATGGTGGTGCCGTTTTTTCACACTGCCGACTACTCTGCAGTTTCCCCTTCGGCTCTGGGCGAAATGAACCAGCTCACTAAAGCTTGCCTCAAAGTTCTGCACGAACGATACCAGCCTCAAGGTTTCAACATCGGAATGAATTTAGGGGAAGCGGGGGGCGCGGGGATCAAAGAACATTTGCACCAGCATATTGTTCCCCGATGGAACGGTGACACCAACTTCATGCCGGTCGTGGCGGAAACGCGCTG
>JANPJT010000152.1:0-2060 GCA_031425635.1 Pseudomonadota bacterium
TTTCCAAGTAACGGAGGAGAGAAAGTGCACGCCTTTATCACCGGAGCTGCGGGTTTTATTGGGAGCAGCCTCGCCGATTCGCTATTAGCAAACGGGCACCAAGTTACGGGGTGGGATAACTTTTCGACGGGCCTCGAAGAGTTCACTGTGGAGGCTAGAAAAAACCCTAAGTACCGCTTAATTAAGGGCGATAATTTGGACCGGCCCGCTTTGGCTTCAGCGATGCGCGGGGCCGAAGTGGTTTTTCACTTTGCGGCCAATGCGGATGTGAGGTTCGGGCTGGAAGATCCTTCGCGAGATTTGAAGCAAAATACCGAAGCTACTTTTAATGTCTTGGAAGCAATGCGCGCAAACTCCATTCGGCAGATTGCGTTTTCCTCTACCGGTTCGGTGTACGGAGAAGCAAAAGTAATTCCGACACCGGAAGATGCGCCTTTCCCTGTCCAGACTTCCCTGTACGGCGCTTCGAAACTTGCGGGCGAGGGGCTTATCGCTGCTTACTGCGAGGGCTTTGGGTTCCACGGTTCAATTTTTCGCTTTGTTTCCATCCTGGGCGACCGCTACACTCATGGGCACATATACGACTTTTACCAGCAGCTAAAATCGAACCCTGCGCGGCTCACCATCCTGGGCAACGGGAAGCAAAGAAAATCTTACCTTTGCGTTTCGGATTGCATTGCGGCCATCGAAAAGGTGGTTGCGAACCCGCTCGCTCTCGAGCGCGGCAGCGTTCAGGTCTATAATCTTGGAACCGACGAGTACTGCGAAGTCGCCGATTCCGCTCGCTGGATATGCCGCACCCTTGGAGTCACGCCGGAGTTCCATTTCACCGGTGGGGAAAGAGGCTGGGTGGGAGATAACCCCTTTATTTTCCTAGACACGAAAAAAATCCAAAGCACCGGCTGGAAGCCACAGTTATCGATCGAGCAAAGCGTTGTGCGCACTACCCAGTGGCTTCAAGCCAATGAATGGGTTTTTGCAAAGCGGCCAGGGTAACCTGATGCAGTGTGTGATTCTTGCCGGGGGTTTAGCGACTCGGATGCGCCCCCATACCGAAACCATTCCCAAAGTCCTTTTGCCAATTGGTGGCACGCCGTTTGCGGTGCACCAGATCGAGCACTTAAGAGCGTCGGGCGTCGATCGCTTAGTGTACTGCATCGGGCACCTGGGTGAGCAAGTGCGGACGGCTCTGGGGTCAGGCGTTCAATGGGGAGTGGACATCGAGTATGTCGATGAAGGACCGAACTTAAAGGGCACGGGCGGTGCGATACGGCTGGCCTGGGAGCAGGGAGTCTTAGAAGAATCCTTTGCTGTCCTCTACGGAGACTCTTACTTGCCCATCGATTTCCGCCTGCCCTGGGTGTTTTTTCTAAAAGAACGCGCGAAAGCGCTGATGACGGTTTACCGCAATCAGGGAAATTTCGACAAGAGCAACGCCGAGTTTAAAGACGGCAAAGTATTTTACGATAAGAAAGCGGCCGAGGCGGGTAAATCGTTCGAGTTCATTGACTACGGCCTTTCATTTTTAAAGCGCGACCTTTTTAAAGACTCCCCCGATTCCCACTGGGATCTTTCCGATCTTTTTCACCGCCTCAGCGAAGAAAATGCTTTGCTGGGGTATGAAGTTTTTGAGCGCTTTTATGAAATAGGTTCTCCGACTGGTTTCGAGGAACTTTCCGAACACTTGCTGGGCTCTTAGCTGCGAGGCCGGCAGCCTTTTTCTGCCGTGCATTGGGCCCGGACGCGAACTCCAAAAGAGAACTTTTTCAACAGGCGGGGCCAAAAAACAGCGTGTGCCCTTTTGTGAGAGTGGATATTGCGCGCGATGTTGGTTGTGGTTTCGGGGGTTGCTGGGGCTCGGTCCTTCCGCGCGGGTTGGTTGGTTCTTGTGGTGTTGTTTGTTGCCCGCTTGGAACCCTACGCCTTTCGGCTACGGGTCTATTTTCGGAAAAAAAAGGGAAGGGCTTTTCTTGGCATGGGGTTTTGAGAGCTGTGGTGGACTTTGACAGTCTTCTTGTAGGTCCACGTGCCCATCTACTTTTCGGCCGAAAAGTAGCCTG
>JANPJT010000153.1:0-2416 GCA_031425635.1 Pseudomonadota bacterium
AACGAAGCCTTTCCAGCCTTCCTCGGCCAGCGACGTTTCGCCTGTAAAATTTGGGGGAGACAATGGCGCTAAACATAAAGCATTGAACAGTGCTGAGCGCTAGCACCATTACAAAAAATAGGAACCTGGGAAGCAGAAAGAGCGGCAGGACAAACATCCAACGCACCGGACTCGAAGCGAAACGCTTTTCAGGGGCAAGCTTAAAAATGGGGTGCACCCACTTCCCCGAAGGTATCCCTTTTTTTTCTGCTAGACGAAAAGCTAGGCGCTTAGCGAGTCTAGGGATGAATGCTAGGGCGAGTATCCAAACAACGAAGAGGGGTGAAAACACCGTGTAGGTAAGAAGGGCGTTGCTTGCGTCATGCAAAACCTGCCGGTGGTTCTCTCTGACCCAAACGCTGACAATGGCCCACGAGTTTCTGGGAATGAGTAGGATGAAAACACCCGGGTTGAGCGCTAAAAACCCGGTGACAAGCGCACGATCCATTATCGGTTTCCATCGACTACCGAAAGTCTCTTTGCCGACCTGTCTTTTGGAAGGGGCACGCAGAGCGTTGAGCTGGACTCCGACCAAGAATGCAATCCAAAGCCAATAAAGCGTCCAGTTAAACTCGGGGAAGCCAGAGCCGCCGCTGCTCACTTGGGAATCGGTCGCCCCCAGCTGGGCTTTCATTTGTTCAGTTGAAATGCCTTGGGATCGCAAGTGTTCTGCAGCCGCCGCGATCAAAGTGTCGGTAATCCCTTGGGCATACTGGCCCGCTTTAAAGAGCGGAGTCGCTTTATCGGTGATAATGCGCTTTGCCGTGGCATCCGGAAGGGAGCCCTCCAGCCCATACCCCACTTCGAGCCGCATTTGCCGGTCGGAAATGGAAAGCATGAAAAGAAGCCCGTTGTCTTTCCCCTTTTTCCCCAAAGCCCACTTTTCAAATGTTTGGGTCGCCGCGCCCTCGATGGCTTCCCCTCCTAAAGTCTTCACCGTGTAAACAGCGGAAAAAATGCCGGCCTGCTCGCTGATCATGGAAACCGTTTCGTTGATGGACCGCTTCTCACTCTCGGAAAGCACGTTCGCGGTATCAACGACATTGGGGGTGAAACGGGCTGGAGAGAAGGCGACCAACGGGGAAGCCGCGCTCAACCCAATCGCCGTCAGGAAGCTAGTCCATTTCATAGGACCTTATCGGCACATCGTTTCGGGGGCTTAACGCGCCTCATCGCAGCCACGCCTTATCTGTCCTCGTTTGCGTACCGAGCGGATCGTGTTATTTTCCCTGCCTATGACGACCCAATTCTTGCCTCCGCGTTTCCTATGTACCGTTTTTGAATGGGACTTTACAGTCCCGGCATCCCGAGAGCGGGTGTTTGATTGGTTCAATGACCCAAAGACTTTCACTTCGGGAAACCCGTTCCCGTACCGAGTGGAGTTTGTGGGTGCGCCGGAGAACCCTTCGCCTGGCTTTGTCTCGGGAGTACAAACGGCGCACCACGGGCCGCTCCTTTTATTTGCAGGCGAGATCGGCGAAGTTCGCAGGCCTGAGTACCGCGACTTGCCGTACTATTACGGCTCGTACGTGATATCGCTACGGCTGGTGCGCCCCGTCCGCCTAGAGTTCTTTTTCTCCTCGCAGTCGAAGGACGTGACCCTAGTGAAATTGAAAATGACGTCGTATGTGCGGCCATTCTTCCTGCCGTTTTGGAATTTTGCGCAGCGGGTTTTCTGCTGGATTTTTCATTGGAACATCCGTTTTGGGCTTGCTGCGCGGTAGCCCTGGGCCTAGGCCGCCCTCGTACCGCACCCAAGCACGTGGTACACTCAAAGCCGATCTTTATGATTTTTAATTTGCGAAAAAAGTTGGAAGAGTGGGTCCGTTCCGAACTCATTTCCCCAAAGCAGGCCCAAAGCATCCTTCACTATGAGGCCGTCGAAAAAAGCACGGGTTGGATCCTTTATGGCATCACAGGCATTGGAGCGACAGCCCTTGCCTCCGGGATCATTAGCCTTATCGCTGCGAACTGGATGGCATTTTCGGCAACGTTCAAGCTCTGTGTTTATTTCCTAGTGCATGGGGCGGTGGGCGCGGGGTTTATCCAACTGTCCGATCGGCCCGGCCCCTGGCGAGAAACGCTTCTGATCCTTTTTGCAGTGTTTTTTTTGGCAGGGATCGGCCTTGTTTCGCAAATTTACCACTTGCACTCTGCCCCCTGGAAAGCCGCCGTTTTTTTTGTGGCGTTGACGTTTCCTTTATCGCAGCTAGGCAACTCCCGCACGCTTGCCCACGGGTGGGTCCTTGCTTCTTTTTTTGCGTGCGGAACCTGGGCTGCTGATGGCCAGCCAGGGAGCTTACGCTGGGAATTCTTTACGGCTTACCCCGTCATTCTGACGGCGCTTTCTTTTTTCCTTGAGCGCTGGGGAATCCAC
>JANPJT010000154.1:0-11379 GCA_031425635.1 Pseudomonadota bacterium
CGACTGCCAAATGCCCCGCAGTGACAACCACCGGGCGCTGCAACCAGATAGTGAGTGCGCCCAGTAAAATTTGCACAGCCAAGAGCCCGACCCAAACAAGCGAAAGAAAAACCCGCACCCGATCCGATTTTTCAGTCGCTAGAACTTTGAAAGCAAAAAAGAGCGTCGCTAGAGTGAGAACATAGGCTCCAATCCGGTGTGCGAAGTGGAAACTAATCTGTGGGGTCCAAAGCGGCGGTAGCCAACCCCCGTAGACGGTCGGGAAATCGGGGATCGAAAGGCCCGCGTGAAGGTGGCGTACGCTCGCACCCAAGAAAAGCTGAATAAAAAAAGCGGTGACCAAAGCAACCGAAAATAAGAAGAGCTTTTTCTCTCCAGGCCGAGAACCCTGCTGCTCGGCACTAAAAACAGGGTGGGTTGCGCACGCAAGCACTGTCACCACACAGAAGAAAGCTTGGGCTAACATCGCATGCGAAACTGAAACCGCAGGAGGCAGGCGCAAGAGAACTGTCAGCCCCCCTAAAGTAGCCTGAAGCAAAACCATGCACGACGCCGCAATGGCGAGGCGCCTGACCCAGACCCTTTTCTCCTTGAGACTGATAAGGATCGTGAGCGCAAAAGTGAGCAAAGCAACACAACCGGCAATCACTCGGTGCCCGTGTTCATAAAAAACCCCGCCAATCATGGGGGGCATCCACTGCCCGTAGGAAAGCGGCCAGTCCGGCACCGACAACCCCGACCCCGTGGAAGTGACCCAGGCTCCCGCGATGAGCAGAAACCAAGTAGCAGCGGCAGTAAAGATGGCGAATCGGTTCACAAGGGTCATGGTAGCTCCTATTATCGGATCTCACCCTATGCCTAGCCCGGTCCCGGCGCAATCCTCTACAAGGGTTTTTGAGACACGATGGGGACTACCCGCCCTCTTCCAAACGCCCGTTTGGTCAGGCGAAGGCCGGTGCAGCTTTGGCTTCTTTTAAACTCGCTGTTTCGGTAGAGCGTGAAAAAGCGGTCTACCGCGGCTTCGGGGTATCCCATCGACTTGATTTCAGTAGCTGAGTGGTTTTGCTCCACCGCCAGCGCTACGATCGGGTCAAGGAGCGAATACTCGGGCAGCGAGTCTTGGTCGGTTTGGTTGGTACGAAGCTCTGCGCTAGGAGCGCGCTCGAGCACTCTCTCCGGGATCCGCGGCCCGGCACCGTTTAAAAACCGAGCCAGCGCGAAGACCCGCTCCTTGATTAAGTCACTCAGCACTCCCAGCGCGCCGGCCGAGTCTCCGTAAAGTGTCGAGTAGCCGCACGCCAGTTCGGTTTTATTGCTGGTATTGAGAAGCAAGCGGTTCTCCTGATTGGCGATCGCCATCAGCAGGGCCATTCTCAGACGCGGCTGGATATTCTCTTGAACGACTGGCAGAAGGCTTTGCCCTAGTGCGCTCAATAAAGCGGACTTGGACAGGTTAAATAGCGCTTGCACCGGAATGGTTTGGCACCCAATGCCTAGGTTTTTTGAAAGCAGCTCAGCGTCTTCGATGCTTGCCAAAGCCGTGTACTCCGTTGGCAAAAGCACGCCTTTCACATTTTCTGGTCCCAGCGCCTCAGTCGCTAGGACAGCAACCACACTGCTATCGATCCCCCCACTGAGTCCAAGGCAGACTTTCGAAACGCCGGTCTTGGCACAATAGTCTCGGATTCCCAGTTTAAGCGCCCGGGCGACCCAATCGGATTCTTCCGACGGCTGGGGGTGGAGGGAGGGCCGATCTTCCGAATCCCAAAAAAACACCCCCTCTTCAAAAAAAGGCGCGCGAAAGTGAGTCGTTCCGTTTGAACACACCACTGAACTCCCGCCATCAAAGATCAAATCATCCTGCGCTCCTACTTGGTTGCAAAAGATGACCCCCGCATGGGCACGCTCAGCCACTTTTAAAAAAAGCGCGGCTCTCTCCTCCGGTTTCCCCACATGGAAAGGGGAAGCCGAGAGGTTAACCACAAAATCCACGTTTGCGTTGCGCACTTTCTCCAGGGGGTCTACTGGGTAAAGCTTTGGAACACACTCTCCAAAATTCCAAATATCTTCGCAAATAGTAATCGCGAATTTTTTACCACCAGCTTGAAAAGTGGCTACTTCACTCCCAGGTTCAAAGTAGCGTTCATCTCTGAAAACGTCGTAAGATGGGAGTAGCGCCTTGCGGTAAACCAGTTCGATTTTCCCGTTGCGCAAAAGCGCTGCCGAGTTAAAAAACCGTTTCCCCAACGCAGAAGGGTTGGGCTCCACGAAGCCGACTAACGCGGCGGTTACTTTTGATTGGGCCGCCAGAACTGACAGCAGCGCGAGGTTTTTTTCTACCAGTTGGGGAGAATCTAGTAGGTCTTCGGGGGGATAGCCCGTCAAGGCGAGTTCCGGGAAAATGACCAGAGAAGCTTTCGAGCGCTCGGCTTCTAAAACGGCCTTCTGTATTTTGCGGAAGTTCCCGTCGCAATCGCCTAAGGTAGGGTTGACTTGGCCAAACGCTATTTTCACTTCACTTCGCTTCTTCTCCCACACCAGGCTTTCCGGTAAAGCTTTTCTCAAACTCTTCCGGAGAAATCCCACCCTCTTCCCAGAGACTCCGCATAGCAGGTTCTTTCACATGAAGCCAGTTCCCATGTTCATCGACGATTTCGCCGGCCCCCTCCAAAAGCGGGTAGTACCGGACAAAAGCGGAAGCGTCAGAGCCTGCGCGAATCGCGGAGAGGCCTGGAAAGAGCCCAGGAAAAACCGCCACGGTAGACGCGAACAGCAAAATAGGGACTAGCGCCAGAAAAGCCCACCGTGAGGCCAGAGCGGCCGAAAGCTTTCGGCTTCCAGACTCGCACGCTTCGACAATGCGCTGCGAAGTTTCCCCTTGCATAGTCCCTGCAGGAACGAGAGCCGCTACCTCGATGGTGGCCTGCAAATCGCGCAACACTTCGGAGCAGACTTTGCACGAGTCCAAGTGCTCTTGGAGTTCTTCGCTTCTCCGAGCAGGCAGCAGTTTTTCTAAAAAGTCCGAAAGCATTCCCTGACAAAAGAAACATGTGGTCGCCATCGGTTTGTTCTCAAGCGTGAGCCGAGACTCCTTTTGAAGAAGGTTGCCCCGAAGTCAGCCCCTTTAGCGCGTCTTTAAAATCCACGCGGCCTCGGTGCAGTCGGTGCCGGTAAACGCCCCAACGGAGCGACAGGATTTTCGAAGCTTCGTCGTCAGAAAATCCCAGGACGTCGCGCAAAACAACCGGCGCTCGAAGACCGAAATCAACCCGAGCAAGCCTGTCATGAATTCGATTTTCGGGGTCGGAGACAATTCTCTCGCGGCTCTCCGCTTTAGACGGCAAAACATCCTGATCCAAACCCTTCAAAACGCGTGTGTCCCGGCCGCCACCGGCGGGAAAGACGGCTTGGAACAACGCACTTTGCACTTGAGCGAAGGCTATTTGGAAAAGTCGGATCCTCAGTGAAGGGTCGACCAAGTCGCGCTGCGGCGCGTTTTGCCTGAAATATTCTCCGAAGCTTCGAAAAACCGAAACAGAAAGCTCCTCGATATCGAAGTCAGCAGACAAAAGGTGGTAACAAAAGGCGTAGACCTTTTTTTCGTTCTCTTGAACAAAATCGCGCAGGTTGAAAGTTTGGGCCGCCTTTGGCTTCGCCATAGACCTCCATCTCAACCTTTTATCGGTCGAAATTCAACTCTTCGTCGAAATCGTCAATGCGATCTAGACTAAAGCCACCGTCTTCACCGCCCTGCGGCTTGTAGCTGATGCCGGTGTCGTGCTCGATTCGCTCAAACTCGGACTCAAGCACGTACGCTTCTTCGGAGTTGTTCTCCGGAGTGTACTCGCTGCTTGCTTTCGGACGCCGACCCCTTCTTGCGGGTGGACGCCCTCCGAAAGCAGCGCCTTTACGAGCGCCCCAGCCACCTCGGCGTTTTTCCATCGCTTCCAAAAATTTCTGCGAAATTTTTTTGGAAGCAGGATCAACGCTTTGCGCTGCCGGCTCTCGCGCTGCGGCTTTCACCGCAGAGTCGCTTGCCCGATTTGACAGTGCGCGTTCAACAACTTCGCGCGCTGTCGCCTTACTCGTAGTCTTCTCGCGTTTAGACTTAGCCAGTTTGGCCATAAGTCCCCCCCATGCCCGTTGAACTTAGCCTACGAAGCCTTAGCTTTTACTTTTCCTGTCCGACAAAAAAATAATGAAGATTGTTATTAAGGTATAGTTACTGGATAAACTGTTTCTGCTCTATTTGCAACGAGAAATTATTCGGATTCTGGTTAAATTCAAAACATTTGTATCACTTCAAGAAAGTATGTTAATTCGAAACTTCGGCTGGTAGAGTGTTGAATCGGTTTGAAACCATCGTCGGAAAGTTATTCAATTTTAGGAGGTCGAAATGGCAAAGAAACGCAAGGCAAAGAAGGCAGCAAAGAAAAAAGTAGTGAAGAAAAAGACTGCTGCGAAAAAACCGGCTAAAAAAGCGGCAAAGAAAAAACCAGCAAAAAAAGCAAAAAAAGCAGCTCCAAAGAAAAAGGCAGCAAAGCGCAAAACGGCGCCGAAGAAAAAGGCTCCAGCGAAAGCTTCAACGCCTTTCTCCTCGACTCCTAAGCAAAATGAAACGCCTTCTCTTTTCTCTGTAGGCTCTGGCCTAACGGGACTAGCGGGTGCAGGGGCTTCTTCTTTCAACTACGGTTCGGAAGAATAAGTTCTTTTAAGTTTGCCGAGAGAATTCCTCCGGGGGTTCTCTCGGTTTTTTTTTACCCCTCGGCTTGCAACGCTAAAAGCACTTCACTCAGCAAGAAAGTAGATGCTGCCCATTGGTTGGCTTGCCGATCCAGGCCATAGAGCAACAACCGCTTTTGCCTTTCAGTGGCCCCTAGAACCGCGATATAAACCGTTCCAATAGGGTCTGAGACCGTTCCCCCGCCAGGCCCCATGTATCCCGTGATAGCGGCCACTATGTTGCACCCGGAACGTTCTTTTAAACTCTTAGCGAGCGACAGAGTGCACTCAGCGGACACCGCGTCTTTTTCATCGCGGAGAGCCACTCCTAAAAGCGCCTTTTTTGCTCTCGATTGATAGACGACGGCGCCCCCAAAAAACGAGAGGGAGCTACCGGGAACCTGAGTGATCCGCTGACTTCCCAAGCCACCTGTACAAGATTCTGCAAAGGCTAAGGAGCGGCCTTTGGCTTTGAGTTGCTCAACCACCAGCTCTTCAAGCTCGGCCTCTCGGTCGGTGTAAGCAAAGGGAGCGAGGATCTCGTGGATCTTGCCCTTGAAAATCGGAAAATCCGCAGGGCTTGCCCGCCAATACAGAGTCAGGTGGTTCTCTGGAAATTTGGTTCGGTAACCAAGAAAAGCCCCCGCGGGAAGTTCGGCCTCGATGGGATCCATGCATCGCTGGAGTTCCGACTCCGCAAGGCCCAAGCACTTCCAAGTGGCGGATAGGAGCTTTTGCCCGCCCATTTTGCTTTGGAGGTGCGGCAATACACTCCGTAGAAACATGGGTCGCATCTCTGCCGGAACTCCCGGTAAAAAAAACAAAGTCGCTTTGCCAAGTTCGCACCGGAAGCCGGGGGCTAATCCTACATCGTTCGGGATCACTTCGGCGTTGTTCGGGTAAACAACCTGTTTCAAAAGTTGGGGCGTCAGCGCTCTCCCTCGAGACTGGATCCGTTGGAGAAGCTTCTGTTTGGAACTAGGGTCCTCGACAAGTTCCACTCCGAGGATTTCCGCTACCGTCTTCGCTGTCCGATCGTCTGAGGTGGGCCCCAACCCGCCAAAACAAACAAGGAAGTCTGCAGCCTTAGAGCGATCGAGGAGCAGGCGTTCCATTTCGCGTGGGTCGTCTGCGACCGTCTGCGTTGCGTCTAGCCGGAGACCGCACTGAAAAAGCTGGGACCCGACGAAGGCAGAGTTCGTATCGGCAATCCGCCCAGTCAGTAGCTCGTCGCCTATCGCAACCGTTTCAACCCGAAGAGGCATCTTTTTTTCGCACGATGACTTTTTTCTCCATTTTTCGCCGCAGTTCCAGCTGTGTTTTTTCGAACTCGGCTTTTCGGTCTTCGTGATCCTGTCTCAAAGCCTTTAGTTTCAGGGTCCATTTGCCAAGGTCCACCGCATCTACCACCTGGAAACGGACCATTTCCAACAGGCAAGCTGGGGCCACTCCAAAGTTCTTCCCTGCTCGGTTGCGGATCACCAGAAGCTCTACAGTATTCTTCTGCTGGCAAAGGTCGCAAAAGGCTGCCGCATCGTAGTAATGGGCGCTCACGCAGGCGACACTCGGGCCGCCCTCCTGTATGACACCCATACGCACTGCAAGCTGACGCCGCCACTTTTCACGTTCAAGAGGATCCATAGCCGGTCCTTACCAAATAGGGACCTCTCACGCAACTCCGAGACCTTTGACCTTCCCCGCCGGATGCTATGTGATAGGCCGATGAAAAACCTCCGCACCTGGGTAATGCAGTTAACCTTTGCAATCGGCACCGTGAGTTTGGCGCCGGCCCTTGGGGAAGCTTTAAACGGGAACTTGGATTTCGGTTCTTCCAGTTCTCTCAACTACGAAGCCCGCAATGTCTTCATTCACCCGGCGGGCCTGGGGTTCGATACCTCGCTGAATGGATCCGACCTTTCGACGTCTTTTGCTGTGGCGTCTAACCCGAACCAGGCAAGCGATCTTGCTTTCGCCACCGCCTTTGGCTACTTCGGGTTTGGCATTGAGCGCTTAACGCCGCAAGCCGTTTCACGCTATTCGCTTGCGCTCGGCCTGCCGCTTTCCTCGACGCTTTTTATCGGTACTCGCCTCCGACTCAACCGCTTTGACGTTGCGGGGAACTATGAAAGCTGGGGGCTTGGCTTTCAATACCGTCCGGCGCCTTGGCTCACGTTTGCTTTCTTCGGTGACGACCTTAACCAACCTAGTGGCGCGCCGCCTCCGCAAACCACTTTTTCCGCGTCCGTGCGCCCGATCCAAAGGGTCGACCTCAGCCTCGATGTTTCCACGCCCGCAAACCAGTTCCTCAGGACCGTATCGGCTCAAGGCGTTATTGCGCTGAGCCCCTTTGAGGGCTTTCGATTGAGGTTTGGTTACCACACCCAGCACCAATGGCTTGCCGGAGTGCAATTCCATTTTGGAAACACTTCGGTTTTCTCCTCGGTCCAACCAACCAGCGCGAGGCCCATCATGGTTGGTTTTCAGTCGAGCGTTACCCCCTACCGTTCTAGTCTTTCCATGCCCCGAGTTTCAAAAATCACCATCGACTCGTCTCTGTCCGAAAACAAAGTGGGGGCTTCGCTTCTCAGCCCGTCCAAAGCTTCCCTTTTGGATCTCCTTCAAGATCTCGAAGAAGCAGCAAGCGGCGCTTCTACTGCTTTGCTTATTAAGATTGAAAGCTTCCCCCTGGGGCTTGCGTCTGCGGCCGAAGTCCATTCGGCGATTCAGCGAGTCCGCAATGCGGGAGTCGACACGGAAGTGTACTTGGGCAGTGCGGGCTTAAAAGAGTATTTGATAGCGGCTGCAGCTGACCGAGTTTTTTTAGAGCCGGAAGGCGAAATACGATGGCTTGGGCTCCGCGCGGAAAAGTACTTTTTTAAGGGCTTGCTCGACAAAATTGGCGCTGAAGGAGAGTTCCTAGCGGCCGGGAAGTATAAATCGGCACCAGAAATGTTCCTCCGTAAAGAAAGCTCCGCAGCATCGCGCGAAGCGGCGGTCGATGAGATGAAACTGCTCGAATCGGAACTCCTTTCCATCTTGAAGAGTGCGCGAAAAATCGACTTGGAAAAGTGGAACCGACTGCAAAGCCTCGGCGTGCTTGGAAGCGACGAAGCGCTCAAGGAAGGGATCGTTGACGGTATCGGTTCCTTCGCCAGCCGCCTGGCGTCCAAAGAGAAAAGCGAGAAACTCTTTCCTGTCGGCAGACGCCGTTACGACCGGCTAGCCCTTCCTCCTAGGATTTCCGTCGTCGTCGCGAAAGGTAATATTCTCCCTGGTAAAAGCCGCCTGCTCTCTTTGGGAGGCGCCAGCCAGGTTAGCCCAGGTCCTTTGGAGGCCCAACTAGAAGAGGCCGAACAAGATGAAAGGACCAAAGGCATTGTTTTACGGGTGTCGAGCCCAGGCGGCGAAGTGCTTGCGAGCCAACAGATCGCCGTTCGCATTGCGGACCGGAAAAAAGGCATGCCCTTTTATGTTTCGATGGGGGATGTTGCAGCAAGCGGGGGCTATTATATTTCGGCGCCAGCACACCGAGTGTTTGCGCACCCACTAACGCTGACCGGCTCCATTGGAGTATTCCTCGGGAAGTTCAATTTCGGCGGGTTGTACCGCTGGCTGGACTTGCACAAAGAAATCATCACTTCTGGTCCCTACCCGGGCCTCTATTCGGAGGATCGCCCGTGGTCGCCCGCCGAAAAGGCCGTCATGGGAAGGCGTCTTGGAAAGTACTACGGGAGCTTTGTTTCGTTTGTCGCGAAGCACCGAGGCCTGACGCTAGCAGCGGCCGAAGAAGTTGCGGGCGGCCGCGTTTGGACGGGGCGCCAGGGGCTTGAGAAAAAGCTGGTGGATGAACTCGGGGGTTACTATGAAGCCGTTCGATCCGCGGCCAAGGCCGCTGGCTTGAACGAAGGTGAATTTGACGTAAACGAAATCGAAACTTCGCAAGGAATATTCGATTTGTTTACGGAAGGTAGCCTGGGAAGTGCCCCAACCCCTTCCGCTCTGTCGCTTTTCTTTTCCCGTTCCGACATCGAACATTTTCGGCTTCTCACGACGCTGCGCGACTCACCTTTCCTCTATCTAGCCCCCTACCGCATGCTAGAGTAGCTGCAGGAGGGGGAATTGGGTAAAGGGGGACTGAGAGCGTACTTTGTAGGCCTGCCAAACGAGTTTGAATGGGCCCACAAACGCGAGCTCTCGGAAGTAACGGAGTCGTGCCTCTGGGTAGAGCGAGCCGAGTTTCTACCGCCGTCGGACGATCTGGCGGTGATTGTCCTCAACCTCGACGAGAAATCCAACGCCTCCTCTGACACTTGGGAACTGCTTCGGCAGAAGTTTCCCCAATCGGATCTCATCGCCCTTTCTTCGAATGATTCGGCCGTTCTCGCAATGCGGTGTTTGCGGAGCGGTTTCGCGGACTATTTGACCCAGCCGGTCAGCCCCGACGAGCTGATACTGTGTTTGCTTCGCTCTCACCTACTTCAGGAGACCCGCAAAGTCCCGTCATCCCCAGGCCTTGCGGCTGCGCTGAACCAGATTTCCAATTGCTCCTCCGCAGAATCTCTGCGGATCCGCACTGCGCAGCTCACTGCAAGCCTCGCGGGAGCGAAGAGAGGCGTCTGGCAAGAAACCGCTCCGGAAGGCGAGGCCGCGGAGGGAACGGAGTTTTTCTTCGAGCAGGGCCAAAACGGAAAACTTGTTTTGGAAGGCATTTCAAAACCGATCACCAAGCAACTTAAGGCGGAAATCCTCTTGGTGACTAAGCACGCCGAAGTGGTTTTGATGAACCTTCGACAAGTCGAAAAATTGAAGCAACAAACGTTTATCGATGACCTAACGGGCTTATACAATTCAAGATACCTCAAGTTCGCACTCGATTCGGCGGCACTTGCATTCGATCAGAAAAAGCAGTCGTTTGGGCTTTTATTCATTGATGTAGATCACTTTAAGCAAATCAACGATCGCTACGGCCATTTAGTCGGGAGCGAGTTCCTCGCCGCGCTCGGGAAGATTGTTAAGAATTCAGTGCGCCATGGCGATGTTGTATTTCGCTACGGGGGAGATGAGTTTGTCGTGCTTTTGCGAAAGGCTACTTTGCGCTCCTCCATGGAGATCGCCGAACGGTTGAGAGAACGTATCCAACGAAGAAGCTTCGTTATTCGAGGCGCGCCACTAAATGTTACCGTCAGTGTTGGACTTTCCGTTTTTCCGGACCACACCAAGAAAACTGACCGACTTGTCCAGCTAGCAGATGAGGCCATGTACGCTGCTAAACAGACGCGCAACAAGGTGAGCGTCGCTAACCCTCTCGCAGCGAAAGCCCGACCACCCGGGCGACCCCAGCCCGCTTTGTGAATTTTTTTTGACCGGGCACTACTTTTCCGATTTCCACACCCGCCTACTTACTGTAAACGAATCCTCCGATGAAAAATTTCTGGGTTCTCTATTTTATATTTTTTTCGTGCTCCTTCCTCGTTGCAGCTCCCGAAGTCGGTAGCATCCGCGAGGAGGCCCCTCGCCGCCCCGTTTTTCGGGCAGAGCTGTATAGCTGGGGGTATTCAAGCCCCTTTTCCCACCTCAATGGAAAGTCCGCCTCTCCGGCAGGGGTCACCGAAGATCCCGTCCAAATCGTCAACCAGCTTACTTTGGCCAGCCCCGCGTTTGGAAATTTCGACTTCGAAGTGACTCCCCAATTTGTTTTCCAGCCGTTCGAAGGCGCTGGTTTTCAAGTGGGGGATCCGAGTTTTGGTTTGGAAGGGACTCTCTTTGACAACGGAGCTTTTGCTTACTGGGCTCGGTACGAAGTTTTGGTCCCTCTCTCGACGAGGAGCCGGGAAATCGGACTTCTAGCAGCGCCCCAAGCCATTCAATCCATCACTTTTTCGGCGACAGCAATTCCGTTGAAAGCGGAGATTTGGTTTTCGCCCACGCTCAAGTTTTTTCAAACAGGGGAAACGGCTCTCTCCCTCTACGTCAGCCCACGCTTGATTTACTCAATCGATATTCAAATGTTTTTGATATTCCTTTGTCATCAATTCTATTTTTTTCGGAAAATCTAGAATCTGATGTTAAGACTGATAAGTTAAAGAATTTTATATCATCTAAAGTCATTGCTATTCTTAACTTTATCGCTGAAAGATCAGCTTATGATGCCACAGTCAAAGAATAAGTATTCTAGATACCATCTCGATCAGTCTCCATTTTTTCGCTTAACATCTCAAGCTAAACTTGCTAAGGTATTGTGGATTAGTAAGCGTAAGCTTGAGATTCTTATGGATTCAGATAACTTATATATAGAAGATATATTTATAAAATCTGGTAAAAGTAGGTTGTTGGCAAAGCCAAGATATGACTTAAAAAAGGTTCAAAAACAAATTGAGGATATTCTTAAAAGAATAAAATGTCCTGATTACTTACATAGTCCTAAAAAAGATTGCTCCTATATTAGCAATGCAAAGGTTCATATAAATGCGAATGTAGTTGTAACTCTTGATATAGAAAAGTATTTTTCTTCTACCCCATCAAGGCGAGTCTATTCGTTTTTCCATAAGAAAATGCAATGCTCTCCAGATGTGGCTAGTATTTTAGCGAAATTATTGACTTTTAAAGATCATTTACCTACGGGTAGTCCTTCCAGTCCTCTAATTGCATATTTTGCAT
>JANPJT010000155.1:0-2964 GCA_031425635.1 Pseudomonadota bacterium
TGTAAAGGCTTTCAAAATGGGTAAGCGCAGCGCCAGGAGTCAATGTGTTGTTCAAATCAAGCTGGTACAAAACCTGAACGGCATCTTCTCGTGCTTTGCGTCGGCTGCCTTTCATAAAGTCGAATACTGCGGGAACTTCCGGCAGACCTCCCGCACTTCGGTGCGAATTCGGGCAAGGTTCTCGTCGTCAGGCTTTTCAATCACTCGAGCGATCGTTCGCGCGAGCCAGCGCATTTCTTCCAAGCCCAGCCCACGGGTCGTCACCGTCGGAGTCCCTAAACGAATCCCGCTCGTAACCGTTGCCTTCTCCGTTTCAAAAGGGACCGTGTTTTTGTTGACGGTAAGCCCCACTCGATCCAGCCAGATTTCGGCCTGCTTGCCGGTTACTTTTTTCGACCTAAGATCGACTAAACAGAGATGGTTGTCGGTCCCGCCCGAGACCAAAGTAAAGCCTTCCTCTATTAGGCCGGCGGCGAGGGCGCGGCAGTTCTGCACTACTCTAGTTTGGTATTGCTTAAACGACCCAGACATCGCTTCCTTAAACGCAACCGCTTTAGCCGCGATCACATGCATGAGAGGGCCGCCCTGGATTCCAGGAAAAATTTTACTATTCACCACTTTTTGAAAAGGCTCTCGGCAAAGAATCAAACCGCCGCGAGGCCCTCGAAGCGTCTTGTGCGTTGTGCACGTGACGAAGTCCGCGTGAGGGACCGGCGAAGGGTGCACTCCAGCTGCCACCAGTCCGGCAATATGGGCCATATCCACTAGAAACAAAGCACCGGCTTCTTTTGCAATTTGCGAAAACTTTTCAAAATCCAGCACCCGCGAATACGCGCTTGCCCCCGCAATCAACATTTTGGGCCGCACCTTCAAGGCGATGTCGCGCACCTGATCGTAATCAATGAGGTGGGTTTCAGGGTGCACTCCGTAGAAATGGCCTTGGAAAAGAGTGCCGGAAAAATTGAAGGGGGAACCGTGGGTTAAGTGGCCTCCGTGCGATAGGTCCATCCCCAAAATTGAGTCCCCCGCCTTCAGGCTAGTGAGGTAAACCGCCATGTTCGCTTGGGAACCCGAGTGGGGCTGTACGTTCGCAGCTTCGGCACCAAAAAGTTCTTTTGCCCGAGAAATCGCGAGCTGCTCGACGGTGTCGGCGTTTTCACACCCCCCGTAGTAGCGTTTTCCAGGGTACCCTTCCGCATATTTATTGGTGAGGACGCTGCCTTGCGCCGCCATCACTGCGCGCGAAGCCACATTTTCGCTGGGAATCAGCTCCAAGCTTTCCTCTTGCCGGAGCGCTTCGGCTTCCAAAGCGCGAAAGATTTCTGGATCGGTCTGTGCCAAAGGATCGTTAATCATTTTTTCTCTAGCTTTCGAATGAGTTCCAGGCGCGCGGCATGGCGTCCTTCTTGAAACTTTGCCCGAAGAAACTGCCGCACCATATCAAACGCGACTTCTCGCCCCACCAAACGAGCGCCCATGCAAAGCACGTTTGCGTCGTTGTGTTCTCGTGAAAGCCGAGCCGACGTCACGTCCCAGCAAATGGCCGCTCGAACGCCAGCAATTTTGTTTGCCGCGATGGACACCCCGATACCGGAACCACAGACGAGGACACCAAACCCATTTTCCGCAACCACTTTTCGAGCGACTTTCTCGGCAAAGATCGGGTAGTCGGTCGACTCCTCGCTATCAGGACCGCAGTCTTCCCAATCGACTTCTGGAAACTCGGCGCGAACTTTTTCAACCAAAAGGGCTTTGAGCTCAAATCCTGCGTGATCGCTTCCGAAGAAGACTTTACCGGGCGACTGCATAGAACGCTCCTATTTGGATCGGCTGAACACCAGGCTTGCGTTAGTGCCGCCAAAACCAAACGAGTTGGAAAGGACGGTGTTCAAAACGCTGGGCCGAGGCTCATTGGGAACATAATCAAGATCGCAATCCTCACTCGGATTATCCAAATTCATGGTTGGAGGGATCACTTGATGTTGCAGCGCCTGGACACAATAGGCCGCCTCCACCGCGCCGGCCGCTCCGAGCATGTGGCCCGTGACTGACTTCGTCGAGCTCACGGCGATTTTCTTGGCGTGTTGCCCGAAGACTGTTTTGATCGCCGTGGTCTCTAACCCATCCCCAATCGGTGTCGAAGTCCCATGGGCGTTCACATAATCCACTGCGCTTGCATCCACCCGAGCGTCTTGCAGAGCAAGCGACATGCAGCGGGCGGCTCCCTCACCTTCGGGCGCCGGTTGAGTGAGGTGGTAAGCGTCGGCATTCAAAGCATAGCCGACCATCTCGGCTAAAATGGGAGCCCCCCGCTTTTTAGCGTGTTCCCATTCCTCCAAGATCAAAATAGCGGCGCCTTCGCCCATCACAAAACCGTCCCGATCTTTATCAAAGGGTCGAGAGGCCCTCGTCGGATCTTCATTTCTTTGAGAGAGGGCTCGCATCGCACAAAAGCCGCCGATGCCCAACTCGCAGATAGTCGCTTCCGCCCCTCCAGCAAACATCACATCCACATCGCCCCGCTGGATCAACCGAAAGGATTCCCCGATCGAATGAGCGCTAGAAGAACAGGCGGTTGTGATGCAAGTGTTTGGCCCCTTTAGACCGTACTTCATTGAAATTTGGCCTGCAGCCAGATTGCTGATGACCATCGGGATAAAAAAGGGACTGATCCGACGCGGGCCTTTTTCCAGGAACTCTTTGTGCTCCGACTGGATGACCATCAAGCCCCCGAGCCCCACTCCCACGCTCGTCCCCGTTCTCACGGGGTCAGTTGCCGCAAGGTCAAGGCCGGAATTTTGGAGAGCTTCTCCAGCCGCGATCAACGCAAACTGGATGAAACGATCGGTTCGCCTTAACTCTTTTGTCGGAAAGTAGTCCTCGCCTTTGTAATCGGAGATTTCCCCCGCAATACGCGACGAGAACAAGCTAGCGTCGAAAAGCGTGATGGGCCGAATGCCGGAT
>JANPJT010000156.1:0-10382 GCA_031425635.1 Pseudomonadota bacterium
TCTGGAAACCAGCGTTGCCATGGGTAATACTTCAGGTGAACTCTTTCACTGTCGCCTCATTGCGGTTCGTTCGAAAAAAGAAATTTGGAGTACCGTTGTTTATTCTGTCTCGATAGATCCAAAATTGGAAAAAGACGTTCAGGAAGTACACCCGGCATCATTCCATGCTGAGCATTCGAAGGTCCCTACAATGGAGCACGGGACCCTTTCAAAAATATACCCTATCAAGTGGTTCACCATCGTCGATGAAGTAGGTAAGTCTTACACAATCCCCAACAGGCAATGAAACGTCCGCTGGAGGGGTCCGCAATGGTGAGTGCTTCTTGGATATCGCGCGATATGTTTCTGAGCTCCTTTGGAACCTCCCCCAGCGATTCTCCCCAAGCCCAGGCCAAGAACTGGCTGCAACCGCTCGCAAGTTGAGAACTCCACACCAAGTATGGTAAGAGCCCCCGCACGATGCCCTTCACCCACGGCCCATGGTCCTTTATTGCCCTAGTTACCTGCGCTCTGGCGGCGACCCAGGGATCTGCCGTTTGGCCGCCGAGAGAGGCGAGGACCGGCAGCTTCGCTGCCTGTGATGAAATTCTGTTTTGGGAGGGTGTGGAGGCGCGGACCCTCCAGGCGTCTCTTAAAGCCTTGGGGACTGATCCACTCTCTGCAGAACTTGCGGAACTAGCCGCCGACCTAGATGAAGCACTGAAAACTCACCCGCATTTACGCGACATCGATAGCTTTCTGGCAGCTGTCCATAGCGGCATGTCGCCCGAATTCGCTTTTCAAACCCTGGCCGTGGGGGGCAAGCCGAAAGTGGCCGAGTTCGACATGGCGGTTTCAACCTCAGGCCAGGCGGCCTTCAAAAACCAGTCATACGCCAACGTGGTCGAGCCCTGGTACGAACCGAATCTTGCCACTGGTTTCTTCCATGCGCGCGGCGGGTGGTTTCCTGCGGGGAGCGAGCTTTTCGTCCCCGTCGTTTCCGGCGCGGGGGCCGACTACAGCCATAGCGGCTCGAATCTAAGCCTGCTCAATCTTTTGATGTCTGCGAAGAGTGGGGGAATTCTAGGCGCAATCAAAGCTGACCCTCACTTCACCCGCGTGGCGGCGTTCTCTTTTGACCTTCCCAATAGCGGCTCCGCTTTCCCTAGCGCTTCGTTCGGAAAAGACTTAACCACGAATCTGTTCTGGCTGCGCTCTGCGCTCAGCCGGCCGGCACCTTTTTGGCCTAAAGAAAAGGGCCGCCCCCTCTTTGTGCCCATATCCCGCAGCGCCAGTCCGCCGCTGGTCATGGAGATGCATCAACGCAGCCCCGACTTTCTGGGTGGAATGATCCATACGAGCCCCTTACACCCGAGCGATCTCGCCGCCGCGAATCGCACGCTGGCCAAAATGATCAGCGATAAAGTGTTTATGCCAAATTTTCTCGCTCTGAGCTGGGTGGACGACCTCTATGCCCAAATGGAGTGGCACAAGCAGGAAGATCCTTTTAAGAATGATACCCCCGTTTTGATTTTAGTGGGCAGTGAGGACCCAGAAGAAACCCAGGCCCAGGGGGAGAAAGTTGGCTGGAAGATTTATCGGGAATGGGAGCGAAAATTCCCTCACAAAGTTCGATTCATCATCGTGCCAGGGGCCGGTCATGATCTTTTCGCGACTCGCGACAAGACTGTCCTGCTTCGCGTCATGCGCTACGTCCACCGCTTTTTCAGATTCGTTTTGAACGGAGAAAAAGACCTAGCGGCGGCTTTCCCCGTTGAAAGTGACGAACCTCGGGATTGAAACTACCCTGCTGAAGGTTACACAAAGCGTTCAATAGATAGAGCGCTGAGGTTTCTAAAGGCTGTTGCCAGACGATGACAGCAGACCAATTGCGGTATGGGTTGCACCGCCATAGGACGAAAACGCCCCGCCAATGTAAAAGCGGCCAGACCCGTCGCCGACGAGAGCCATTGAGTATACCTGCGCATTCGCACCGGTTGTAGGCCCTGGGGTAATAAAACCTGTATCTATCGAGCCATCGGGATTGAGTCGACTAATGCGATTCACTTCCGACACGCCATTATAAAGGGAAAAACTTCCACCTACGTAGAGGTCGCCAGAGCCATCCCCTGCTGGAAGAATACTAAACAGTTCGTTCAAGAACCCTGCCGTCGCACCCGACCCAATGTTGAAAGCTGAATCGACAGATCCGTCCGAATTTAGCCGGACCATTCGGTTTATATTTTGTGTTCCCCCGTAGGAGGTGAAATCTCCTCCCACATAAATATCCCCCGTACCATCTCCCGCCAGCGCGATAGCATTGAGGTACCGATTGAATCCGGCTGAGGCACCAATGCCTGTGTTGAAACTAGAGTCGATTGAGCCATCCGGATTGAGTCGGATGAGGTTATTCGCGTTCGCGCTACCGTTGTAGGTAGTGAATCGGCCCCCCACGTAAATATCCCCTGTGCCATCTCCAGCGGGCACAATGGAGAGGACCTCGGTACCTGAACCAAACCCTGCGGTCGCCCCCATCCCACTATTAAAGCCGCGGTCAACGGAGCCATCCGAATTCAACCGAACAATTTGATTCAAATTCGAGGTCCCGTTGTACGAGGTGAACCGCCCGCCCACGTATATGTCGCCAGAACCATCACCGGCTCTGGCAATGGTGGAGACTGAACTATCGAATCCGGCAGTCGGGCCTAACCCGGTATTGAATGCCATATCTATCGAGCCGTCTTTATTCAAACGAACAATGCGATTCACATTCGGAGTTCCGTTGTAGGTAATGAACTGCCCACCAGCGTAGATATCGCCCGAACCATCCAAAGCAGGCGTGACAACCTGTACGTCGCCATTCATCAAGCCTGCAGAGGTGCCGACTCCAATATTGAAATCCAAATCTAAAGATCCATCCGAATTGAGCCGGGCGATGTGGTTCACGTTCGATACGCCGTTGAATGAGGTAAATCCCCCACCCACATACACATCGCCAGAGCCGTCGCCAGCGGGCGCAACAGACTTGACGGAACCAAAGAAGCTCGCCGAAGCACGAGTCCCGCTTGCGAATTCTTCATCTACCCTGCCGTCTGAATGGAGCTTAGTAAGGCGTCTCACATTGTCCGAACCCCCGTACGAAGAGAATGCCCCACCAACATAGACATCGTTCGACCCATCTTGGGCATTAACTATGCTCAGCACATAGTTGCTGAATCCGGCGGTAGTACCCACCCCCGTGTTAAACCGAGGGTCTATCGACCCATCTGCGTTGAGTCGGACAATGTAATTCAAATTTTGCGTGCCGTTGTATGAAGTCAGAAACCCTCCCACATAAACGGCTCCTGATCCGTTTGCCGAGCGCGCGATAGTAAACACCTCATTGTTGAACCCGGATGAAACACCGGTGCCGGTATTAAACCCTGCGTCGATGGAGCCATCGGAATTGAGCCGAACCATGCGGTTCACATTGCTTGTGCCATTGTAGGAAGTGAAACCACCTCCCACGTAGATATCTCCCGATCCATCGCCCGCTGGAACAATGGTTCTGACGGTATTATTGAACCCCGCAGTGGCGCCAGCGCCAATATTGAACCCCGCATCAATCGAGCCGTCGGAATTGAGGCGAACAATGCGTCTCAAATCCGAGGCGCCGTTGTAGGAGCTAAATTGTCCTCCCACATAAACATCCCCCGAGCCGTCATCCGCCGGGACAACCCAGTAAGCGGGGCTATCGAATCCCGCTGCACCGCTATCGAAGCCTGCGTCCAACGAGCCGTCCGAGTTGAGTCTGACAATTCGTCGTGCGGAAGCGCCGTTGTAGACTGTAAAATCACCAGCAACATACACATCGCCGGAGCCATCCGATGCAGCAACGATACAATGGACAAAGCTGTTGAGTCCTGCGATGGGACCCGATCCGGTATTAAATCCGGAATCAATCGAGCCGTCAGAGTTGAGCCGGACGATGCGCATCACATTTGAGGTGCCATTGTAGGAAGTGAAATCGCCCACCACATAAATATCTCCCGAACCATCTTTAGCAAAGGCTATTGAACGAACAAGGTTACTAAAGCCTGTTCCCGAAATGAAACTGGGGTCCAGAGTGCTCTTTCCAAAAACAGCAATCTTATTAGTTATCGTTCGATTAAAAGAGAAAAAGGCCCCAGCCGCAACAACTCGGGAGCCCGTTACAGCGATAGAATGAACGTTTAAATCGAAGCCTTTTGCCTTGTTGAAATAGCTTTTGGCTTCTGGTCTATCGGGGGGCTTAGTAGCCGGTCCCAAACTACAAGCCGCCAAAGTGAGGAAAACAATCCCCAAGAAAGAAACGGAAAGTGTCCGACTCTTTGTGAAATGGCGCAAAATCTCGGCCGAATGCATACCGTATTTTCGTGCACTAGTTGAGCCAACTACCCGCAGGCAGGGGTTAGCCTGTAGGGAGCCCATGAGATTTCTATAAGTCTTGTAATTCCATTATCTTGGCCGTTGTCAGCAAAAAGTATCCATGCTTTTTGCATGTCTAGGTTTTGGGTAGTCTAAGAACCGAGAATAGTTGAAAAATTTGCGTTCCTCAGAAAAACTGCCAAAAAGATAGGCAATGGTGCGCTCTTACGGAAGAAGGTATCAATGATCAATCGCGAACCCAGCGCGGCGTTTGGTTTCCCTCAGCGTGACAAAAACGCTTCCTCGAAAGTAACCGCCTACCTCCGCTGGCCATAGATCTCAAAAGTTCTCATCAGCCTTCAACGGATCAAGGTGTTTTTCCAATTTTTCCTGAAGCCGTAGCGCCCTGCTTTTAACAAGTTCTTCCTCGAGTTGCGCATTAAGATAAGGCTGTTGGCGATAGTAGTCAGCAACCCAGAACTTTTGTTTTTTGGCAGTATCCAAAAGAAGATGAGTTGTGTTGATGAATTCGTTTTGGGTTTGCGTCCTTCCTTTCTCCATTTTTTGCAACGAACAACCCAGGTCATAGATCTCTTCCGCAAGACGAATGAGAGTAAAGCTATCGAGCTTACGAATAGTCTCGTCGGCAAGTTTGAGTAACTTACCAAAGCCCGATAAATCACTCCCGGATTTGATCACATGAACTAACTCGTTAAAAACCGGGCCAATAAAAAGCTGCCTTTCGAATTCCAATAACAACTCTGAACGACGCTCACAGGCCCATTGGGATTCTTCCTCTTTTGATAGGTTAAACGACTCGTATTCTCTCAAGACACCAGCGCGTTCCATCTCATAATGGCTGCCGGAATAGGCTCGAAATATCCCTTTGGCTCTTTTCTCCGTCATTCTCACCTCGCACACGTTATCCGTGTTTCGATTCAGACTAATCGTAACACAGACGGACAAACCATTTAGATTCGCACCCACTCGTTCGTGTTTTCATCGAACGTCAGCCCCAGTTTCACCACAAAATCTAAAGTACGGAGTAAATCGTACTCTGCCCAAGGGGACAGACTCCAATAGGACCGATCCTCCTTGTCGAGCGAATGTTCTTTTAAAATCCGAATGGCATCTTTCTCAATAAACTGAGACTTCCGGTTCATTGTTTCAATTTGGTAATAATACGCCGGTTGCGCGTCAGCATAGTATTCGAGCCTCCGCTGCGCTGACACGGGGCCGCTAAACGTTAAAATATATTTCATATATTCGTTCCTCTCGCGCAGGCCCTTTTGGGGGAGCTCTCGGAGCTCTGCCCGCATGCAGGCGATGGTTTGGAGGGGCATTGTGCCTGCCGGTAGGAGGCTCGCGCTGTAAGAGTGCATTACTTTCAGCGCGCCGAGGACGCGTGCCGCAATCCTGGTTGAGCGACTCGGGTTTCGAACCCAGAAAAGATCGTCTCTCCGAAAGGGTGCGGCCTCGTAGCCTGCCATTTTTAGCAAAGTGAGAGCGAAATCCGGATCGAGCTTCGAAAGAATGCTCACAGCTTCTTTCCAGCCGAGGCACTCCATTTTTCGAATGGCTAGATCGCTCTGGGGCTCAAGAAAAACTGCCGGAGAAGACTTCTCCAGCGTTCGGTGGCTGGGGCCGCCGGGCATCAGGTTGTGATCCCACCGTTGCCCCGCCCCCCGGAAATTTGTGAGGATCCCGGGGTGGTGGTCTGGGCCATGAAAACACGGGATCCAATCGGCTAAGTGGGGCCCTCCGAAACCTTGAATGCTGGGGAATTGAAAACGGATTTTATAGAGGTGCCAGGCTTTGAAGCGATCGGTGAGGGCGCTAGCGTTCATCCACTTAAGGAGAATCCGGAACCCCGGTTCCTTCTCCACTTGGATATAGTAGGTGCTGGCGGTGAGCGGCTCGAGAACGTCCCCCTCTTCGCTTAGGTCTTGAGTTCGAGCCACAGGCCCTGCGTTCAATCGGCGAATCCCCAGCTTCTCCAAACCAGGCGTGTTTTCGGTAGCGACTGTCTCGTCGGCAAGGAGCAGCAGGGTGAGATCGACGAGGCGGGAAGCTCGGGGGCTCGGAGTTCGCTCAGCGTCTAATACAAGAGTAAGCAGCTCGGCGTCGAGCCGGTGTAGCAGCGCGGTTCGCAGTCCAACGCCCCACCCGTGCATTTTTGCAGCCGTTAGTGTGGAAAGGTCGGCCTCCGCCGCCGCTACCCGGTCGGCGCAGGTGGGTTCGTTCCCCGCAATAGCGAGCGCACTGAAGGCGACGCTAAGGAAAAGGCCTCGGGTCCAACGCAAGCCTCTCACCAACGCACCGGTTACCATTTGAGCAGTTCCTCGGGGCATGAGATGCCATTCGCCTGGGCGGAGGCTGCAATGTCTTTCCGCCAGGTTTCCGTGCCATTGGAAGAAGGTTTTTGGCCCGGCTGGTGGAAAGGGATAATCAAGTAAGAAGAACGCCTCCCGTCTCCCCCAAAAACGGTATGGAGAGCACTTATCGATGGCAACGCTCGAAGTGATTGGATCACGGAGGGCGTGCTGCGCACAATTAAGTTCTTCCCATTGACTAGGGCAAAGTGGGCCATGTTTGGGTAGGCAGCGAGCCCCATGCCTTTCGATACGTCCGAGAACTTAGCCTCGGGATCTGCGATCCAGTGGAGCACATTGGGTCCCAAGTAAATTTGTTCAGCACGGCGTTCCAGCGCGGCGAGGCGTTTAGAGTTCGAGCGGTACGCCAAGTATTCGGTCACTTCCTGTTTGCTCATCCCCAATTCGAGCAGCCCTGACACGCCCGATCGATCCAGAATGGCGGTGCCTATCTGGTTGATGGACATTTGAAAGCCCGTAAACTGGGAGAGCAGTTCCAGAGACGAGGAATGCCTCCAGGACGATTGTTCCGTCTGGTGGTGATCAAAGACGACTAGCGCAGGATCGTTTTCGTCAAAGCGAAACGCTTCGTTTGAGTTGCCTCCGGGAGCCCAGAGGCGGTTGCGTTCGGCAAAGCCCCGGCTCACTCCCGCCGGAATCCCGCCCAGTTCGCAGATCGCAACGTACGCACTCCCTTTCGTTTTCGCGACTTGAAACAACGTTTCGATATCGCTTTCGGCGAGCTTCGTCCCGTTTCGAAAATCGATGTGTAGGGGCAAAATTTTAAGTCTCGGCGCGAGGGTTTGGGCTGCTTTCAAGATCTCCTGCCCCTCGGCGTCCGCCCCCGAAAAAGCAAGCACGCCGTTCCTTGCGCGCTCGTTCAGCGCCAGCTGAAGAGGCACCGCGTTCGCTTCCGGGCTCGGCCCTGGGATGGCGTGGGCGATCCAACGCGTTGACCCGTCGCGCGCAGCAGCCACATTGACTAGAAGTTGCAGCGGGTTTTTTGTCCCCATTTCCCGCTGCCATCGGGCGAGCGCCCAAGCCTGCTTCCAAGGGGGGCTCATGGCGTAGGCGTACAGCAAGGCGTTAGCGTGGCTGATAACGAATTGGACGTCGTTGAGAACGGGCCAATAGCTCGAAACTCCCAAGAAAAGGGCTTTGGGGACCAAGAGCCGAGGGAGAGGCCCCGGCTGTGCGACGTCGGCCCGCACAAAGCTTTTTCCAATTTTGGTACTGAGGTGCCATTGCACGAAAGGGCGCAAGTTGCTGAGCGCTCTTTTTACGAGGTTCGTCGCCCGGACGGCTCCTGCAGAAGACACTCCTTCTGGCAAAGCATAGGCAATCAATGGGCCCAAGAGTTCTTCAAAGTGGTTCGATAGAACCGCGTCGAGGCGGTCAAGTAACGCCTTCACTTTGAGTGTCAGCGAATGGACTTCCTCGGGAGAGGCACTAGCGAGCCGTTGCCAAGGGAATTTATCGCCAGATAGGAATTTCTGGTGCAACTCGTGGTGGGTGGGTTGTTTTGTATAGCGAAAAATATCAATTTCCGTGGGAGAGGTTGAGAGTGGTACTCCTTCGACCCATTTTTCCGAACGGCCACGGGCCATGAAGGCCACGTCCATCCAGGCCATCAATGCTCGGCGCTCGACGGTCTCCCAGCTTATTTCGGAGTGGGACTTGGGAGGCGATTCCATTTCCGCCAGTTGGGGAGATACCGCCGCGACAAACCACTTTTGGTGGAGTTCCTCGAGGCTTTCGGGCTCCCACATAGGTTTCTGGGTGGTTGCGAACGTGGGGTACACGGGGACGTGGTCGAGCCCCACCGCCGCGTACACTTCCGAAAGCGCTACTTGAGTCGCAAAAAACGCGGGGTTCGTGCGGCCGAAAACGGTCACTTTTTTTTCCCAGCGGTCTCTGGCATCCCCCAAGAAAAAGGGTTCCGTGTGGTCGTTGGAAATAGCCAATTCGTAGGCAGCCGTTCCCAAGTAAGCAAAGCTGTTTTGGCCTTGGCAGAAAGCGCGTGGGGAATTTGCCCCAGCGACGGCGAGGAAAAGGACTAACTTGGTCAAAAACAAGCACTTCAAGCGGGCTATCCCCCCATTGCGGAGCCCGACGGTCTTACTACGAAACGAGCGCAACAATCAACTTTGGTCGGCGGCGGCTCAGGGGGGAGAGGAGCCGGAAGCTCTACTTCTCAGGGGCTCCCGCCCTAATCCAAGCGGCAATGGTGCTTACTTCCTGTTTACCGAGACGGGGACCGCCCCTAGGCATCTCGCCACTGGCCGTCTTCTTGTGAACCCGGCTTTCCTTTAGGTTGAAGGGGATTACGGCTCTGCGGTGAGACAACGCCGACCGGTAAGTAGATAGGTCCAAACCTTTCGCCGGCTTATCGCCTGAATGGCAGCGCATGCAGACCGGTTTAAACACATTGGCTCGCAGGGCTTCGTAGGTAGGCGCCAGCGGGAGGCGGTAGTCATAGGCATTTTCTAGCTTCGCCTCATCGCCGCCGTGGGTCACTGTCACCGATACTAGCCCGGCTATTTTCTGGGCCGGCACCACGCACGTCAGTTCTTCTTCGCTCACGACCTTCAGGTCCGTGCAGAGCTCCAATCCAAAATACACTTCCTTTGCGCGAGAAAGAAACTCGCCTTGGATCACGACCAAATTGCTCCCGGTGGTGGGGCCAAACCGCGGGTTCAGCTGCTTTAAAGCCATCTCTTTGGCCGGCGGCGCGTCCGGGGCGCCCGCAGTAATCCAGTCTTCAATGAGTTTTAGTTCGTCAGCGGTGAGTGGATCTCCGCCTTGCGGCATGTCGCCCATTTCCAATTTTTGAAATAGGATGCTGTCTCCCGGTTTTCCCGGCACCACGACGCCCGCCGCCATGAGGCTCGCGTAGACCCCGAGATCAAGTCCGGCTGCTGGTCCAGGAGGGCTATGGCAATCTAAACAATACTTCTGAAAAATCTGTGTTCGGGCGTCCGAGTAGGTTTCCGAGAAAGCGGTTAAGGTGCTCCCAAATAGTAAAAAGAGAGTAAACCCAAATCGACTCACCACATATTTTTAGATTACTTCACCTGCTCCGATACTGCACAAATGATATGAAAATAATTTCCCCAAAAGTTAACCCGGGTTAAGCCTGCTCTTTGGTTTCAAAAGGGGTTAATTTTTGTCGATGGAATCAAAAGTCGCGCTGCACACTGCGATTGCCCGGCGCGGGGAATACACCCTCAACCTAGATTCGCGAGAAAAATCTCGCGGCTCAGGCGAGCGATGTTGGTGACTTTGATTTCTTTGGGGCACGCCGCTTGGCAAGAAGCTGTGTTGGTGCAAGCGCCAAAGCCTTCTTTGTCCATTTGGGCCAGCATGTTCCTCGCGCGCTTCGCTCGCTCGGGTTGCCCTTGGGGCAGCTCGGCCAAATGGCTTACTTTTGCTGAAACAAAAAGCATTGCCGAAGAGTTCTTGCAGGCTGCGACACATGCACCGCAACCGATGCAAGCGGCTGAGTCCATGGCTCGCTCGGCGCGCTCTTCGCCAATCAATAAAGTATTTGCGTCGATAGCATTGCCCGTATTCACCGAAACGTAGCCGCCGGACGCCATGATCCGATCGAAAGCGGAACGGTCCACCACAAGGTCCTTGATCACG
>JANPJT010000157.1:0-7906 GCA_031425635.1 Pseudomonadota bacterium
AAGCGATACTTCGGCAGTCGACTTTGCTGCCTTTAGGGAGGCCGTCGGGCTTCTCCCGGCGGCGACGAAGCTGGAAGAGTGGCTAGAACGCCACGCTATCCGCGCTCGAGCCAAAGCGCTCGCGATTGAATATTTAGATAAAGCGTTCAACCCACTCGAAGAGCGCCTCGGAAAAGATGAGAAGACGCAGTGGGTAAGGCAAGTAGGCGAAAAACTGAGAAGGGCATATGAGTAAAGTAGTTGTTATTGGTGGTGGGTTTGGGGGGCTTTCGGCAGCCATCCGGTTGCAAGCGCAGGGCTTTCAAGTCACGCTTCTGGAAAAGCGGGATAAAATCGGCGGCCGGGCCTACGTTTACAAAGACAAAGGCTTTACGTTCGACGCGGGCCCCACAGTGATTACTGCGCCTCCTTGCCTCGAGGAGCTTTTTGAGGCTGCGGGCAAGAAAATGGAAGACTACGTCGAGCTCCTTCCCGTAAGCCCCCTGTACCGCTTGTATTGGGAAAACGGGTTTGTGTTCGATTACACGAACGACATGCAGGAGACCCTGAGTCAAATCCAGGCCAAAAACCCTGTCGACGTGGAAGGCTACCAGCGCTTTTTGAAGTACTCCGAAGAGGTTTTTGCGGAAGGGTACACGAAGCTCGCACATGTCCCCTTTCTTAACTGGGGCAGTATGATCAAAGTCTCCCCCCAGCTATTGCGGCTGAAAGCGTACCGCAGCGTTTACTCCATCATTTCTAAATTCATTAAAGACCCTGAACTTCGCCAGGCCTTTAGTTTCCATTCCTTGCTGGTAGGGGGCAACCCCTTCCAAACCTCTTCCATTTATACTTTGATCCACTTTTTGGAGCGGAAGTGGGGCGTTTACTTTCCCAAAGGAGGCACGGGTGCGTTGGTGCAGGGTTTGGGAAAGTTGTTCACCGATCTTGGTGGAAAGATCCAGACCGACTGCGAAATTGAGCGCATTGTGGTCCGAGACTCCAAAGTACGAGGGGTTTCGACTCGAGGCTCCGACTTTTTTCCAGCGGACTGCGTTGTCAGCAATGCGGATGTGCACGAGACGTACACGAAGCTTTTAAAAGATGAGCCAAGCGTCGCTCTCAGCCGAATGTATGTGAAGCAGGCGCGCTACTCGATGTCTCTGTTTGTGCTTTATTTCGGCACCAACAAACAGTATCCGGAAATCGCGCACCACAATATTTTGTTTGGCGCGCGCTATAAGGAACTTTTGAACGATATTTTCCATAAAGGGGTTCTTGCGGAAGATTTCTCTTTGTACCTGCACGCTCCCACGCACAGCGATCCGTCGCTGGCGCCCGAAGGGTGTGAAGCGTTCTACGTTTTATCGCCGGTCCCCCACCTGGGGAAAGCCGATATCGACTGGAGTGTAGAGGGCCCGAAGTACGCTGACCGAATTTTAAGCTACATGGAGAAGCGGTATTTGCCGGGGCTCAAAGAGTCGATTGTGACCCAACGGATTTTCACTCCCGATGATTTTAAGAGTGAACTCAATGCCCACTTGGGCTCTGCATTTTCCTTAGAACCGGTACTCCGTCAAAGCGCGTATTTTCGAACCCACAACCGTGATCCGCAAGTGGAAGGCCTGTACTTCGTGGGCGCAGGGACGCACCCGGGGGCAGGGATCCCAGGCGTAGTGAACTCCGCGAAAGCAACAGCTGGGCTCGTGGTGAGCGATTTTCAAAATGCGCTGGTATCGACTAGCACCCGCGAGGGGGCGCAGCTCGACGGAGCGCTCGAGCAGTGCCGCGAAATGATCAAAGTAGGTTCAAAAAGCTTTTCATTTGCTTCGACGCTCTTTGCGCCTGAGCAGAGAGACGCGGCGAGTTTCCTCTATGGGTGGTGCCGTTACTGTGACGACCAAATCGACGAGACAATGAACTTGAGGTTGCAGGAAGAGCGCATTGCGAAGCTAAAAGAAGAGACCAAAGCCGCGTTTGCGGGCACCCCGTCGTCGAACCCTGTTTTCATTGCGCTTTCGCACATCGCCAAAAAGTACGCTATCCCGGCGCACTACGCTGAAGAGCTCATTGAGGGCATGGCGATGGACGTGCGCCGAGAGCGCTATTGGACAGTGGAAGAGCTTTCCCTGTACGGGTACCGAGTAGCAGGAACCGTGGGCCTCATGATGTCGCATGTCATGGGGGTAAGCGACGCAAAAGCTTTGTCCCACGCGGCAAGCCTCGGCACCGCTATGCAGTTTACGAATATCGCGCGCGACGTGATTGAAGACGCCGACAGAAAGCGTGTGTACTTGCCGCTCGCTTGGCTGGATGAAGTAGGGGTATCGGTAGAACACATTGCGCAGCCGAAGTACCGCGAACAACTTGCCGTAGTCGTCGCGCGTCTTTTGAACGAGGCGGGAGTCCACTATGCTAAAGGCATGGAAGGCTTAAAGTACTTAAGCTGGCGCTGTGCTTTTGCAGTCGCAGTCGCAGAAAGCGTTTACAGCGCGATTGGCGAACGAGTGCGCCGCCGGGGTGCCTCGGCATGGGATACCCGCACGGTGATCCCAAAATGGCAGAAAATTTTGCTGGTAGGCCGAGCGCTCTGGAAAGTGGCTCAGACGGTGCCGTACCGTGTCTTTAAACCTTTTAAGCCCGCTCTCATTTCAACTGTGTGGAGGCAAGCATGACGGGGAAGAGTTTCATTCACGATGTGTTTTTTTATATTGGGCGGATGCGGGATTTCGAAAAAGACGATTGGGGAGTGTACTTTGTTTGGATAGGCTTGATGTTGGGCCTTCTAGGCGTGGTGGGTGGCTTCATCGTTTTCGGATGGTGGAACGGGGTCCAGTTCCCAGCTTACGTTTGGCACGTTCCGCTGGGGACTCTGATTTTTGTCGTTGCGATCTCGATAGACACGATTGGCCACCGCACGGCCTACAAAGAAGCGCTCCAGTCGGGTGAGGCCCTAGTCCACCATATTACGATAGCGGCCGGCATTTCGAGCACCGTGCTTTTATGCATGGCTTATACGTACCGAGATTTCCTTTGGATCCCGGCGTACTGCCTGACCGGTCTTGCGGTGTTTTACAGCGTGATTGACGAAGCCATGCACTGGATCCGCTACACCCAAGGCAATTCGGACAGGGTCGAGATGTGGAGCCACTTTTTTATTTTTGTAGGGCACACGATCATGATGGCAGCTTGGATCTATTGGTTTTCCCAAGGCTACCCAGGGGTCGCTGAGACGCTGAGCCTCATCGCTGGCTAGGCAATGGCTTGGGGCTTGCCTAGGCTGCAAAGGTGTTTGAATTCGCTTTCGCTCACGGGCTGAACCGATAGGCGGGCACCTTTCTTTAGGACCATCATTTCGGACAGCGCAGGGTCTTCTTTAAGTAGGGAGCGCGGCACCGGCACCGTAAAGCGGTGCGTTGCCTTGACATCAACCCGGATCCAAGGGGAAACGCCTTTAGCTTTCGGATCAAAGTAGTCGCTTTTCGGATCCAGTGCGGACGCGTCGGGGTAACCCGCTTTCACGACCTCGGCTAGTCCCGGAATCACGGGGTCGGCAAGGTTGCTATGGTAAATCAGTACTTTGTGGCCAACTTTAAATTCGTCGCGCATCAAGTTTCTCGCCTGGTAGTTGCGAACACCTTCCCAAAAGGTCGTCCGATCCGGGCTTTGGACCAGGTCATCGAAAGAAAAAACATCGGGTTCGGTTTTCATGAGCCAGTACTTCATTGGGCCGAGATGCTATCTGCACAGGTATTGGCTGGCGAGAATTTTCTTCGGCTCCGCGCTTTACAAACCGGGCAGCTTTAGGGAAACTCGCGGCGCGGAGGGGTAGTCTAATTGGTAAGGCACCGCACTCGAAATGCGGCGCCCGCAAGGGCTTGAGAGTTCGAGTCTCTTCCCCTCCGCCATCACTATAAAGGTTAACCCGAAACTGATCCTTAACCTTTATTCATTATCCGAACTCCCAATCTATCCCTTAGAATGAAAGCAATGGAACAGACTCCCACCCCCTGGAAAGCCTTCACCACCTCCGCCATTTTTCGCAAATGGCTTTCGAAAAACCACTTAAAAAGCTCCGGGCTATGGATACGGTTTTTTAAGAAGGCATCCGGAAAAAAGAGCGTGACCTATGCCGAAGCTTTAGACGAAGCGCTTTGCTACGGCTGGATCGATGGGCCGATAAAAAAGTTCGACTCGGAATCCTGGGTGCACCGGTTTACTCCGCGGCGCCCGAGGAGTCTTTGGTCAAAGCGAAACCGCGAGCATATTGCCCGGTTGATAAAAACGCGCCGGATGCGCGCTGCAGGCCTTAAGGCAGTAGAGGCAGCCAAAAAAGATGGCCGCTGGAGAGCTGCTTACGATTCGCCGAAGACGGCAAAACTTCCCCGCGCATTTATGATTGCTCTTTCAAAAAACCCCGAGGCCCAGAGTTTTTTTTCTACGCTCAAACCGTCCGAGCGGTACTCGATTTATTTTCGTCTCCATACTGCGAAAAAGCCAGAAACGAGAAACCGTCGGCAAGAGCAGATTCTGGCTATGCTTTCCCGCGGCGAAAAAATCAAATGAAAGCTCGCTCGCAATTTCCGGTGGATGAGCGCAAAGGCTCCGACTTTCGTTTTGTGGCCAGACTAAGGCGTTGACAGCCTCTCTTGCCGCGGCTAACCCTTCGCCACATGAAAAATCTAAAATCTATTTTCAAATTCCTATCCTTTTTGTCGTTGTTTACCATTGCTTCACCATTGTTTGCCGAACAAGCAATTCAACTCAACTCGCTTGAGCAGGAAATGGTGGACCGTGCAAACCGCATCCGCGAGCAGCACGGCCTTGCGCCTCTCGAAGTATCACCGCAGTTGCAAAGCGCCGCTCGTGCAGTCGTTGCGAACCGCGTCTTCAACCACGCCGACGCTGGCCAGTACGCCCGTCAGTACGGGTACCCGACCTACTCGACGGAGAACTTGGGCAGTGGGCACCGTTCGGCGCAAGAAGCCATCGATAGTTGGAACAAAGAACAAGGCAGTGTCGGGCACCACGAGCAAATGCGCGGCAACATCAAGATGGACGGCCGTTGGACCAGCGGCGGGTTCACGCACGTGGGAGCGTCGGGGCAGCCGGGTGGCGTGTGGGTGATTTATTTTGGTTCGAGCGCTGGAGCGCCGGTGTCTCCCTCAGCGGCGCCGCGTCAGCAGCCTACGACGACAAGCCGTCGCCGATTTTGGCGCCGGTAGACGCGTACCTTTTTCACGCTTGGGTGCTCATCTTTCGAAAGGGGGCACCCAAGTTTCTCACCCTTCGTTTCGATCGCCGCCCTTTTTCCCGCACAGTTTCCTCGTGTGTTATGATCTTTAGGAATGAAACTCTTACCGATTGGGGGGAATCGTGGGCCTATTTTTTGCGTTTCTGCTCTCAGCGACTGCTTTCTGCGGGCAAGCCACTGCGCAACTCGAACCGGTTTCCGCGGCTCAGCCTTGGATGGAAACGTACGAAGAGTTTAGTGTACCCGTGCCGTCGCCTTCAGGGAGCAAAAGTAGCGTAAGCGATCTGGATGAACTTTACACGGCGTCAGGAGACTTTTTCGCTTACGTCAGGAGTACCAGTCCTTCTTTGCGAAACATTGCAAAACTACAGGGGCAAGTGCAGCAACTTGCGTACGCGATTATCGACAGCGTTCGCCAAACCACCGAGAACAAGTCGACGGCTTTTATGGTTTACTTGCGAGTGCTTTTAGAAGCGGTGGTTTGGGACGAAAGCGCTTATTTAACCCCCTTGCGAGACGGAGTCGCGGAGTGCCGAGCAGCGCTGCCGGGCAGTGACGCAGCGGCGTGGGCCGAGGCTGTTTTGATGCGTTTTGAGTTAAAAACGTATTCCGAAGCGGTTTTCAGACAGAAAATTACTAGTTACGCAAGCGACTACCCAACGTCTTCAAACGGCCCCCTTTTGGTGGTGAACTATGCCGAGTTTCTAGCGGAAACCGATACCACAGCGGCCAAACAACTGGTCCAGGACGGGCTACTTCTGTTTGCGAATTCACTCCTTCTTCAAAGTTATTTAAACAGCCTCAACCAAGTTGGTACCACGGTCGTGGTGTCGGTCCCGACCCTTGGGGGGGCTCAATTCAATCTCGTGGATCAGTTGGGAAAAGTGGTGGTGATTGGATTTTGGGCGACTTGGTCAAGCCGGAGCACGGCGCTTACCGCGGGTTTGGTTCAGCTTTACAACGATTACAGCGCGAGTGGCCTGGAGATACTCAGCAGCAGTTTAGACCGGGCGGAAGCCGACGCCACTGCCTATATTGCGGCCAACGGAATGGTTTGGCCGCAAGTTTACCTTCCTACCAAGGAAGAACGGCTCGGTTTTGGCCAGCAGTTTTCGATCCGAAGCCTCCCGTCGTTCTTCGTCATCGGCAAAGATGGGAAGCAGGCCACAGCAGCCATCAAAACTATTCCGACCCTTCGCACTGCGGTAGAAGCCGAGCTGCTTAAGTAGGTTGCGGCAAGCGCGATTTTCCAGGCCCTAGAATGTAATGCGCTAAACGGCTCGGCAAAAGAGCGGCTCCCAGTTTCGCTCGCGCTAGGTACGCGGCGCGGACGAACAACGCCATTGCCGGTAAGTACATCAGCCAGCCCAGCAGCGAATGGAAAAAGAACATGGCGTACCACGCAATGGGCCCCGCGCCTTGCCACTTAAAAAGACTTGCGCAGACGCAGAAGAATAGGACGAGCCGCAAAACATTGAGCAAGTACATCGAGCCAAGCCCCAAGGCTCCCATCGCGAACCAGTGCCCTAGTTTGAAAGCGCGGTGATCTGCGATGTACAGCAGCCCCCATAAAAAACCAAAAAGCGTCATTCCCTGCATTCCCCCGCACCCGCGTCCGATGGCAATCGCCATATTGGGCTGCGACACCATGGTGTAGAACACAGGGCCCACTTTGCCTGCCAGAATGCGCCATTCGTAGTGCATGTGAGGCACAAACAAATCCAAGCAGAAAAAAACGATTTTGCCGGTGAAAAAAGCCAACGGATCCCAAAGGGGTTCTAGGACGGTAACGGAAATGAGCCCCGACAGCCCCACGAGAACCGCGGGGAAAAAGAGGGCTGCGCGTTCGGATTTTAAAAAGTGCCGGAAAGGCACAAAAATGAAAAAAGTAGAGAAAAGCGCGCAGAAGCAAAGGAAGAACCAAAAAACCATGAAGGCGGGGAACTGGTAGCTGACGAAGGGTTTGGCGCCAAACGTGAGCCCTAAAAATCCAGCAAGTAAGCATAGTGCGACCGCTGCATTCAATCGTTGGAACTGAAGCTTTAGCGGCTTCTCTTCGGCGAGAAGGAGCAAGTAGGCTACGAAAGCAACGACGAGGTGAGGGAGAAAGTCGTAGTCCGTGCCAAAGGTGTAGCCGAGCTTGATGCCTATGGCGTGACGCACCATCACTCGCAGAAAAACAAAAGCGCTGGCGGGGAGTAGCGCAATTTTTATGGCGAGAAGTACCTGCGGCATGAACTCTCCTGATTTTTGATTATAGCATCCGAGCGCCCACTGCGCGAAAACCGTCGCGTTAGGGCGTGGGTTTTGTCCGAAAACGCCGGATGAGCGCTCTCAGCGTGACCACCGAAAATAGGACCGAGAACAAAATCCCCGCCCCAAAAAGATCTATTTCGGGTACCGCGCTGCAGGGCGTAGTACAACTGGCGTTATTCCAAAACCGGCAGGGGGGTTCAGTCCCTGAAAAGGGCCAGGTTTGGTGGGAGCAAGGAAAGCCCGGGATTCCCCCCCCCACGACGTTGCATGGCGTAGTGTCGACGAAATTGTTACCCGGATTGTTACAGGCGGCATCGTAAAAACAAATCGTTGAGGGCGGGGCGTCCTTCGCTGCATCGTGGTAGGGATTCAAGTAATAAAAAGTCTTACAACATTCGCTATAAACGCAAGCCAAAC
>JANPJT010000158.1:0-5191 GCA_031425635.1 Pseudomonadota bacterium
ACTTTCCCCCGGAAGCCCGCTCCAAAAAGCGAACGAAGGCACTCGGTTAAAAGCTCTTTCTCATTGTAGTAGGTAATGAGGACGTCCAAGCGCATCGCTAGAAAAAGTATACCGCGTCCCGCGTTCCGCGGTGCGTTTTTCGTTTTACTCCGCCCGGCGACCACAGTAGCGTTAAGTTGTTTAGGGGGGGGGGCTTGTTGGCAGAACTGCACCTAGAGGGGACTGAAATTCACGAGGGAGCTTAAAGCGCCAGGAAGAATGCGCTGACCTCGCGAAACGAATGAAAGTGCATACAGTCGCCTGAAGGCGACCCGAACCCATACGTCACGTGGTAGTAATCTTGTCCTGCTTGCCGAGTAGCAATTTGATCCCCCGCGGTATCGCCAATATAGGCCGCTTTTGTCAGCTTATTCCGCCGCATCACCAGTGAAATATTGTCCCCTTTGGGTTTTCCAGTAGCACCGTAGCACTCCTGGTCCTTGAAGAACCTTCCTAGGCCCGTGAGCTCTTGAAAACGGGCCAAGTACTCAGGCTGGCAGTTGCTTACTAAGAAGAGCGGGTACTTTTTCGACAAGGCTTCAAGGCCCTCCGCAACCCCAGGGTAAAGGTAATTGCCTTTCAAAGCAGAGACTTCTCTGCGGTAAAAGGCCTGCGCAGGCGCCTCGCGTTTTTCGGGCTCGATTTCGGGCAGGAGTTTCGCGAAAGCTTCCTCGTGAGACATTCCCATCACCGACTGGATCTGCGCCGCAGTGACTTTCGGTATCCCCTTTGCTTCTTCCGCCACTTCGTTCCAAGCGTCGGTCACCGGCTGAAGAGTGTTCCAAAGAGTTCCATCCAGATCGAAAATGAGTGCATCGTACGCCACGGCGGAAGTGTTCGCATGCCTCGGGCGTAAAATCGAGGAAAAAATGCGCCGGCAACTAGCTTCACCCAAGCGTTCCAATGGACAACAAAAGGCTTTAGAAAAATCTTTGCTCGCCCGATGAAATGGCTATGAGAACTAGCCTTTTTGCGTTCTATCTTTTTGTCTTGTGCCTACCGGTTCCTGCGTATGGTGAAAACCACAGCGGTACGGAACGCACTGGCAGAGCGGTTGCTGAAACTCTTCCCTGCGACACGTTCTCTGAAAAAATTTTGCCTTACCTGGAAGGGTGCTACTCAGCGGCAAGAAAATGCGAAAAAGAGTTTCCTGGAGCCACGACAGGCCATGTTTTGTCTCAGTGCGTTAAGCTTTGGTGTTACCAGATAAAGTCCGAACGTCTGGCAACCAAGTGTGAGGATACCCTTTCCTTACACCGCTCTAGTCCCGGAGCAGAACAAGATAAGAACCCGTCTTTTCTCGCGGTACACAAAAAGAGCGCACTTCGTGCGGGTGGCATGCCCGACTACAAATTGGAAGTTTCTGATTGCCCTTAGCTAAGTTTGGGCGCCCTCGTACACTTAGCTGCCTCGCTTTAACGAACGTTCCACTCTCCCCGATCGGAAAGCGTCAGGAGTGTCCCCAAAAGAATATCATTCGCAGCTTTCATAATCCCTGCGGTGGAAAAAGGAAGCACGGCCGCCATGTGGTAGCGAATATAGCCATCCGAATCCACATACCAAAGGCCCCGGACATTCTGCAAAGGGTAGACTTTTAGCCCCAGAGGCCTTCCGCTGGCTGCATACGCTCGGGGGTCCGCCGGAAACTTTACTTTTCGCAGAACAGAAGCGTCTTCCGTGGTTGAAAAAGAAAGCGCGAATTCATCGCGCCCGCTTGCATCCGTCCTGGTTCGGTAATCACCCTGGATAAAGTAACGAAACGCCAGAAAGCCGATGCCTGGAAACTCGGAGCCCAAGACCCAGATCCCCAAATTCACAGGACTCGCAGGAAAGCGATCTGCCGAAGGCGTAAACTCAAGCGTTGATTTGTCTACCAGCTGAAAGTCCAAAACATTCGTGAACCCCTTTTCCGAAGTGGCGAGGAATCGCTTCGCGTACAAAAGCGATTGAGATACTTTCTCATAGGCCCCTTTCAAAACAGCCGGATCGTTCGAAGGGATTTGGCAGGAGCCATCGGTGACGAGCCAAAGTTCCTTGCCACGGTTCGCAGTGGGTTTGACGCTGTAGTACTGGACCTCGCGGGTAGTGCACTCACCGCACTTGCGGTGGGTTTCTAAAACCGTTTCCCATTCCGCGCGAAGCTGCTTTTCCCGAGCGTCCAGAGCATCGTTCGCAACCTTGTACGCAGAGTCCTCTTGGCTGTCCTTGCGAGCGTTCGGTTTGCGCTGAGCCAGCATTTCCTTTATCGCGTCTTGGCTCGCGCGGTGCGCCGCTTTGGCTTTATTTAAGTCGGAAACGCAAGCCGCGTCCGAAGCCCGCTGCGCAAAAAACTCTCGGGGAGTTTGAGCGCCAAAGAGCTCCAAATCCGCCCCTGCCCCGGGCACTTCCGGTCGCTGATCCACGATTTTCGGTGGCCCTGCCAAGATTTGAAAAGAGGTGACAAACACAAGAAGGAAAGCCCATTGAAACATCCCAACCCCCAATTTTGTGACAACCCTCCCCAACGGTAACCATAAGCGGGGTAGAACTCAAACAACTTCCCTCCGGCGCCGCCAAACATCCCTCGTTGAACACTGGTTCCGGTTAAGGTAGTCCAAAGGGATGCTCAAAGAAGGCGATAAGGCTCCCGCGTTTACAGCATCCAGCACCCACGGCACCGTTTCGCTGAAAGATTTTAAAGGGAAACGAGTGGTTCTGTATTTTTACCCCAAAGACATGACCCCCGGCTGCACCACTCAAGCCTGTGATTTTGAAGACGCAAGTTCCCGGTTGAAAAAGGCGGGCGCGGTTGTTTTAGGAGTAAGCCGCGACAGCCTAAAAAAACACGAAGCGTTTGCTTTGAAGCATACGCTCAAGTTTCCCCTACTCTCGGACGAAGACGGCGCGATTTGCGAGAGCTATGGAGTCTGGCAAGAAAAGTCGCTGTACGGCAAAAAGTTTATGGGAATTGTCCGCACAACGTTCTTAATTGAGGCTAAAGGGAAAATCGAAAAGATTTTCTCCAAAGTGAAAGTGAACGGCCACGTCGACGAAGTCGTTGAACAACTGAAGGAATAACGAAGTTTGCCAGCGAGTTGGCTGGTAGAGTACGTTGGTACGTATGGATCCAAAACAACGCCTTATTGTCGCTCTTGACGTCGATACCCTTTCTCGCAGCACCCCTCTGATTGAAGCGCTAGCCCCGTATGTGGGCTACTTTAAAGTGGGGTTGGAGCTGATCACTGCTGCCGGGGGGCCCGCAGCCGTCCAGCACGTGCAAAGGCACGGTGGCCAAGTGTTCTATGACGCAAAGTTTAACGACATCCCGAACACCATGGCGGCAGCTTGTCGCACGGTGGGGACGATTGGGGCCAAGCTTTTCACCGTCCATGCTTCATGCGGTCTCGAGGGCTTAAAAGCAGCGAATGAAAACAAAGGGTCTGCCGATTGCTTTGCTGTGACGGTCCTCACTTCGATGGATGATGCGGCTTCTTTATCGGCGTTTGGGGCCCTGCCGCTGGAGACAACGCTGCGGTTTGCGAGCCTCGCGGTAGAAGCTAAACTCGACGGTATCATTTGTTCAGCACTCGAACTCGAAGCCCTAGGGCGCGACGAAAAGTATAAAGACCTGCAGAAAATCGTCCCTGGAATCCGCCCGAGCTGGTTCCACAGCGACGATCAAAAGCGCGTGATGACCCCCGGCGAAGCCATTAAAGCAGGAGCCGATTTCTTAGTCATTGGCCGCCCCATTGTGAGCCCCCCGATGGGAGTGGGCAGCCCCATCGACGCAGTTAAAAAGATCCTCGCCGAAATCCAGGAGGCCATGGGTTGAGCGACGCATCGGCTTTAAACGCTTTTGAAAACTGCGGCGTCTTGGTCCGCGGCAGCCACTTAGTTTATACTTCAGGCCGCCACGGTAGCGAATACGTCAACAAAGACGCCCTCTACCCAGACCCCGAAGTCATTTCGGGGCTTTGCTTGAGCATCGCTAAGCACTTCAAAGAATACCAAGTAGAGCGCGTGTTGGCGCCGGCCTTGGGCGGCATTATTCTCACTCAGTGGACTAGCTACCACTTGCAAAAGCTGACTGGGCAAAAAGTGCTTGCTGTCTTTGCCGAAAAGGCCGACACGCCTGCAGGCTTCACGGTGAAACGGGGGTACGAGAAACTGCTCTCCGGAAAGCGCACTTTGGTGGTGGAAGACATTTTGACGACTGGTGGGTCCGTAAAAAAAGTGATTGAGCTTGCGAAGTCGCTCGGCGCCGAAGTGGTCGGGACTTCAGCGCTGTGCAACCGGGGCGGGATCACGGCCGCCGAAATCGGCTCGCCGCTGCTGTTTTCTCTCACCGAGTTTTCGCTGGAGTCCTTTGCCCCGGAAGAGTGCCCGCTCTGTCGGGCTGGGGTGCCGATCCATACTAGCCTAGGCAAGGGCGGAAAGTAGGCGTTACCGCGCTTCATCCGCTTTGCAAGGAACCGACTCCTTGAGTTTTCCGATGGAACACGGGGTGTAATTTGCGGCCACCTCACGGGAAAATAGGCTTTCGCACTCTGGCGCTTTAGGAGCGAATTTCCGGCCCAGAAGAATCGCTTCGTAATCAAAGTAGAGATTACCAATCTGCACTGAGCCCTCGGAAAGACCGGTTTTTGATTCGCCTACTTTGAGTTCAGAGAGGCCACGGCCCAAGTCGGGCGATTTCACAAACCAACTATTCTTTGACTCGTTCACGATTTCAACCGTGTTAGCCTCGGCCATTTCTCCCCCGATGAACAGCACCGGCTTGGGCGAACGCTCCGCAAGCGCTAGCCGGCGGCTTTTAGGTAGATGCCCTACCACGCTGAGAGACCCAACTTCTTTTGGTAGACTGGCCAAGACTTCGCCGAGAGCCGTCGCAGGATCCTCCAGTTTCCATCCGTCCGGGGCAGAACCGTCCGGCTCGCTAAGTGCCAAAAAGGCCGTGCTGTTTTGTCCGAGCTTCACAATAAAAAACGGAGCATAGAGCAGCCGGCCATTTGTGCCTTTTAAAGCGCTGTGCACTTTCACCGGCCCGCCCGAAGTGGCCGAATCAAATGCTGCCCTTGAAGGGACCAGATCTAAAGTCGAGACGGCGTAAAAATCTAACCCCTGACGCGCCCACTCGTCCCATAGAAGCCTTCGCATCCGAGGGATTTCATCG
>JANPJT010000159.1:0-6114 GCA_031425635.1 Pseudomonadota bacterium
GTATTGGTATTGAACGTTGCATTCCCCGTCGCAAAGCCGTCAGGCAAAGCGCACTCTTCGACCAGCTGCATTTCCCAGGACCCGTCTGCTTGTCGAACCCAGTACGCCGCCCCCCCCTTATCGTCTTTCAGCGCAGGAACAAGCACCACTCCTATGGGCTTACCGGTCTTGAGATAAGCCGCAAACTCCGCGCGGAGATCGAAACTCAAGACCTCCACATTTTGAAAGACTCCGTACCGGACTCCGCGAGCCCTGAGCTGGGCAGTTCGGCCCGTCACTGCCTGCGAGTTCCAAACGGTGCCCGCCCCAATCCCGTTGGCTTCTTCTTTGGTCAAGTACGCACCGGATTTTGGATCCAAGGGAAAGACTTCTTCCTGGTAACCCAGAACATGGGTTTCGTGCAGCGCTTCACTAGCAAGAAAGTATTTCGCTAAGGCGTCATGGATCTGTGCATTTTCCGCGGGATCGCTAGAGAAGTTTTTGCTTCGAAACGTTGCTTTGAAATTTCGAATACCCATTCTCACGACGTCATGCGTGCTCCGGCTAGTGAGCAAGTCAAAGTGGATGTACTTCCCCGTCCGGACGCTTTTCAAAGCAATTTGAGCAAACTTAAATTCGAGCGGGGAAAAGGCATCGGGGTGCTTTTGTGCTTCTTGGATGAGCTGAGCCAAAGCGTTCTGAAGTTCAGTGATTTGCTCCACGTGGTCGATCCCTTCGACCCACTTCAAACGCTTCGATTTGGCCTCTTGAAAAAGCGACGCTCGGTGCTTGTCGTCCGCCGCCAAGAATTCCATGAGGGCACTTGCCAAAGCCCATTTTTCTTCCGAAAGAACCTGCGCCGAGTTGAAGGGGAACAGAAGCTTGACCAAGCGCCCGCCCCTTCGCCAATTTCCAGCAGCACTCGGGTTGTAGTAAACGGAGGAGAAACCCGTAAAACCGTAGGGGCGAATCAACTCGAGCAAAGCCACCGATTGCTCAGTGGGAGCAGCTAAGAACTCTCGGTCTGCCAGTTGAAGATCTTCCTCGGTGAGATCAGCCACGGATGTCTGGATGTCGGTGACCGATACCCGCCGTAATCTGTTTTTCTGAATTTTATCTGCGTGGTGCTCAAAAGCCTGTTTGGCCACTTTGGTTTGAACTTCCTCGGCAGCAGGAATAAAGTACCCTTCATGGCGCGCCTTTTCGTACTGGGCGGGAAGGGAGAGCGACTCTTCCAGCAGCGTGGACGGGCAAAGCTTCGACGGCGCGATGGACCAGCCCAGCGCAGGTGAAAAGAGCGCAAAAGCTAAAGCGGCACTCGACAAGAATTTTGGATTAAACTTCAACACAGACTACGAAGACCTACAATTTCCCTAATACAAGAGTCCCCTAAAGACACCTCTGGTTACCCGGCCCACCCTTCAAAATCAAGGGTTTCGCGGCAAAAACCAAGGGGCTTGGGGCACAATACGGTTATTTAAAGTCATAACCCAGTACCAAATAGCACGGATGACCCCGCGCCGTCCTAGCGATCGCCAGATCACCAAAGTTTCCTGGAAGCGCCCCGACAGGAGAAGCCGAAAAGACTGGTGCCAATCCAGAACCCCTTGGAGGCGAAACTCGAATGCGGCAGCTGGTTTTTTGCAGTGTGTCGGTAAGTGGGCGAAAAGGCCCTTCCGGATTGCCCTGTTTTCAAGGACGAAAGCGACGTGGGAGGAAGGCGCGCGGCTTAGCTGTTTAGGGTGAGAGCGCACGCTGATGAGCCGCTCGTGCAAAACGCCAAAAGGAACGACTGGAGCAAGTTTAGACCAAAGCGCGTAGTCGCCTGAAACTTGGTAAGATTCGTCGAACCCTCCGGCATCTCGAAACTGAGAGGACCTTAAACAGACTGCCGACAAGTTGCCGGGTAAACACCCGTTATACAAAAACTGTTGAACGGACAGTTCGGGGAAAATGACTTGGGGCAAATCTCCGAGGTCCGCAAAGCCTATTTCGAAACCGTTTACATCAATGGTCCGGTGCTTAACCATTGCAAAGCCGACTTCGGGGCGCGCTTTAAAAAAAGCAACCTCCCTCTCGAGGCACCCCGGCAGGAGCAAGTCGTCTTGGCACAAAACCCGAACCAGTTCGGCGTTGCTCCTTTTAAATAACTCGTTGAGCCCCCTAAAGAGGCCTTGGCGTTGCTCACCCAAAATCACTTTGGCTCGGGGATCGCTCACGGTCCGCAAATACTCGCGGCTGCCGTCGGTAGAACCGTCGTCACGGATCAAAAGCTCAAAGTCCACTCCTGTCTGCGCCAAAACGGAGGCGACCGCATCCTGGACGTAAGGCATCCCTTGAAAAACAGGCATCAAAACGCAAATGGGCGAGCGCATAGGCCGCTAGTATCTGCAGAGGCATGGAAAAAAGCCAATCATTCCTGTGCCGTGGCGTAGCCTACGCTGGGACTGGTGCTGTGGTTGGATCGGGCGGTTTTATGCGCTCGAGCGGGCGCCTGGGTGTTCGACCGAGAATAAACAAAACCTTTTTTCGCGAGCGACGATAGTTGTGGCGCAACGCTTAACGAACGGGATTCTGCTCTCGAAGCGACCAGTGCAGACGCAACTAGTCGGTCCCTTGCGGAATAGGAAACGATGAGCGGAATCTTTAAAGGGTCCTCGGCAGGTGCAACGGAAACGGTCTTCCGATCGGGCTTTCGGTTTTCACCAAGTCCCATCGCTTGAAAAGCGGCTTCGCGCATTTGCTTCCAGTCGACCGCTTTTTCCTCCGCTGCCTTCGCAGGGGGCACCTGGGGGTCAGGAATTTTCGACGCCCGGCTCGCGCGGTACTCCAGCAGCGACGGAGTAGAAAGTGCCCCGTCTTGGGGACGAATTTGATCGGCTACGGCTGGTACTTTCTCCAAAAGTTTTTCCAAACCGAAGCTCTCGGGCCCTTGCTCTGCTAACGCAGTCAAAGGGCCCAGAAAGAGGGAGGTTACGATAAGGGTTCGAGCGTTCATGCCCCTTAGAAGTGCATAAGGCTTGCCAAATGAATCTAAAATAAATACATAATTTCAATTACTTAACGTAGCCTGAAACGTGATTCAGTGTCGAAAGGTTGAGCCCCCCAGCCCAGCCAAAGCGCAACCGCCTGAAACGACTCGATTTTGTGTGTACTGAAAGAATACAGCCGGAAATGGTCAGGGGGAGAGCAGACGCCCTCCCCCCTGAAGCCCCCGAGAAAACTTTTTAAGGCGCCCTGTAAGCCGGGCCATGGCCCGCGCCGCTGCTTGCAATCCCTCTGGCTGTCGGGGACGGGGCCGTTCCGCTGCGCGGAGACAAACTATTTCGGTATTCCGCAAAGCCGCCCGTTGAAGCGACCAGCGGCTTAGCGGGAATGAAACTATTTAAGTCGCCTTTCGCTCCGGCTTTCGCTGCCAAAAGCGTTCTAGCCGCCAAGCCATCGACAGCTTTGATGTTAGGAGTCGCGGCAACTGCCCGGCCAGTTGCGGGGGCTTTTAACGAACTAAGGAGTTTTGTGGGAGCGCTCGCGGAAGGCGAGAAAAACTCATTTCCCAGCGAAGGCTCAGCGGGAGATAACGCCCCTCGAATCCCCAAGCTGCCGGCAGAAAGCCCTGCACCCGCAGACTGGCGAGGAGTCGCAGACGCCAAAGAGTCCGCAAAGGTGTTTGTTCCGATGCCGGCGGAAGCATCTCCCTGGACAGCGGTTCCCGAGTTAGTTGAGACAGTCCCTTGAGAAAGCCCGGCTTGCGTGAGCTGCGCGCTAATCGTGGCGCGGGCGAGCTGCACATTTTGTTCTGCTTGTTTTTCCGCAAGCGCAATCCTTCGTTCGTTCAATGCGTTCTCCAATTCCAACCGCTGGCTCTCTTGGGCCGCCGCATCCATTCGCGCCTTCTCCAGAGACGCAAGCTGCATTGAAAGCCGCTCTGTCACGCCCTGGTTATTGGCTTGAGCTGCTTGCGCTTGCATCGAAGCCGTTTGTAAACTTGTTTGCGCGGACAGGTTGGCAAGTGCTTCGGAGTTTTGAACCGTTTTATCGGTCATGTACTTCTGCGCATCCGCCTGAGTTTTTGCCATTTCTTTGTCTGCCTCGGCTTGCATGCTTGCCGTAATCGCAGGAACCGCCGCCGCCATAATCGCTGCCATCCCAAAAAGAATCGAAGCAGCGTCCGCCCCACCGCCGCCGCCACCCCCACCCCCGCCGCCCCCCCCCCCCCCATTTTTACAGTCGCCGCAGTTTTCTTGACCGCCCGCTTCTTCGGCGTGGGCAGAGTGCAAAAGTAAGGATTCCGCGTGGTGCAAGAGGCTCCCAAATTTCCAATACCGGGGTTTCGACTGAAGGCGGTACGCCGCACTTTTTTCAGCCATTTTCAAGTCGGCCGCCACGTTGGAGCCGCTTTTTGCACGGGGGGCGTAGTCCGCGCCCGATCCCGATGAGCGAATGGTTTCAGGAACAGAAGCAAGGCTGCGAGAATAATACTGAGAACCAGGGGCTAAGTCGGGCGCTGAAGCATAAGGATCCTTGCCAGCGCTTTGCGCGAAATTGGCCCCTTTAGCTCGAGACTCGTTAGCGACAATACTGGACGAGCTGCCGCTGCCGCTTGCAGGGGCGTTCATCAAGGAACTCGGCAAACCGGATCCTACTTGTGGGATCAAAGCCGGTGAAGGCTGCTGGATAAACTTTTTGTAGTTATCCGCAGCATTCACCGCAATGAAACCCCCGAGCAAAGCTTGGACTGTTTTTAAATCGCCATTGTGGAGACGCCCCGCCTGGAATTCCCCCGCTAGGCCCCCGATTGCCAGAGGCATAGCGGCAATCGCTTTTTGGACCGCAATCCGTCGGTGAGCGTCCATAGGGTTTTCTGCAGCGCTTCGCATCGCTTGGTTCACGCGAGCGATGGTCACAACCAAATTCATGAAAGCAGGCATACCCATGAGCTTTGTCAGCGTAGTGGCTTCCAGCGGCGCCGCTAGGAGCAGCACTGCGGCAAGTGCTTTGAAACCGAACGAGTTTTTAAAGCGCATATTCATATTTAATCCTGCCTGAACACTGATAGTGCACGCGGCTTGCCAAGGTTGGCAGGGGTGCACCGTACTTAAGAGATTGTATTTATTTGTTTTTTGCATGCGCCTGAACGACTGAACTGACTCAAGAGTGGAAAGCGGAGGGCCCGTTAAAGTTAACTCATTGAATAAACTGGCTTTTGGGTGCCCAAAGTTTATTCACCCGAGCAAAAAGAGGCATTTTTCTTATTTATTTAAGAATAACAATTACTTGATAGGAAGTTTAGAAGGAGCGGTGGCCTGAAGCTTCTTGCTTTGGGGCTGCGTGAGGCTCCCCCACTCCGCGCATTCCCCGGACGGCGCGGCTCACCGAAGTTTCCACGGGGCTACCGGCGAAACGAAAGCCCTGGCGAGACCCCCGAAGGAGCGACTGCGAAAAGGCGTTCGGCGCGGCCTGCCCTCGAAAACCCAGAGATGGCGCCGAAAGGTTCGATACAAGGCGCTCGGAGGGTGCCTGCGCGAGTCCAAAACTTCGAGTGGGGATCTCCGACACGCCGCTCGTTTGTCGAAACAGCCCCGACGCTTGGTAGGGCGCCATGCTCAAAGCAAATTGCTGATCGAGGGCTTTGGACTGGAGGTCCAGCTGCCTGTTGTAGAGGGCGTATTCATTTTTTAACCGCAGCGTGCTGGCTTGTTGGTTCGCAAACCTTGCGCGATCTTGGGCTTGTAAAACCATGTCGAGGTTCCGCGTCGCGGAGTACTGGTTGGCGTAAGTGGCTTGGAGCTGCATCCCCGCAAGCCCCAAAGTCACTGCAGAGCTTAGCGCAGCCTGGTAGCGAGAAAGCGAAGTATAGGCGTTTGTGTTGTACATGGCTGTCTGCGCACTGAGCCGGTTAATGTACTTATCCGCGCCGATTTGCGCTCCCGTAGAAACAATGCCACCGACGACGCCGGTAACTGCAGCAGCGCCAAAGAGTGCCGCCCCGCCTTCCGCGTGCGCAACCGAAAAACTGGTAAACAGACTAAAACTGATGAGTTGGATCCCCAAAGTGCGCAAGCTCTCCCCCTTACTAAAGAGTAAGTAGCACTTTCCTTGCCATAAACGCTGGGCTGCAGAATACGCTTAAGGGAG
>JANPJT010000160.1:0-5775 GCA_031425635.1 Pseudomonadota bacterium
GAGAAGTTGCGCGGGGGATAGGATACGGTTGATGGTTTGAATGGCTTCTAGTTTCAGCGGCGTTTTTAGAGGAGAGGCCAGAATGTTATCGTAAAGTTCTTGGATAAGAGCAGGAGAACTGAGCGAAGGAAGCTGGCGATCGCGTGCTGTGTGAATGATCCGCGCGCGGTCACGGATCTGGTGAGGCTTCACTAAATCAAGCAGCTCCTTTTCAAGGCGCACACGACCCAATTGGGGAATATCGGTCCTTGAGTGCCTGTCAGAAAGCTTTTCAAAAAGAATCTTTTCAATAGTCTGGGCTCGTTCAAAAGCGGGCACCGTTCGATTTAAGCGAGTGAGCCATTCTCTCACAGCGGAATCAAAAGATTGTTCCAGCAAGACTTGCGGCCCATTTCCAGATCGTGCGCCAATGAGGCTTCCGATGGCGTGAGTCCCTTCTCTAAACGCCATGAAATTTCGGCCGTAGTCGGGAGTCGCATCTTTCCCCTCTTCTGCGTAGAGCGGGCGCGCTAACCATTCCTTTTGAAAGTCAGGGTAGACTTTCATTAGAATTGTCTCAATCTCCTGGGCGCTGGTGGGTTTAGTGTAGGTCTGGATCAGGTCCACCTTCTTGCTAGCCTCGATGGGAAGCTCCGCGACCATCTTGACCGTAATGACAAACGGGTATTGCTTTATAAAATCCTTATAAGCCCACTCTAGGCCTTTACTCTCTACGGTTTTGATAAAGAACGCTTCGCGTTCCGATTGAGGAAGAAGGCGGCGCAATGCGTGATCTATTTTAACACGTCCGCCCTCGCGGTATCCCCCGAGCGATCTCAAAAGAAAGTGATCCCGCTCGCTAATAAGGCGTTTTCGGAGCTCTGGGTTAAAGTTTCTATCCAGTAGTGCCAACGAGAGAATATGGGCCTGTTCATACTCTGCGTCTCGTTGATCGTCGCCTTGATTTCGGATGGATCGGGCTTCGGCCGACACCCGAAGCTTTCTGTTGAGTGTTTTCTGCGGAGACTCTTCCGTGTCATAGAAGTAATCTCTAAGCGCGTCGAGGCTGTCGTTGATGCGGGCCTGAAAGGTTTCTTTATCTAGAGCAAGAAGTTCTTTGGCTATCTCTTGGTAACGCTTCCGAATGGGATCGTAAGCGGTATCTAGCCCTTTCAAGTGTTGAGCAAAGGCCGGAACGTTAGCTAACGCAACGACCGCCGCTCTCCATTCGTTTCGGTAATAGGAGAGCTTCTCGTTTTCCCGCTCTTGAAGATACGCGTCGAGGGCGGTTTGCGAAAAGAGTTTGTTGCCTCGTTTTAGAGAATTCCTGTGGTTTTCTTCTATATCTTTCGCATGGTCCGAGGCTCTCCATTCCTGATGAAGACGCGGAAGCATTGAATCGAAATCTGTGGCCGCTTGTCCCGCCACATCGACGAGCCGTTGCGCTGCCTCTAAAGCAAACGTCCGGTATTCCGGGTAATCTTGATAAAGGTGGATAATTTCATTTGGGTTCACTTGCGGTTGCAAAAGGCGACCCTTTGGGTAGTTTTTGGCAAGAGATCGCTCGATCATCGGTTTAAAGGGGGCTAAGGGAAGATCCATGGATTTTGCCATTTCAAGCCAACGCACAGCGTCCGGCGGGAATGCATCGGTCTGGGTAGCAGCTGTCAGTAGAATTTCGCCAAAACGGGCACTGTGTGCTGCAGTGAACTCCCCTTTTTGAATGAAGTAATTCCTTCCGAAATTGGTTTCTTCGAGAGATTTCACGAACGCGTCGGGGCGTACCTTAAGGATGCGTTCAAGGGTATCTAACCAGTCATCGGCTGTGAAAAACCTCAGTATCGGCTTCGTGTCAGAAGCATATTTACCCGTGCTGCTGTTCAAAAAGTGCAGCGCCGAATAGAGACTTCCTGCTGAGTTTTTCTCTAGACCTCTGGGGATGCGAAGTAGCCACTGCCTAGCGAGCCCCTGAGGCAGGCCGTCCAAGACATCCTGGAAAAACTGAGACTTTTTTTCACTGGACTCGCTGTTTCTAAGGTGAGCCAAGGCGGTGCGGCTTAAACGATTGGTAAAACGGCGTTTCAGCATTTCCAGCCGAGAGGCAACCGCTGGATCTCGATCGCCAAAATACTTGAAGACAGAGCCATCCAGTTGCCTGAGGATAGATATTTGAACCGTGTGGTCATCCCGTGAGTAAGACTCCATGCGGTTGAGTATTCGGTGGAGAACTTCCTTTCGAATCTCAGCGCTCTTTTGACCAAAACGAAGGCTTCCTTCTTCTCCGATTGGCTCGCCGAAGAGTCGACGGTGCTTTATGTCTGGTGATGCAGCACTGTAGAGTTCTTCCATTTTTGCGCGATCGGCTCTTTCTAAAACCTCGTACTCGAGAGTTCGGATCTCCCTATCCACTAGAGCTAGCCCATCTTTGTAGTAGGCTTCCGTACGAAGCGTTTTCTTTAGCGCTTCGACTTCGTGGGTGCCGGGGCGCACGTCGCGGTTTGCAAAAGGGAAGCTCTCGCGATCGCCTTTGAGGTACTCCCTGTGGCCGCGCAGCGCATCGATTCGCTCGGGGTCGTCGGGATGGGACGCATGCAAATAAGCCTCAACGGTCTGTTTCCTTTGGTACTCGTCGCGATCTCCTTTTTTCACCCATGCGGCAAGTTGCTACATTGCTTCCAAGGGCGCTTCCGGATCTTCCCCTTTGGCAAGCCCGTCTTTTTGCGCCATCAGATCCGAGTAAAACTCGAGTCCTTTAGAACCTAGAAACTCCACAACGCGCCGGTCTCGCCGCGAATCGCCCGTGTGGTACTTAAAGTATTCCCCTTTTTCCTTTCGTGAATCGAAATAGGCCTGCAGTTTTCCCGAGGAGACGTTGTGATAAAACTCATGGCGAAGGATCCATCGTAACTGGTCATTAGAAGTCACGATTTCATCCAGCAGCACGGAAGAGAGGTAAAAAACAGGTTTGGCAAAAGGAATGGGCACGTCCGAACGATCTTTTTTGGCCGTTTCCGTTAGGATGGCCGCCAGCGTGGAAGGTTGTTTGTACGGGTCGAGTTCAATCTCAAAAAAATCGATGGGAAGACCGGTAGTCTCAGCAATGAGCGCACGAAGGCGCTCTTTGGTTTCGTGGAAGTCTTCCCCCGCGCGGGGCGACGGCGACGACGACGACGGTAGGGGAGACACCGAAAAGAGAGGAGCCACCGCACCGGAGAGCCCCATGGTGGGGGAGGTCTCCCGCTCCGCGCCTGCTTTAGGAGTAGCCAGCAGGGCAAAGACAAGGAAGAGGGAATAAAAGAAGCTTAATTCCCTCACTTGTGTTCCGAAAATTCTCATGACGTGCCATAGATTGCAAAACCCATTCCGAAATGGGGGGTGTGGAAACAAAAAAAACATCAGTATTAATCATGCTTTATAGGGTCAGCGGGGAGGTGCTTGAGCGGTCACTGTTGAGTTCTATTGCCGTCTCGCGGCCTGATTGACGCATACAGCAAGGCTACTTAATCGACGGGGGTGAGCGCTGCCACTTTCAGATGTGTCGTCTCTAGTGCGTCTCTCAAGCGGAGATGCGTATTTCATGTGTTTTTCCATCCTGAACTAAAATGATTTCCCCAGAATCCAGCCTCACACCGTCAAACGTGATGGTGCCTTTTTCTGAAGCGAAATTTGTTTTGCGGTTACTAAAATGGATCAAAAACTGGGTCGTTCCCCGCCTAAAGTTGATTTGGAATCCTGGCCAGCCTTCCGGAATGCTTGGGTTGATTTGCAGACTGTCGCCCTTCAGTTGGAAACCTAATAGGGATTCAAGGGCCGTTCGATACATCCAGCTTGCGGATCCCGTGTACCATGTCCAGCCGCCACGCCCAATGTGGGGGGCCACTCCATAAACATCGGCTGCCACCACATAGGGCTCGACCTTATACGTTTGTAGACCGTCCTTCGTAGAGGAGTGATTGATAGGATTCAAAAGCCCGAAAAGCTCCGTGGCCCTCCCGCCGTCACCCAAAGAAGCGAACGCCATCACGGTCCAAAGAGCTGCATGAGTATATTGGCCGCCATTTTCTCGAACGCCGGGAAGGTACCCTCTGATATAGCCTGGATCGGTGCTGCCCTTGTTGAAAGGAGGCATAAATAACTTGATGATACCGTCTTTTCGGTTAACCAGTTTTGCGTCGACCGCTTCCATCGCTTGCAGAGCGCGGGGCCGTTCGCCCGCCCCAGATAAAACAGCCCACGATTGAGCAATGGAGTCTATTTGGCATTCTTCATTCGAAGCCGAACCTAAAGGTGTTCCATCGTCGAAATAGGCGCGTCGGTACCACTCGCCATCCCATGCCTTTCCATGAAGAGCAGTTGCGAGCGACTCCCTATGGTTGCGGTACAATGCCCTGCGCGTATGTTCCGTTTCATCTAATAGGCCCAAAAAGTCCCCCAACGTGCGGTACAGAAACCAGGCCAGCCAAACACTCTCCCCTTTTCCTTCATGGCCGACTCGATTCATTCCGTCATTCCAGTCGCCCGACCCCATGAGGGGAAGTCCGTGCAGGCCCGTTACCAAACTCCGGTCCAATGCACGGGCGCAATGCTCCGAGATCGTGCCTTCCTCTTGGGAAAGCACGGGAAGCAGAAAGGCGCTTTCCATCTGCGGTTCCAGAAGGGGAGCTTCGATGAAAGGAACTATCTCGCCTAAAATCGACCGATCACCCGTAGTGCTCACATAGTGGCTAACCACAAAGGGAAGCCAGAGCAGGTCGTCGGAGAAGTGGGTTCGCACTCCTCTTTCGCTTGGAGGGTGCCACCAGTGGAGAACATCGCCTTCAACAAATTGGTGTCGAGCCGAAAGCAGGATTTGGCTTCTTGCGATCTCCGGTCTCGAGTAAACAAGCGCCATAGTGTCTTGGAGTTGATCTCTAAACCCAAACGCGCCCCCCGACTGGTAAAAGGCCGACCGCCCCCACAGCCTGCAGGAAAGGGTTTGATACAGAAGCCAACGATTCATCATTATATCCATGGCTGGATCGGGCGTCTTGATCTGGATTGCTCCTAATATTTCGTCCCAGTACGCAAGGACCGCCTCGTAGGCGGTTTTTCGATTTGCAACTTCGCTGTATTTGAGTACCAGCGCCCGGGCCTCTTCCACGTCATTTCCTTGGCCGAGAAGAAAGAAAAGCTCGCATTCCTCTCCGGGTCCTAAAACAATTTGCTTTTGCAACGCCGCGCAAGCATCGAGGCCTGCACCGCATCGGCCAGACAAACTATTTCTTCCTAATCCCGCTGGGGACGACAGGTTCCCATTTCTACCCAAAAACTCCTTACGGTCGCAGGTAAAACTATCCACGCTGCCCCCCGTGAACGAAAATGCCACTCGATGATTGAACTCAATGCTGTAGGGATTCTTCGCAATCAACATCCCGCTTAGTTCGTCCTTCGCCGTAAAGATGTGCGGCGCAGTGATTCCTCGGTTCTCTCCCAGCACCCATTCGATGAAACTCGTCACTGATAAACGACGCTTCTCCTTGGTATCGTTTTTCAGGACAAGACAACTGATTTTGACACTCGCGTCGAAAGGGACAAATAAACGCAGTCTCGTTGAAATTCCGTGGCTGGAATATTGAAACTGTGAATAGCCTTGGCCATGCCTGATGAGGTACTCCCCCTTCTCCCGAATGGGTGCGGGTGTGGGAGTCCAATACTCACCGGTTGCTTCGTCTCGAATGTAGATGGCTTCCCCGGCCGGATCGCTGACAGCATCATTCGACCACGGAGTGAGCCGATTCGCCTGGCTGTTGAGAGACC
>JANPJT010000161.1:0-12914 GCA_031425635.1 Pseudomonadota bacterium
AGCGTTCTACGATCCCATCCCCGAACACGCGCTCGACGCTTTTAAATTGGAATGGGGCTTACCCGAAGTATTTTTGCTGCAGGTGGGAGGCAGGGCCTGCCACAAGAACTTCGATCGCCTGTTGGAGGCCTTTGCACTTTACTCCGCGCGTGAGTCGCTACACCTCGTTTCCGCAGGCGCCCAGTGGACTCCCGCCGAGGCAGAGAGAATTGAATCCTTAGGATTGAAAGCACGCGTGCACCTCATCCGCCAACCTACGCCTAGAACCCTGGTGAGTCTTTACCGCTGCGCCGCGGGCCTAGTGTACCCGTCAATTTACGAAGGTTTCGGGCTACCTCCCGTCGAGGCCATGGCGAGTGGAATACCGGTCGCTGCTTCCAACGGGGGTTCCATCCCAGAAATCACCGACGGGGCGGCAGTTCTGTTTGATCCTTACAGTATCCATTCCATCGCGTCTGCAATCGAAACCATCCGGGATCCTGCGGAAGCGCGAAGGCTGCGCGCCCTGGGCCTTAAAAGATGCCAAGACTTTTCATGGGACCGAATCGCTGAAGAAACGGCCCATCTCCACGAACGAGTCCTGCGAGAAACCGACCGATTCAGCCGGTCGAAATGAAGGCAAATGAAAATGGGCAGCACGTCAAAAAACGATAACCGGAAATTTCCAAAAACCTCTTTCGCTTTTCGCTTGGCTTTCTTACTGAGCGCTCCAGCGATCGCCGCGCCCAACCCCTTTGAAGCTTTCGTTGGCAAGTACCAAGTTGTCGGAGGCGTCTGTTACCTGAATAACGTGGAATACTCCGACGGGTGTGCCCCGGACCGCGTAGCGGTGCTGCAAAATAAAGTAGCGGATGAACAAAATACTATTCTTTTGACCGAAACTTTCCCAAGCGCTCCTGCACCGACAACCCACCGCCTATTTCAAGCAAAAGTAGATACTGCAGGGGTTTTCATCGACGCGTCCTTTGTTTCGCATTTTCCCCGGCACGCCCAGTGGATTTACGTCTACCTGGATTCAAACGGAAAAGAGGAACGGCGGTCGATTAAAATCGAGCAATCCAAAGACGGGGTAGAGCTCACTTTCACTAGCCTTTTGAAGACCCCCCGGTCCGTCCTTACCCAAGTTCGAAGCTACTGGATGCAACCTTTCTAATCGCTTGGGCTGCGCCGCTGCGTTACTTCTTTCGCCTGAGCGTGCTACTTTTCCCACGTGGAAAACATTCTTGTACGCCTTCTAGGGTGGCCCGCCACGATCCTCCACGGGGATCCGACGGTTGCGGATCGGTGGGAATGGTTGAAAAAACACCTCAGTCGAGGCCCCCTCACCACTCTCGAAGCGGGTTGTGGAACAGGTGCGATGACGCTTTTTGCAGCGCGCTTAGGAAACTCGGCGCTCGGTCTTTCTTTCAATGAAAGAAACAACGTTGTGGCCCGGAAACGAGCTGCGATCTTAAACTTGAAGAATGTTCGTTTTGAGAAAGCGGATCTACGGCACTTGGAACGCTTGGGCCTGGGCACCAGTGTCTTCGATCAAGTGCTCTGCTTGGAGACCATTGAGCACCTGCTGGAAGACCAAAAGTTGATCGACGCTCTTAGCACACTTTTAAAACCGAATGGAAAACTGTTGCTGACCACGCCTTACAAAGGCCACTTCCCGCTGGTGGGAGAAGCACAGGATCCAGAATACCGATCATCCGTAGAAGATGGGGGCCACGTGCGTTTTGGTTACACCATCGAGGAAATCCGAGTCCTCTTCGACAAAGCGGGCCTTACTATCTGCTCGGAAGAATACGTCAGTGGTTACGTTTCGCAAAAGCTTTACACGCTCTTTTGCAAAATGGACGCATTCCTACCTCACCCACTCGTCTGGCTCCTAACTCTGCCTTTGCGCCCTTTGCGCAAATTGGACCGTTGGCTCACTCGCGCTTTAGATTACCCCGGGCTTTCGCTAGCCGTGGTTGCGGTAAAACGTTGACCTCAGACCAAGCCCGTGGACTTCCACCTTATCGCTCCTAGTGGATGCCTCCGCGCGCTAGATTCACGCAGCACTGCTTCAAGCAAAAACCTTGCTTCGAGAATTCAGTTTCAAACAAACTTCTATTTAATTAGCGACCTGGGCCAGACAAGCAAGCCATCCGGAACTGTAGCTGTGCGTTGGCTCCACTTCGCTATAAAACATATACGGGATACTCAGCGAAGCGGTGCCTCTATTTTTGGTATCGTAATTGTCCAATTTAAACATGTAGCGGCCACTTTCGCTGTGAGTCGTCGTCATGGGGCGTTCCGCCATTTTTTTAATCGTCTTCACTGCGGGGTAAGAATCGCTCAACCAAGAAACGTCCTGGGTATTCGGGGCGCTTTGGATCACTTGCGCTGTTCCGCTGGTTCGCTGGACCGGGATCTGTTCCTCCACTTCCACGGTCTGAGTGCCCGACACTTCATAGCTTCGGTGCCCTAAACTGCTGGTCCAGAAGCCAACGTGGTGCGTATCGATAGTGTAGCTGGATCCATCGCCGCGCTTTACAATGTCGGGAGCCGCCACCCTGCTATAGAAAAGATTGCCGTAGTCCAGAATGAACTGGGCCCAAACCCCTTCCTTCATGTTCTGCACGGGCAGCCGAACGGGCCTCGCCAAGTCAGTGAAAACGGTTCCATAGATCCCGTCCCGCCGGCTTTGGTACCGAGCACACTCTTCATCGTACAGCCTGAAACCCGAGTGGGTTATTTTCGGCGCAGCGACCACGAATTCCGCACTGTATTTTGCAAAACCCTTCCCCCACCAAAACTCCACGCCCCGCGGCGTCACTTCGACGAGCGACCAGGTTCCATTGAACTTTCGAGACGCTTTGGTTGGGTTAAGGCCGAGGCAATGCTGGGCGCGATCGGCCAACGATGTGCCGGGGACGCCACAGGGCTGCAATCCATTGGGGTTGATTTTGGGAGCAAACGCTTTGAATTGGTGGAATGTTTCATTCAAATTTCGCACTAGCGGGTTCCAATCGGGAAGCAGGCCTGCATGGTCGCCTTTTTCCATCACAAACACCGGGGCTTTTGCTTTGATCGCTGTGATTACCTTTTCAACCAGAGCAACACTTTGAACGGCTTTTTGTTCAGCGACTTGCAGAAGCACTTGCTCTTGGCCGAGTTGGTCCTCTGCAGCTTTCAGGAGCCGTTCGTCAGTGGCGATCTGCTTCGCTAGAATGTCCGCTATTTCGGACGCTTTGGATTCGGAAATGCGAGCCCCGAGTTCTTTCACTTTAGAACGAAGGTTGCTCACTTTCGCGGCTCGCGCAAAAAAATCCTCTTTCAGCTCGCTGGCTAGCGAATCTCTCAAAAAACCCACAGGCAAAGGGCCTGATTTGAATTCTGGGTTATTCGGGTCGGAGGGGTTTCGGACACTTCGGTAAATGTTCGTCCCATCAGGCGTGAAGTAAACGAGCGAGGAAGTCTGTTGGGCTCGGTCCTCTGGATCGAATAAGTCCGTTTCGATGTGGGCCCAAGCGGGCCCGCCGAACACAGCCAATGTAGCGAAGCTCAGTAAAAAGAAACCCAGACGCATGGCAACCTCCGTGACCGCAGCGGTGGTCGCTGCGGCGGGATGGTTCTTCCAACCAACGGTCGTTGTCAAAAGCTAACTTTGGCTGAAGGTCGGCCGCCTAAGCGGCTCGCGGGCGATCCGCTCCCAGCTGCTGCCTCTTGGGTAGGCGCCACCGTGGAGAACCTCCGACGGAAGGGTTTGGTGGTTAAGGTTTGACGTGCGAGCTAACTACATGGCGTTTAACCACCCCGCGTACAGGTCGGGGACGCAAGCACTTGGACTGAAAATAAGAAACGTTCGGAAGGGCTTAAGGATTAATCCTTAAGGATTCAATTCGCCAAGGGCGAATTGAATGGGGTAGGTGACGGGGCTCGAACCCGCGGCCTCCAGAGTCACAGTCTAGCGCTCTAACCAACTGAGCTACACCCACCGCAAGGCTCGGAATCTCGCTTTTTTGGGGGTCTAACGTCAAGCTCTAATGGGAGAATTGCGGCGGGCCGGGTTTTCCCGTAGACTTAATGAGGAAGGGCCTCCTCCAAAAAATGAAAAAACCATCACTCCGATTCGACGCACGAGAAACCCTAGTCCTTTTCAGCCTGTTTATTTTCGTTTCCTTGCTGATGTTCACCGTGGGGATCCTGGTGGGCAAGGGTTTGACGCAGGCACGGTATGAAAACAAATCCCCTGAAACCATCGCGGAAAAAGCACCCGAACACCACGCGGGAAGCTCGGTGTCGATAGGGGTCTCTCACGACGCACCGCATGAAGAGCACGGCGAGCCCGAGACGAAAGTGGAAGCACCGGTGGCAGCCGCTCCCGAAAAAGTCGAGGAACCTGCGCTCAAACTCATTCCGCTAAAGCCCACTCAAGCAGAAGCCAATGGCGTTCAGCTTTCCGATTCGCGAGCCGAAGCGGCGGCGCTGCTTAAAAACCCTAAAATTCTCTCCCTCATCGAACCCGAAACAAAAGCAGACACGAAGCGCTCCCTAAGTTCCGAAGGCACTTACACGGTGCAAGTAGGCAGCTACCCAAACGAGACGGCCGCCCAGGAACGCGTGGACACGCTAAAAAAGTTGGGTTTCCCGCAAGCCTTCTTTTCTGCTAAGGAATTAGGGTCTGCTAGCGGCACGTGGTACCGGGTGTGGTTGGGTCAGTACCCGGATTACCTTTCGGCCAAAAAAACAGGAGACCAGCTCCAAGCAAGGGGTGAGGTTAAGAATTACATTGTCCGCAAAATCAACTAGCCCAGTAGAACGTATCGACAAGCCCTGGGGCCACGAGCTGCTGTGGGCAAAGACAGAGCACTACGTCGCTAAACTGCTTTATGTCCGAGCCGGGGAAAGCCTCAGTCTCCAATACCACCAGTTAAAAGAAGAAACTTTGTACCTCGAGTCAGGCGAATGCGTTTTGTTGGCCGGAGAGTCGGAAACGCAGCTCGAAACCGTACCTTTCACTTTGCACACCGCTTTCCACATCCCGCCGAAACTCCTGCACCGTCTTAGCGCCATCACCGATTGCCGTATATTCGAGGTATCGACGCCTCATTTAGCCGATGTCGTGCGCCTCGAAGATCGCTATGGACGAAACTAAAAAAGTTGCGCTGATCTTAGCGGGAGGCTCGGGAACGAGGTTCTGGCCGCTGAGCAAACCGAGTTTCCCCAAACAGTACCTTCGGCTCTTTGGAAAACGCTCGCTTATCCAGCACACTTGGGATCGACTGACCACGCTCTGTAAACCAAAAGACATTTTCGTCTGTTCGGGGCGCAGCCAAGCAAGGCACTTAAAAAGCCAAATCCCCCGAGCAAAGACTATTTTTGAACCTTCAGCGTGCAACACGGGCCCTGCCGTTCTTTTGTCGATGCTGGAGATTTTATCGAAGGGTTACCCACCCTCCACAGTCGTGGGCGTTTTTCCGGCCGATCATTACATTGTGAACACCCCGGGCTTTACGCAGATTTTAAACCGCGCTTTTGCGGTAGCTAAAAGCACCCAAGGCCTGGTGACCCTAGGCATTGTCCCCCTGTCTCCTCAAACGGGGTACGGCTACATCGAAGCGGGGGCCGCACACGACTCCGGAGCTCGAAAAGTTGCCCAGTTTGTCGAAAAGCCCGAGCGAGAAAAAGCCGAAGCGTTCCTCAAAAAGGGCGGATTTTTTTGGAACAGCGGCATTTTCGTCTGGCAACTCGGGGCCATTTTGGAAGCCTATCGGATCCTGGCGCCCAACGAGTTTGAAGCCTTCTCCCAGGCTAGGACACCCCGCGCCATTGTCAAAGCCTACCAAACGCTGAGCCCTCTGCCGGTGGACAAAATGATCTTAGAAAAAGCTTCTAATGTCTTTGTGGTACCGGCCGAAATGGGGTGGAGTGACGTGGGGAGTTGGTCCTCTCTTCAGGAACTCAAAACCCTCGACGAAAACCTCAATTGCCTGGAGGCTGAAAGTACCGCCGTGGTGGAAAGCGAAGGGTGCTATCTCCACGCCCCTGGAAAAACCGTCTCGTTGATCGGGCTAAAAAACGTGGTGGTTGTCGCGGAGGGAGACTCGCTCCTTGTTTGCGCCAAAGCCTCAGACCAATGGGTGGGGAAAGCGGCGCTTGCTCTTAAAAGCCAAAAAGGCGAACAAAGGGACCTTTTAAAGCGAAACCGGAAACGGTAAGCTCCTTCCATGGCTTTGCGTGTTGAAGTTCCCTACCACCGCGTTTTTTCAAGCAAACACTCCCCTCAGGAAACTTACGATTACTTTTCTGACTTGGAGAAGTCCGTGCCAGCGAATTTCCCTGGCGTGGAAGGGTTCGAAACCGTCTCCGACGATACGTTTCGCTGGGTCTTCGAGAAAGTGGGCTATAGCGGTTACGAAGTGCAAATTAAGCTCATCACTCGCTTCACCAAGACCCCACCCACTCGGATCGAAGTGACCCCGATCGCTGAGCCCGGAGCGTGCCTATTTTCCGGCAGCTGGGCGTTTAAGCCCGAAGGGGCCGGCACGCAAATCGAATTCACCGTGAAGTTTGTAATGGATCTGCCTATCCCCTCTTTTCTTCGCGCCATGGCCGTCCCGCTCGCCCAAAAGGAAATGACTAAACTTTTTGATAGGTACATTGACCGTGTTCAAAAAAATTTCGGCTAGCCCGGTCTTGTGGTCGCTTTTATCGGGCGCAGCCTGCGTGTTCGCGTTCCCTCCGCTTGAAGCCACCGGAGTGCTTTTTCTTTGCCCGTTCTTTCTCTTGCTGGCCTCGGATAGCGCGCGCCGCGGGAGAGAGGCCCTGTTCTACGGCTTTTTAACCTCACTCGCCATTATGGCCGGAGGCTTTTACTGGGTTGTCTACGTGCTGCACACTTTTGGCGATATGCCGTGGGCCGTCGCGGGACTCTTGTATTTTCTTTTCTGCGGTTTTGGAGCACTCGGGTTCCCTCTGTTCTCTTTCAGCCTTTATTTTCTTGGAAAAAAAATCCCGGCACTTCGGCAGTCGGTGCTTTGGTGGGTGGTCGGCGCTCCCGCTCTTTTTGTGCTTTTTGAGTTTTTAACTCCCAAACTTTTTCCCTGGTATGTGGGCCACGCTTACTACAAAACGTTCTGGCTCAATCAAATCGTCGAAATCACGGGCTCATCGTTTTTAACTTTCTTAATTTTCACTTGGGGCGGGCTAGCCTTTGTGCGCCTTCGGCTTGGGCGGACGAGCGTCACCGCGCTCGCCATCCCTTTCGCCCTCACTCTATTGACCATTGGGTTTAGCGCCTGGCGGCTTCGGACCCCGCTCGAATCCGGCCCTGCGAAAACCGTCGCGCTCATTCAGGCAAACATTGGCTCACTCGACAAACTCCAAGCGAGCAGAGGGTACGCGAATAAGCTCGAGTACAATATTCAAAAGTACCTATCGCTGTCTGAAATAGCTTTGAAAACCGAGCCAACCCCCAGTTTTTTGCTTTGGCCCGAGACCGCAATGCCATTTTCTCTTTCAGAACATTCGGTCCAAGCCGGGCCAGTGCGCGAAGCGGTGGCTCGGTGGGGGATCCCTTTAATCACCGGCGGGTACTCGACTGCGGCTGGGCCCGGAGACTACAACGCGGCATTCCTGCTCTCTCCTCGCGAGGGCGGGTCGCTACGCACTTCCATTTACCATAAGAATATTCTTCTCGCTTTTGGTGAGTACTTCCCCGGCGGAGAGTGGTTCCCGCGGCTGTACGAATGGTTCCCTCAAGTTTCGCATTTCCTCCACGGAAAAGACCAAACGGTTTTTGAAATGGACGACGGCACACGGCTGGGAGTGACAGTTTGCTACGAGGACATTTCGCCTAGGTTCTTTCGGAAAGTGACTTCGCAAGGAGTGCACGCCGTTGTGAATTTAACGAACGACTCTTGGTTTGGCCCGACTTCGGAGCCGTACCAGCACGCGGCCCTCGCCGTGTTTCGAGCGATCGAGAACCGCACTGCGCTTGCTCGCGTGACCAATACGGGCATCTCGTTTGTCGTCAATCGATTGGGTCGCATGAGCCCGACCACCGGAGTGTACCAAGAGGGCACGCTGAACCTCGCGCTCGATATGGCCAAGACCCCCGCCCGGACTTTCTACCTGAGGTTCGGAGACTGGTTTATTGCTTTGCTGCTGTTATTGGTAACCGGGTTGGTGGCCCGATCCGTTTATGCACCCTTACCTCGCTGAACAGTGGATCGGTCGCTTTGCGACCATCCCTTCGTACGCTTTTTTTCTGGCCTTCGCGTTTACGGTCGCCTACGTAGAAACTTTGCGGCGAAGCATTCGGGCCAAAATGCAGCCCCGCCCCTTTGAGCACTTATTCCTCCTTACGGTGGTTACTTCCCTCTCCGGAGCGCACTTGGTTCACGCGCTTTTCGACACGAAAAGCCAAACCAACCTTTGGGCGATTTGGGAGGGCGGCTACACTTTCTACGGCGGGGTGCTGGCAGCAGTGCTGTCGATCTATCTGTACTGCCGTTGGAAGAAACTCGATTTTTTAGCACACATGGACTGCATTGCGCCTTCCGCCTTGCTCGGCCTTGCGGTGGGGCGGCTCGGCTGTTTTGCAGCAGGCTGCTGCTACGGTAAGCCCACTCTCCTTCCCTGGGGCGTTACTTTCACTCACCCTCACTCTTTGACAGCGCTCCGAGGGGTGGCGCTCCACCCCGTGCAGCTCTATGAGTCTGCAGTCTGCCTGGCGCTTTACTGGGCGATCGGCCGAAGAAAAGGTTCGCCGCAAATCGCAGGCAGCGACTTTTTTCTCTGCCTTGGTTCCTACGCGATTGCGCGGTTTTTTCTAGAGTACTTTAGAGCCGACGCTGCGCGAGGTTTTGTCTTGGGAGGGCGGCTCAGCGCTTCCCAGTTTTTATCCCTCTGCGTGCTAGGGCTGCTAACGCTCGGCGTTTTAGTCAGCCGCCGAAGCGCTAAAGCTGGCTAGCTTTTAGAGCCGCATCCAGGTCCTTCTTCAGATCGTCTATGTGCTCGATGCCCACGCTCAAGCGGATCAGGCTATCGGAAATCCCGAGCGTTCTGCGGGTTTCTGCCGGCAAAGACGCGTGGGTCATGATCGCCGGGTGATCGACTAAAGACTCAACCCCCCCCAAACTTTCGGCGAGCGCGAACACTTCCACCGTTTCTAAAAAGCGCCGGGCTTCCGCAATGCCGCCTTTTAAGAAAAAAGTGATCATCCCCCCAAAGCCGCACATTTGGCGTTTTGCAACTTCGTGCTGGGGGTGAGACGGAAGCCCTGGGTAAATGACCCGCTCCACAGCAGGGTGCTTTTCAAGCCAGCTTGCGATTTCACGCCCGTTTTCATCGTGGCGCTTCATTCTCAAAGCCAGGGTCTTGATCCCCCGCAAAACCAACCAAGAATCAAAAGCACCAGCAATACCACCCGTGGAATTCTGAAGGTAGTGGATGCGGTCCTGAAGCTCCGCTGAGTCGGTCACAATGGCCCCGCCGACGACGTCGCTATGGCCGTTTAAGTACTTGGTCGTCGAGTGGAGGACTGCGTCGGCACCCAGCGCAATAGGGCTTTGGAAAATGGGAGTCGCAAACGTGTTGTCGACCACGACGAGCGGCCTCGGGTTTTGTTTATGGGCCCACTGAGTGATTTTCTGGATATCAATGACTTTCAGCGTGGGGTTGGTCGGCGTCTCAATCCAGATCATTTTGGTATTGGGCCTAACAAAATCACTGATGGGTTTCGAGGCCAAATCCGCAAACGTGGTTTCGACCCCGTGCCGCGCCCAGACCGTGCGAAACAGGCGGCTCGAGCCCCCATACACGTCATCGACTGATACAACGTGATCCCCTGCGTTTAAAAGGTGCAAAAGGATGTCCATCGCAGCGCAACCCGACGCCGTTGCGAAACCGAACTTTGCGCCTTCGAGCGCCGCAAGGCTGGTTTCTAAAGCGGTCCGAGTGGGGTTTTTCGTCCGGGAATACTCGTACCCTTGGTGGGTTCCAGGAGAGGTTTGAACATAAGTGCTCGTCGCAAAAATGGGGGTCATGATGGCCCCGGTCGTAGGGTCGGGAGTGACCCCCGCGTGCACTGCGATCGTTTCTAAGTGTTTACCGTTCATTTATTTCCCCCGGAGCGCTGGCTCAAGAAACTAATCAAATCAATTTTGGTAAGCACGTAGGAAACTGCTCCCCCGTCTTCCACTAAAGCAATTTTGCCCGAAGTGAACACTTCGGTCAGTTTTTCCACCGGATCGGCGAGACGGACCATTTCATAGTTCAAGGTCAAAAGGCCTTTGATTGGATCGCCATTTTTCACTTCTCCCGAAAGCAAAGGCCTGAGGAGATCGGCTTCGGTGATCACACCCACCACGGTCGTCCCGCGCTTAACGGGGAGCTGCGAGATCCCGCCATCGTTCATGCGGGTGATGACGGCTTGCACACGATCTTGCTCGTCTGCGAAAAAAACTTCCGATTTCTTATTCAACGTTCGGATAAGCTCGCCAATCGATGTCTCCACCGGCCTATCAAGGAAAGAGTTCTCGATCATCCAAGCGTCGTTGTAGACTTTGCTCAAATAGCGGTTTCCCGAATCTGGCAAGATCACCAGCACTCGTCCCGGGTTTTTCACTTGAGACATGTAGCGGATAGCCCCCACGACCGCCGCTCCACACGACATCCCGCAAAAAATCCCTTCCTTGGTGAGCATGGCGCGCGTCATTAAAAGCGATTCTTTGTCTTCAATGCGGACAATGTGGTCGATGACGCTAAAGTCGAGGTTCCTAGGCACAATGTCTTCCCCAATGCCTTCGACTTTGTAGCTAGCGGCTTGGGTCATTTTCCCCGTTTCGAAAAGATCTTTCAAAATCGATCCTTTCGGATCCACTCCCACCATTTGGATTTGAGGGTTCTTCTCCTTAAAATAGCGGCCTAAACCGGTTATCGTCCCACAAGTTCCCATGCCGGCAACGACCGCGTCTATTTTGCCCTCGGTTTGCCTCCAAATTTCTGGACCGGTCTGCTCGTAGTGCGTGTCGCGGTTGTCGGTATTGTGGTACTGCCCCACATAGTAGGCGTTCGCGGTTTCCTTCGCCAGGCGATCGCCGACGCTGTAATGCGACTGCGGCGACTCGGGGTGAGCTCCGGTTGGGGTGATCACCACGCGCGCTCCAAAAGCGCGCAAATTCTGGCGCTTTTCCTCGCTCATTTTGTCGGGCATCACAAAAATCGACTGGTAGCCTTTCACCGCCGCTGTGATCGCAAGGCCCATGCCGGTATTGCCCGAAGTGGATTCCACGATGGTCCCCCCTGGCTGGATCTGGCCTTTTTTCTCGGCCCTTTCGATCATGAAAGTCCCAATGCGATCTTTAATGGACCCGCCCGGGTTCATAAACTCGCATTTGGCAAAAAGCTCGCCGGGAACCCCACGGTTCACTTTGTTTAGGCGAACAATCGGCGTGTTGCCAATCGCCTCTAGAATATTGCTTTTGATTTCCCCGACTTCCATATAGCCCCCGTCCCTGTAGTAAAAAACGGATCGCTCCTGGGTGTCAACCTGAGCGACCGCATGGTATGCACAAAAGAAAAGGGAGGCCCACTCTTGACTAACTTAGTTCCCATCCGGTCGGCACTGATCAGTGTCTTTGATAAAACGGGGTTAAAGGACTTGGCCCTAGCGCTCGCCGGGCAGGGAGTAGTGGTTTACTCTACCGGCGGCACCTACCGGTATTTGAGCGACGAGCTGGGAATCCAGGCCCGAAAAGTCGAGGCTTTGACAGGCTTCCCCGAAATGATGGATGGAAGGGTCAAAACGCTCCACCCTAAAGTGTTTGGCGGCATCCTTGCCCGCCGCGAAGAGCCGCAAGATCTTGCGGACGCCGCAGGCCAAGGGATCCCGCTTTTCGATCTGGTGGTGGTCAACCTCTACGATTTTGGTTCGACACGCGGCCAAAGCAAAGACCAGCAAGTGAAGATGATCGACATTGGCGGCCCGTCCATGCTGCGAGCGGCCGCGAAGAACCACTCATCCGTCACCGTTCTCTCCAGCCCAAGCGATTACACAGGTTTTCTACAGGAGTACCAATCGAACCAGGGGAAAGTCGGCGCAGATTTCAGATCCCGCTGTGCTTTGCTCACGTTTGAACGCACGAGCAAGTACGACGCAGAAATCGTGTCCGAGTGGAGTAAGTCCGAGTTCCCGCAGACGGTTTCACTGTCCCCGCAAACGGAGCTGCGCTACGGCGAAAACCCCCACCAGAAAGCCGTTTGGGCAGGGGACCCGAAAATGTGGAAAGTCCTTCAAGGCAAAGAGCTTTCCTATAATAACCTGCTCGACGCCGAGAGCGCAGTCCGCTTAAGCTTCGACTTTGCCGACCCAGTCGTTGCCATTATCAAACACGGTAACCCGTGCGGTGTCGCTTCCGGCCCGGAGCAGGTAGCAGCTTTGTTTACTCGCGCCTTCCAGTCCGACTCTAAATCCGCGTTTGGCGGCATTGTTGCCTGCAATCGCCCGATCGACTTAGCCGCAGCGGAAGCGATGTCGGAAGTCTTCCTGGAAGTCATCGCCGCGCCTAGTTTTTCGGCAGAAGCGCTCCTCCTATTTTCCGAAAAGAAAAACCTGCGCCTTGTCGAGCTGACTTCGGTGCCTAAGCCGAGCGTGGAGATTAGGCCGTCTTTGGGCGGGTGGTTGCTACAAACAAGCGATTTTGGCGCGCCGCAAACGGGGTGGAAAACAGTGACCAAAGCCCAGGTCCCCGAAGCGCTCATGCCCGATCTCCGCTTTGCTTGGACAGTTTGCAAACACGTGCGATCCAACGCCATCGCGATCGCAAAAGATGGCACGACGAAAGGCATTGGCGCAGGACAAACCAACCGAGTCGATTCGGTTGCGATTGCGCTGCAAAAGATCGAGTCCAACCGAGGCTGCGTGCTTGCGAGCGATG
>JANPJT010000162.1:0-12533 GCA_031425635.1 Pseudomonadota bacterium
TCGAGCTAGGCGTACTGATTCATCCAGCGAACTTTCAGGAATCCCAAACTTGGAAGCGAAGAGGCCCGTGGCGATCTAGGGGTGTGTGTCAATCGCAAGGCCCGGATTGACTCTCAGGAGCACTTCAGCGGTGGTCTGCAGCTTTTGGGCGACAGCGGCAATTTGTTCGAGTTCCCAAGTGCTTTCGACGTTGAAGCAGACTTGGTGCTTGATGCCGAGTTCAATTTCCCAGTCCTGTTTACCAACCCCGGAAAAAACCGTCTTTTTGGGCGTCACTCCGCATTGGATTGCGAGCGCAAGCTCGCCGCCCGAAACAACGTCGGCCCCAAACCCGCACTGAAAAATCGTCGAGAGGACTTTGCTGACATTATTCGCTTTTACCGCAAAGCAGAAGTCCACCGGCCCAGCGGACCCAAAGGCGGCCTTGAGCGATTGGCACTGAGAATGGATCGTATCTTCTAAATAAATGTAGCAAGGTGTGCCGAATTCGGCAGCGCATCGACTAAGTAAGGCTTCCTTTCCCAGCCACATTAAAAACTTACCGTAAGGGCGCTTTCGATCCGATTGGGAGTAGAGTACTGAGCGCCTAAGTGGGCTTGCTTCGTTACCCAGCCGCCGAGCCCAATAGAGTGGGAAAGGCTCCGAAATCCCGTATCGTAAGTCGTTCTCAAATAAGCGGTTATTCTTTGTATGGCAAACTGCGCCGACACGGTTGCCAAGTAGCTAGAGCCTAAGTTGTTTAGTGGGGGGAGAAGGAGGTTGGCTTCCAGGTTAAACGACGAGCCGCTCCGAGTCCCAATCCCCACTCCGATCCGAGGCGATGTTTCCAAATGATAAAACACCAAGCCGAAGTCAATAATCTTCAGTTCGATGGTGAGTCCCACGTCAACGGCAGGGGAGAATCCCGCGCTCAGGTTGTAGTCCCGGAGGCCTAGGCCCACATTGAATTTGCCGAAATTGGCGCCCACGCCGACAAAAGCGTTGTGCACCAAAGTTCCGTTCTGCAATTCCCCTTGGTAGCCGGCCCCGTAACCGAAGTTGCTGGTCTTATGGGCGACCGAGCCAAAAAGCCGGTGGGCTTCTCCTGCCGAGGGCGCAGGCGAAAAGCCGGCTTGAATCGCTGTCCCGCTCCCTGAGGAAGGGATTGCTGCTGGGTTCACTCCGGCCGCGACATTAAAGCCAGGGTACACAAGCCCGACGGGCTGGGGAAAAAACTGCGTGATAGGCGAAACACTGTTGATTCCAGTCTCAGTGTGCGCAACGGAACAAACCATTAAAAGAAAAGCCCATTTACTCACACGCGTCATAGTATTTCTCCCCCACCGCGACATTCTAGAGAACGGTTCTGGCAATGAACAGAGCGAACTTTGTTTAACGCGGCGCCCGAGGGTTTTTCGGCGACGGTAAGGGTGAAGACGGCTATAATTTAAAGGTTATCTCTACAATTCCCGGGGGCGTAATGGCTCTGTCCAAGGTTGTCTCTTTTCTTTTTTTATTTGTCGTCGCTCCCGCGCTTGGCGCTAGCCCCGCTCGTTTATTACTGAACGAAAATCGCCTAGACGAAGCCGTTGCGATTTGTCGGCAAATCGAAATGCTATCCACGATCGACGCGGATAATTTTGCCGCGTGTGCGTGGGTGTATTTTCGCACCGATAAAGACGACGCCGCCGAGCGTTTTATGGAGAAAATCCGTAAAGCAAACCCCTCCCCTGAGCTGCAGCTTCTGACCGCGTTTTCTCAAATTAAGAAAAAAAACTACGATTCTGCCAAGTCTACTTTGAACGCTCTTTTAGACTCCAGTAAAGGCGCCAACCTGGGAATGCAAATTCAAGAGTTGAATGCCGAAATGTACGAGCTGATGGGCCAGCTGGACACGGCCGCATTCATCTACAAGCAAGTGGCCAGCGAAGATCCCAGCCGAGCCCGAGCCCATTGGAGCTTGGCACGGTACTATTTGAGCCGAGGCGACATTGCTAGAGCGAATACCCATTTAGAGCAAACCGTGAAGCTTTGGCCCAAGCACCTTGGCAGCCGCTACAACCTTGCGGTTTTGAGAGTTCAGGAAGGCGCCCTCCCGGAAGCGGCGAAATGGCTTGCGGAATGCTACAAGATAAACCGCGCCGACCCGGGGGTGCTTGAGCAGCTTGGCCTGCTCTTCGAAAAAAAAGGATCGCTCAACGAAGCTGTGCGCTACTGGCAGAAAGCATTGGCTATCTCTAAAGACTCGGTGATCGCCAAAGAAAAAATCGCCTTCTATTTGGTCCAGTCCATCGATTCCTTGATTGAGTCCAACCAGTATGAAAAGGCGCTCTCGCAAGTAGAGTCCAATTCCAAAGCTCTCGAAAAAGAGCCAAAGCTGTTGTACCGCCGCGGAGTGATTTACCGAAACCTTGGGAAATACGACCTAGCGGTCCGTGACTTAAAAAAGTATCGAACCTTGGTCCCCGAGGACTCAGGGGTGATGCGTGAGCTGGGAATATGCTATACCAACCTGAAACTTTTGGACCAGGCCGGAGCAAGCTTTGTCCGCTCCCTGGAGCTTGACCCAGAAAACGGATTGAACTACGCCTGGCTAGCCTTTGTGCTCGAAAACAAAGGAAAGCTTGCGGAGGCCCGAGAGGCTTGGAAAAAGGCAGTGCAGTTTCTCACCCAGGCCGATGAACTGGAACGAGCCCGCCGAAGGTTAGCGGCCCTCGAAAAACGGATGCCTGCAGCGAAGAAGGAAAAGCCGGTTGACGAAGCCAAAGAAGAAGAAACCCCCATCGAAGAAGACGCCGAAGCGCCGCGCGCCCAAATCCCCCGCAACTAAGCCCGTTCCTAAGCCAAACTGGTTCCAAGTGGAGCTTCGAGTGGCCCCCATTCTCAAAGAAGCCATTGTGAACCAGCTTTTCGAGTGGGGCGCACAAGGAGTGGAGGAGGGCGAAGGCGCGGATCTCGGCTTGGTTCGTGCTTTTTTCGAAGAGTCAAAACGCGACGTCGTAGAGGAAGAAATTGAGCCTTTCATTCAGGGGTTGTCTCGGTTTTTCCCAGACGCCGCCTCTGGATTGGGCGCCACTAAAGTCGTTTGGAATGACGTTGAAGACGAGAATTGGGCGGATGCCCATAAAAAGTTTTATGAGGCGCAGGAACTCACACGGCTATTTTTTCTGAAGCCTGCTTGGGATACTGACACTCCCGTGCCCGACGGGATGCTGCCCCTCATTTTAGAGCCGGGCCAAGCGTTCGGCACGGGCCTCCATGCAAGCACCCGCTTGTGTGTTCGTTTGCTTGAATACTTCGTGGAGCTTCACTCTCGCCCTGAGACCATTCGCGCGTTGGATGTCGGCACGGGAACGGGCATTCTTGCAATGGTGCTTTCCAAGCTCGGCGTGGCAGAAGTGGTAGCGAACGACAATGATCCCATTGCGCTAGAAGTCGCTTCCGACAACCTATCGCTCAACGATTGCTCAAATGTTCAATTAACGGATGAAGATCTTCACGAAATCGAAGGCAAGTTTGAAATCATTGTGTCCAATATTTTGCTTGAGACGCACCGTGAGTTGGCGGTTCAATACCGCCGGTTACTGACGGAAAACGGGCAAATTATTCTTTCGGGTTTGTTAGGGCACCAGAAAAGCGAAATTGTGGAGATCATGGCCAGCTCCGGGTTTGCGCTGGAAAGCGCAGAGTCTTCGCAAGATTGGATCGCCCTAGCGTTTACTCCCGCCTCGGATTTGCATTCTAGTTGAACTTGAGCGAGGGTACGGGCGTGTATTGGCCAATTTTTTTCTTTTGGGGGTCGGCAGCGTTTGCTTTGCCAAATGAGCTGACTGTCTACACCTACGATTCATTCACGGGAGCGGGGAGCTTGGGAGAGTCGCTCTCTGCACTTTCGAAGAAAAAAACGGGCTGCACCACAAAATTTGTCCCCTTTGCGACGGCTGGCGAAGCGCTTTCGCAGGTTGCTCTTGAGGGGCCTAAGACCGCGGCGGACATCCTCGTCGGAGTAGACCAAAGCCTCCGTGCGCGGGCCGATGCGTTGGCCTTTGATGAGTTACCTCCTTCTCTTTTTAGTAAGCTCCAGTCGGGCTTAGAACCCAAAGCTTCCCGCCGCTGGCTTCCCTTCGATTACGGGTACCTTTCCATTGTGTACGACGACCGCCGGAAGGACGTCCCTCCTCCAGGGATGACGTTGATGGGCTTTGCGACCCACCCCGCTTACAAAAAACGCCTTGTGCTCGAAGATGCGCGCACTTCTAGTTTGGGCAGAAGTCTTTTGACGTGGACGCAGTCCGTTTTTCCCAAAGCAGAGTACGCAACGTTTTGGACAAGCCTCTTCCAACAGGTCTTGACCGTCTCTCCCGGGTGGTCAGCCGCTTATGGCCTCTTTCTTTCGCAGGAAGCCGACTTTGTCTTTTCTTATACGACGAGCCCGGCCTACCACATTGAGAAAGAGTTGAACCCTCACATTAAGGCAATGATCTTTCCTGAGGGAAACTTCAGGCAAATTGAGATGGCTGGTATTTTGAAAAGCTCTAAGCAAAAAAAATGCGCAGTCAAGTGGTTGGAGCTTTTGAGCTCAACCAAAATCCAGAGCGAAGTACCCCGCCGGCAATGGATGTACCCGGCCCGAAGCGGAGTTAAGCTCCCTACCAGCTTCACGTCGCTTCCGGTGCCCACAAAAGTCATTGATGCTCCGGAAAACGCTGCCCAAGCCGACGCGGAATTGGTTCGGCAGTGGACGCAATTCGCCGCCGGGCTTAAATGAAAAACCCGTTTGGGATGCTACCGCTTGCCTGTCTGTCCATCGCCGTTTTGTTTCTCCTTTTTGCTTTTTACTACCCGCTCGCAGTTCTGTTTCAGCAAGCGTCTTGGCCGGGAGTTTTGGATCTGGTGCGGGATCCTTACTACGCAAAAGTAATTCGGTTTACCTACTTGCAAGCGGCTTATTCAACGCTCCTTTGCGCAATCGTGGGGATCCCGGGGGCCTTCTTATACGCGGAGGCTGGGGAGCGCTACCGACGATTTTTATCGGCGCTAGGCCTTTTTCCTTTCGCGTTGCCGCCGGTTTTGCTCGCCTTGGGAGTTCTTTCCGTTTGGGGTAAACGGGGATTGGTTGCGCCGTTCTTTGGCGAAGGTTACTCCGGAGTGTATGGTTGGACGGGTATTTTAATGGCCCACGTCATTTATAATTTCCCTATTTTCATTCGGCTTCTGGGAGTGTCGTTGGCTCAGCAGGGAAGCTTAGAAGAGAAAACAGCTCTGTCGTTGGGGTTGGGCCGCTGGCGGTGTTTTTGGGCCGTTACGTTTCGGAAGTCTTGGCGCGCCTTTCTTTCCTCTTGCTTGCTTGTCTTTGTCCTTTGTTCTTCGAGCTTTTTGATTGTGCTCCTCCTGGGTGGAGGGCCAAAATTTACTTCCATCGAAGTAGCGATTTATCAAGCGATACGCCAAGACTTCGATCTCGCCACCGCGGTGGGTTTGGGAGTGACCCAAGCAGGCGTTTTAGTTGGCACTCTGTGGCTTTTAGGAAACCGCACCGATTTGGGCGGCGAAGGCGGATCTTTTCGTTATCTGGAGAGCCCCTGGGCTCGGCGCTTCGCTTTTACAGGGTATAGTGCTCTCATTGTTTTTTTTGTTCTTCTCCCGCTCGGGTACCTTCTTGCGCGCGGCTTCACCGGCCTTGCCACCCACTGGCGGTCGTTCCTTGCCCCGTTAAGCGTTAGCGTAAAACTCGCGCTTGGCTGCGCCACACTATCGACTTCGTTGGGGCTTTGTGCGGCCTTCGGGATGAGAGGCGGCTACAGCCGTGCGCTCGGGAGCATTGCAGCTTCGTACTTTTTTCTCCCCTTGGCGCTTTCAAGCATTTTAGTGCTCCTCGCGTGGCGCCTTTCTTACCCCAGTTCTTTGGGATCGCCCTTCCTGTGTGTCGTTATTGCCCAATCCGTTTTTGCTTTGGCTTTGAACATCCGTCCGCTGAGAGAGGGCTTTGCGCGAATACACCCTGAAGCGGAGAAAGTTGCGTCGTCTTTAGGGGCAGGGAAGTGGGGCTTGTTTTTTTGGGTCCAAGCGCCCCTTTTGCGGGGGCCCCTTTTTTTAGCGATGGTTTTGGGGGCGAGTTTTTCTCTGGGCGAAGCCGGTTCAGTGCTCATCTTCGCGGACGCTTCTACTAAAAACCTTACTGCAACGCTGTATGATGCGATGAGCCGGTACCGGTTCGACGAAGCTTTTGGCTTGGGTAGCATGCTTTTATCGCTCGTCGTTTTGCTGTCGCTTTTGGCAAGCGCCCTTGAAGAAAGAGGCTCCCAGTGGAAGGTTTAAGGATCCGTGGCTTCCGAGTGCGCCGAGGCTCTTTCGTAGTAGAAGTGGACGATCTCTTTATCCCGAAGGGTTCGGTAGGAGGCCTGAAAGGGCGCAGCGGATCCGGAAAGTCTACTGTGCTCGAAGCGGTCGCTGGGTTCCTTCCTAGTCAGGGAGAAGTCTGGGTAGGTGAAACGCGGGTCGACAACCTTCGACCGGAAAAGCGTTGCATCGGCTTAGTCTTTCAGAAGCCGTCGCTGTTTCCGCACTTAAACCTCGAGGACAATATTGCTTTCGGCCTGAGGGTGAAGGGGGTAGGAAAAATTGAGCGCCGCAAACTCGCAGAGAAATGGTTGGAGAGGACCGGGTTGTCCGGACTATCGAAACGCATGCCGCGCGAGATCTCTGAAGGGCAAGCCCAGCGTGTCGCGCTTGCTAGGGCGCTGATAGTCCAATTCCCGGTGGTTCTTTTGGACGAGCCTTTCTCGGCGCTGGATGAAGAAACGAAAAGCAGTCTTTACTCTCTCTTTTTGGAACTCGTCGCTGAAACAAAAGTCTCGGCCCTTCTTGTCTCTCATGATCCTTCCGAATTGGAGTTTTTATGCTCCAAAGTGTGGTTTCAGGAAAATGGCCGAGTGACATCGCTCTAGCGCCTCCTTGCTTTACCCTACTTTCTTGGACATAATCATTTTTTGTTTACTCTGGGCTGTACTCCTACTGACACATTGTCCGAGTACAGCCCCTAACTATGGGAGACACCAAGATGCTGATGAATCTAACGAAGGGCGTTAACCTCAAGAAGGCCGTAATCGCGATCGTCGCCGTATTTGCTTATATTTTTGTAACGGATATTTTCATCCACGGTATTGCTTTGAAAGGGTTGTACGCTGCCACGGCAAGCGCATGGCGGCCGGAAGCGGAAATGCAAGCCAACATTCTTTGGATGTGCATCGGACAATTTATTTTAGCTAAGTATTTTGTTTGGATATTCGCGAAAGGTTACGAAGGTAAAGGGGTCATGGAAGGCGTCCGTTTCGGGGCACTCATGGGCCTTTTTGTGGTCGGAACGTATTTTGTCCAGTATGCGGTTCAACCGATCACGTTGGAAATCCTTGCGGCATGGTCGGTTCTGGGCACGGTCCAGTCTATCGGAGCTGGAGCGGTAGCTGCTTTGCTTTATAGACGGTAGCGCTCCCCGATAGTGGCACTGCAGGATCCATCGTCCAATGGGAGGGGTGCTCTCTCAGCGCTTTGAGAAGCGATAAGTGCATCGAGTGGCCCCCTCTAAAACTCACCATTTCACCTTCGATCCAGCAGCCGAAAAGCGCGAGATCGCCGATGGCGTCGAGAAGCTTGTGCCTGACGCATTCGTCTGGAAAGCGCGAGCCTTCTTTATTCACAATTCCATCCTCGGAAAACGCCAGCACGTTGCTCACCGACGCTCCGAGGGCCAGCCGTCGGTTGCGAAGCCTTTCCACGTCGCTGAGGAACCCAAAGGTTCTCGCTCGAGCCACCTCTTGAATAAAAGCCCCCGGAGTGACCTCTATCGCAAAGGTTTGTAGTCCGATGGACGGGTGCGGAAAATCAACCGAAGTGGTGAGCCGGAGCTTTTCGCGCGGCAAAAGCTCGCAAATCACCCCGTCGCGAAAGACTTTGACGGGCTTGATGACTCGGAGCACTGGCTGAGAATAGGGCTGAAAGTCCATTCCCGCTTCCAAAATCGCTTCAATGAACGGCTGGGCGCTGCCGTCTAAGATCGGGATTTCGCTGCCAGAGACCCTTGCAAGAGTGTTCGTCACTCCGAGTGCATAGAGCGCCGCCATCAAATGCTCAACGGTTCCCACAGGAGCATCAGCTCGATGCGCTAGACCGAGGTTGGTGGCCATTGAAGTCGAAATCACCGACTGAGTGAGGGCAGGGATTCGGACAGGTTTTTCCTTGTCGACTCGCTCGAAGACAATTCCGTGGTTGGGTGGCGCAGGGATTAGATCCACGCTGCACACTTCGCCCGAGTGCAAACCAATGCCTTCCATGCGCGTGGAATTTTTCAGCGTTTTTTGGATTCGGTAGCCCTGCGTCGAGGAGAAATAATCTTCCATGTATGTCGGCATCTAAGCAATTCATGTACCACTCTCTGCCGCTACGGGGAAGCCCGTCTGTAGTGGCTCTTCGGTGGTCTTAGCGCGTCACGCCGGGTGATAAAGCCCACAGTTCCAGTGGCAACATCGCCACAGTGTCAGGCCTTCCCATCGCTGCGGCGGTTCGCTAAGATACACTATGGCGAAAATTCGAAAATTGGTGATACCGGCCGCTGGCTTGGGGACTCGGGGTCTCCCTTTTACAAAAGAAATCCCGAAGGAAATGCTTCCGATCATCGACACCCCGACGCTTCAATTCATCGTTGAAGAAGCTGTATCGGCGGGCATCGAGCAAGTGATCTTAGTCACCAGCAAAGGCAAGTCGGCGATGGAAGACTACTTTGACCCATCCCCTTACCTTGAAGAGTTCCTCCGATCCAAAGGAAAGAACGATCTGGCCGATTGCGTTAAGCGCCTTGGACATCTCGTGGAAGTGCTAAGCGTGCGGCAAAAAGAACCCAAGGGGCTGGGCCATGCGGTTCTTTGCGCCAAGCCCATTGTTGGCAACGAGCCTTTTGCAGTGTGTTTGGGCGATGAAATTTTCGCGCCCTGGGCCAAAGGAGGGGTTCAAGGTCTAAAAAACTTGGTGCGCTCTGCCGAAGAAACGAGCCGCTCTGTAATTGGCGTGCTGAAGGTACCCGAAGATGAAATTTGCCACTACGGCGCAGTCGACGCAGGCGGTAAAGAGTTTGGAAGCGAATCTCCCGTTCCTATCCTGGGGACCGTCGAAAAACCTCCGGCGAAGCTAGCCCCGAGTCTGTACGCGATCATTGGTCGCTACGCATTTCAGCCCGAAATCTTTGAAGCGTTAGAGAGCTTGAGCCCAGGCAGCCAGTCCGAGATCCAGCTTACGGATGCAATGAACACGCTTGCGAAACGGGGGCGCCTTGACGGGATGCTCTTTACGGATCGGCGGTACGATATCGGCAATCACCTTTACTACGTGCTCGCTCAAGTAGATTCTGCTTTGCATCGGCCGGAGTTGAGTGCCAAGATTCGACCGCTCATCCAAAAGCTGTTGGAGGAAAAGTGAAAGCGTTCCTAGCATTTTTGATTTGCTTGTTTTACTTCCAGGCCTCGGCGTTTATCCCGCCGGTCGCAGACCTCGTTGCCGAAGTTTTCAGCGGGCGAAAGGGTGGCGAAGCCGTTGAACTCCAGTTTCGACATACTGTCACCGTCAGAGACGGGGAAACCGTGGAAGTGATCGAGACCTTCACGGGCAATCGGTCGGGTGCGGTGATTCAGTGGCAGATGGCCGGCCAGCCGGTCGTTTATTCCGACTGGACTCAAAAAGAGTATGTTTTTCGAAACTCTAAATCCATTGCCTCTCGAACCGGAGCTTTCATTGATTATTTTTTGGTGAGTTCCGCAAGCGACTATCAAGAGCGGCTGCTTCGGGAACGTTTTTTAAGGCGAGATCAACTCCTCATTTTTAAACCGGGCTACGTGCCCGCGGGCGACCCCAAAACATGGGACACGCGTGGGAACTATTTAAACCATTCGGACATAGCCATTGAGAAAGTGGGCAACGAGTTTGCTTACGCCATCGTTGGCACTTCCGAGGGCGAGCAGAAGCGAGCTTTCTACCTATCTCGCACGGGGAGAGCGCTCTCGCGCCTTGAGTGGGGCGTCGGCGGCGAAACAGCCGCTTGGGATTTTAGCAACCCGGTCTCTTTGCCAGGCGTTGGAAGGTTGCCGAGGTTGTCGCTCTTAAAAATCAACGGCGCAACCCGCGTAGCAACAACCCTTTCGTCCGCGAAGCCTATCCGTCGAGACTCGGTGGCGACGCTCCGAAATGCGTCAAGGCAGCCATCTGCGTCTGCGGCACCATCTGCTTTGCTCGAGGAAGCGATCCGTCTGATAGTGCGCTACCGATGAGCGAATCTTCCCTCGTTGACGTCGCCGTGCCGCTCAGAGTGGCGTCTTCGTTCCACTATTTGATCGCACCGCAAGAAGCCCAAACTCTTCAGGTAGGAAGCATCGTGGAAGTCAACTTCCACCACCGGAAAACACACGCTTTCGTACTAGGGTTTCCGACCCATAGCGCGGTCGCAACCTCTCGATTGAAACCCATCCAAGGAATTCTCCTGCCGGAGCCCCTTTTTGATGAGGCGATGCTGCGTTTTTTAAGGTGGGTGTCTGACTACTACTGCCACCCTCTCGGTGAGGTGATTGGGGCCGCGGTCCCTAAACAGTACATCGTTGCCACAGAAGAAAAGAAGCGAAAGGCTTTGATTGCGAAGCCACTCGATTTTAAGACCATTGGTTCTACCGAACGGCCGGTGCTGACTCCCGATCAGGCCAGAGGCCTAGCCGAGATTGAAGAAGCCGCTGGCAAGCCTGTACTGCTCCATGGTGTGACGGGGAGTGGGAAAACGGAAGTGTATTTATGCGCTTTAGAGAAAACGATTGCGAGCGGTAAAGGCGGGATGATTCTCGTGCCCGAGATCGCGCTCACCCCGCAGCTTTTGGGTCGGTTTTCATCGAGGTTTCCTGGGCAAGTGGCTGTGCTACACAGCGACCTGTCCCCCAAGGAGCGGCTTTCTCAGTGGGAAAAGATTCGTTTGGGGCACTGCCGCATTGTGATTGGTGCTCGCTCGGCTGTCTTTGCGCCTGTGAAAGACTTAGGGCTGATCATTGTCGACGAGGAGCATGAAACTTCTTTCAAGCAGGAAGATTCGCTCCGTTACCATGCGCGCGATGTTGCGGTAGTGCGTGCGAGACTCATGGGCGCCTCAATCATTTTAGGATCAGCAACGCCTTCCCTTGAGTCGTACGCCAATGCAAAAGCGGGCCGGTACGTCTTGGTTTCCTTGCCCAATCGCGTACGGCACCGGCCTTTGCCCAAAGTAACCCTCGTCGATTTGAGAGATAAGTCGGGGTGGCAAAACGAGAAGTCCCCTTGGTTGACTAGCCTGTTGGTGAACCGGATCCGCGAGACTTTAGCCAAAGGGCAGCAGTCGCTTTTGTACTTGAACCGCTTGGGGTACGCCCATTTTCTATTTTGCTCCGATTGTGGGCATACTTGGCGGTGCCGCCAGTGTGACGTCGCGCTCACTTACTACAAGAGCCCTCCCTCGCTCCAGTGCCACTATTGTGGAGCGAAACATAGAGTCCCGGATACGTGCGAAGGGTGTGGCAGCACTTCACTGGATACCATTGGAGTGGGGACAGAGCAGGTCGAGAAAGAGCTGCGCGAAATCCTCCCTGAGGCGCGGATAGCCCGAATGGATCGGAGCGTAGTTAAAACGCGCGCCGATCTGGAAACGATCCTATCCAGTATTTCCAACCGAGAAGTCGACATTGTGATTGGCACTCAAATGCTGGCCAAAGGGCACGATTTCCCGGCCATCGCGCTTGTCGGAATCCTGATGGCGGATGCGACTTTAAACCTCCCCGATTTTAGGGCCAACGAGCGAACGTTCCAAATCATCACCCAAGTCTCGGGGCGAGCGGGCCGAGGTGAGATCCCAGGCGAAGTGGTCGTGCAGTGTTTGAACCCCGATTCCCCGGTTTTGTTGCAGGCGATTGGTCACGAGCATGAACGATTTTACGCTGCTGAAATTGAAGCGCGTGGGACGCTCGGCTTCCCTCCTTCGAAGCGCCTCGCAATGCTCCGTTTCCAGCACAAGAACCCTAGCCGAGTAGAAGACTTTGCCGAAGTGGTAGTGCGCTTTCTCGTTTCTCGAAAGCTCCCAGGGACTCAAGTCCTTGGGCCTGCCGAGGCTCCTCTTGCACGAATCAAAGGCCTCCACCGATGGCACTGCCTCATCAAAAGCGACTCAGTTGCGGAAATGCAAAAAATGATGGGGCTTGCGAATCAATATGCCGATCACTTGAAGAGCGGCGTTCAAATGGCGGTGGATATCGACCCAGTAAACTGTATGTAGCTGTGAAATGCCTGACTCTTTGGGACGAATCTTTTTAGGGAATGGATATTGCGCGCGATGTTCATTGCGGTTTTGTGGTTTGTTAGGGCTCGATCCTTCCGCGCGGTTGAGTCTCTTGCTCGTCCCGTGGCTCACCGCCCGCTTGGAACCCTACGCCATTCGGCTACGGGTCTGGTTTTGGGAAAAGGGACATCTTTCGCGGGATGCGGGAAGTCTCTTTGTGCAGCGA
>JANPJT010000163.1:0-2430 GCA_031425635.1 Pseudomonadota bacterium
CCGCCAACGAACCTTCGGACACATCATTAGAATCGATGGATCCCCATCGCCGCGACGAAAGCGCTATGGGAAATAGTGTTACCCATGTGCCCGGTTCAAACTGTTACCTATGATCCAGGTTGCACCTAACGCGCGCTCCCCCAAACCTTAGCCAATCTATCGACGATAAAACAAAGTTTCCCCTCGAGGGAGGTAAACTGTGCTGCACGAAAAAAAACAACAACCCGTCTCGCCGCCCGCGCCCTATGGTCGGTGACCCAACCGCAAGCTGCGAACCGCCGAACGACACTCCCGCAAACGCACGCCGTCCTCCCGCAAAAACCCCAAACTCACTACATGGGTGGGGTTCCTAATTTGGGGCCGGCGGAGCCAATCAATGAATAAAAACAGAACCACGCAAGGGAACCAACCGCCCGAATGTTTTCTTTTTTCAAGATCCCTTACCGTCCTTACGAAGCGGGACCAAGTATCCCGCTCTCGGCGCAAAACGGCAAAGCAATCATTTTTTCTGGGGAAAGCAAGGCCCCACCCGACTCACTGCCCGCTGATAAGCGGGTCGACTGCGGATTGCTTCGAGGTACCTCTGCATACCGGGGCCGCTGCTGAACCCAAAACGGGAATTCACCGCTTCAAGCGGGTAGCTCATTTGAATATCAGCCGCACTAAAATTTTCGCCGGCAAACCACTCAGCGCGCGAAAGCTGCGACTCCACCAGCTTAAAGCTGGCATCGAAGCTAGGGGTAATTAAAAGAGCATGGATTTTTGCTGAAACAGCAGCCATCAGCGGGCGTAGAAAAAAAGGCGATTGGGTCGCTAATTTCGTAAAGACGAGTTTCAGAAGGAGGTTCGGCATCATGCTGCCTTCGGCAAAGTGCAGCCAAAAAGTGTAGTCAATTAAGTCGGAGTCCTGATGAGGGCGCAGCTGGTTTTGTTTATCATAACGCTTGAGAAGCGTCTCCACGATAGCACCCGATTCGGCTAAGACCGAATCGCCATCCGTCACCACCGGAGACTTTCCCAGTGGGTGGATCTCTCGCAGCTCTGGCGGCGCAAGCATCGTTTTTGGATCGCGTTGGTAAAATTTTACTTCGTAAGGGACTTGCAGCTCCTCCAAAAGCCAAACTACCCGCTGGGACCGAGACTCATTTAAGTGATGCACTGTGACCATAGAAACAGACTAGAACCCTTTCAGCGCGTTGGCACAGGCTTTTTGAGGCACGGCTTAGGGTCTGTGCTTGGTTCGGAAGTCCACCGCCTTCCAATTTCCCCTGTCGGCGATGTCGGAAGCCCGGACGGCGGGTACCTCGCGGTAACGCGCCGCGCATCATCTTCTTCATCTAAAAAACCGATACCATTCTCGTGGGAAATCAAACCATTATGCGTGGCCCAGTGAAGGACTGGCTTGTTCGAACACGGGCGGGCGAAGTCTTGGGCCCTTTTACTCAGCGCGAGCTGATGGAAGAGCTTAAAAAGAAACTTTTTTCGTTGGAAGACGAGATTGCGCCTTCCCAAGGGCACTGGATTTCCGCGCAAGCGCTTTCGTACCACGACACTGAAGAACCCACGAGCACCAGTGCTCGAACGAACCACGGACTGACAAGCTCGATTACGGCCGACGTCCAAACATCCGACGGCGACTTAACGCCCACGCCCGAAGCCCGGATTTCAGTCACCCCGAACAAGGCCCGCCCTACCCCCGTGCGCGTGCCGCCGCACCTGATCCCCAAAGCAAAAGAATCCCGCACTAGCCCAGTGGTCTTAAGTGTTTTGGTTTTAGGCGGGCTTTTATCGGGAATCGCGTTCTTAAAGTTCCGAAAGACCGCGTCAACCACCGAAGGGGCTTCGCTGTCTAAAGCCACGGCTGGACAAAACGAAGGGGAATCCCCGTTTGTCCGCCAAGTGTACAGCCTCATCCACGCGGGAAAAACCCAGGCGGCTCTTCGCGCTTTGACCCTGTACCACGAACGGGGCCCCGCGAAAGAAGACGTCGAGTATTTAGTACCGTACGCCGCCCTGCTCATCCTAGAAGGGGAATCTTCCGGACGAGCGCGAAAATTTTTAGACAACGTGATCGACTCAGATACGAGCGCCTTTTTAAAGTCACGCGCTCACCTTTGGTTGGGGTACCTAGGGCTCATGACCGATCGGCTGGATCTCGCCGAAAGCGGGTTCCTGGAAGCGCTCCAACTTGCGCCTAAAGATCCCACGGCCCGATTCAACCTAGGCAGAACTTATTTAAAGCAAGAAAAGTACCCCCTAGCGATGGACTACTTGCAGCTCGCCGAGCTAGAAGCCCCCGATCTTTGGTTGATCCAGATCTACAAAGGAAGGGCTAAGTTTGCGCTCGAACAAACTGCCGAAGCCCAAACTGCGTTTCGGATGGCACTCGATTTAGCGCCGGATCGCTGGATCGGCTACATCTACTATGCG
>JANPJT010000164.1:0-36152 GCA_031425635.1 Pseudomonadota bacterium
TACCCGCTCCGACCATGATGCCCACGGTCAGGCAGATTCCATCGAAGAGAGAAATTTGGCGAACGGGAAGCGCTTGTTTCACGGGCCGCAAGCTAACAGTGAAAGAAGAAGGATGAAAACTTAAAAATGAGCGCGAGCGCCCCGGTGCGCCACGGCCGCAAAACTGAGGAGTCGCTTTTCAGAGCAAGGGGCGCGATAATTCTGTTTCCAAAGGAGCCCCCATGCCAGCTACCGCAACCCTGACGCTCACCGCCGATAGCGGGCCAGGCGAATTCGTTTGGGGGGGGGACGGCAAGGGCCATTACCACGACTACTTGATCCCTTCGCTGAAGCAGTTGCTTCCGCCAGGGAAGGGGCTCAAAATTCTCGATGCCGGTTGCGGCAGCGGCGTCATGACGGCCTATTTATCTTCCCTGGGGCACCACGTGCGGGGCTTCGATCAATCCACGAGCGGGATAGCCATTGCCCGCAAAAGCTTTCCCCACACCTCGTTTGAATTGAAGTCGATTTACGATGACTACCGCTCGATGGAACCGAAAGTAAGTGTGGTGACCTCTTTTGAAGTGATCGAACACTTAACGCGTCCCAGCGAAATGTTAGCACGCGCTTACGAAGCGCTGGAGCCGAACGGCGTGCTGATTCTCAGCACGCCCTACCACGGCTACCTGAAAAACCTGGCGATTAGTTTACTGGATGGATGGGACAAGCATTTCGAATCGCACCGAGACTGTGGGCATATTAAGTTTTTTTCGCGGAAAACACTCACACAGCTTTTGGTGCAAAGCGGTTTTTCTCAACTCGAGTTCGCGAACGCCGGCCGGGTCCCCTGGCTTTGGAAGTCGATGGTGGTGAGGGCGGTCAAGCGGGCGAAGTAAATCAGCGGGCAGCTGCCTTTTGAAAAGCGGCGCCCAGCGCGCAGTAAGTGAAGCGGTGCGATCTCCCGAACGTATTAAAGATTCGGTGCGCTAAACGAGAACGAAGCCTTTGTTGCGGCTTTGCTAAAGTGTGCCACGTGGGGAGTTGGGCGTCGTTTTCGGGGCCGACGGGAGTGATGCCGAACTCCGAAACCCAACAGAAAGTCGAACGGTGGAGCGTCAGCCCATGAACCGCCGCAAACGTTTCGTACCAGTCCGGTAGCAGCCGGTGGTAGTCTTTGGGGAACCGGTGGACCGGCCAGACCACGGGTGCAAGCGCGAGAACTGTGCCTCCGGGCGCCGTGCAGTGGAGCGCGTTTTTAAGCACCGTGATCGGATCGAAAGTGTGTTCGAGGACGTTAAAGATCACCACCGTCTGAAAGGGTGGGTGGCTCCAGCGCTTTTTGAAGTCGCTGGGGTCAGCGGAAAAATCCATGGTTACGTCCACCCCCGGACCATCCATCAAATCAACGCCCAAGGTCGTTGACACGCCTAAATCTCGGGCAACGTCTCTAAAAGTGTGGGTTTCGTCGGCTACTTTGCGGGAGCCAATTTCAAGCAGCGGGCTGTGAATCAGGCCCTGTTCAAAGCAGTATTTAAAATAGACGATATCTTCGGCAGTCATTCTGCTTACTGTAGCAGAAACTTAGTGGCGGGGAAGCGGCGGCAGGCCTTGCGCTAGATCCCGCAGCTCCTGGGAGTGAGCGCCGTTTTCGAGTTCCGAACCCTTCGTCCAGAAAGCAAGCCGCTGCAAACAAACTGCCCTGACGGCGGTCATCAAACTATCGTTGTGGGCGCAGGCTCGGTAAAACTCGATGCCTTGGTCCGCAAATTCGGGGTGGTCGCGTAGGGCCATGGAAACTTGAGTCAGTGCTTCGCTCGAATCGAGCAAAATTTTCGGTGCGTGGTGCACGCTTTCGCCGCTGGTCCGGAGGGTTTCGATTCGAGGGAGCGAGTCGAAAGCTTTTTGGGCTAGCTCAGCAAAGTTTGTATCGGCAGGGGCTGAAGAATGCCTTTGGCTTGGCAGGGTGGGAACGCTGGGCTGGAAACGTGGGCTGTCGTAACCGCCGCTGGAGGGTTCCGTTGAATACCTCGTTGCGTTTGTGAAAAGCGCCGCGGCAAGCGCCATCGCTGCGACAAAAATCAGAGCAATCCGGTGGCTCATCACAGCTGCTCCGGCCTAGGGTCTGAAAAAGTAGCTCCCGGCAATAGGCGGCTTCGGTAGTCGGCAATAGAAAGAGTCAAGCCCGTGAGTTCTTGTTCCGAGCAACCTTGGGTTTGGCACGCAGCATACAGGTACTTCAATAACGTTGCCTGGACCGCATAAGGACCATTCGAGTTGTTTTCGCAGGCGAAGTCGTCTTTGTAGTCACCCGAAGGGCACTTAGCGTGGGGGAATGCTGCGTTAGACCCGTTCCCGTCGCTGTGTCTTCCCTCGTGGAAATAAGTGCCGATCCGCAGGAACCGGTTCGCCTTGGAGTCCAAAGCAATTCCTTTTATAGCGTTTGCCGAAAACAGGCCTTCACCAATTTGCACAATCGCTACCCGAACGGATCGAATCCAGATATTGAGCAGCCCTAGATCCAGGGTGATTCTTTCGTTATTGCTTTTTGCCTGGAGGAACAAATACGAACCTAAATTCCACATGACGATCTGAGTCTGTGGAAGCGGATTGGCATCTCGGGTGGACGAGAAAACTTCCGAGTCGAAGGTAGACGATAGTTGCGCTGTTTGGATCTTTTGTTTGTAGGAAAATGATTCGCCCACGACATACCGCACTCTTTCGCGCAGGTAGCCAATCAAGGAGGCTTCGGACAAGTCAGTTACATTTAAAATCTTGAGATCTTCTGGAGTGCCAGCGGACAATCGAGTCGAAGCGATAAGTTTTAAATCCCCTTCGATCAGAGACTTTTGGTTCCCAGGAACCGACGCATCAAACTGGATTCCGGCAGGGTTACCGCCGCACGCGGCAAGCAACCAAAAACAAACGCTATAGAGAGAGAGCTTCTTCACAACACCACCACACGTACGGCTCACGAACCAGCCAGCCTAATAGATTGCAAGTGGGGGGCCAGCGCCTGTGGGCTACACCGGGCGAGAAAGCCCTTTATTCAGCATGCAGAATGCCTTTTTTTGTCACTTCTCAAGGGGCACTCGCCGTGGCTAGTTGCAACGGTGTATTCAGCAGGTGGGGTCCTTTGGCCGGCGTTCATCGACGGACAAAGTTTCATTTACACCCTTATGGCCAAAGGGTTGCTTCACCCTCCGGGTTCGCAATGACGGATGATGGCAGCCCGCCGCAGAAAGCACTTGCTGGCTTCGCAGCAGCCGCCGTGGCTTTTTCCAGGTTTGTGGCCTATGCTCTTCGGACGGAAAAATAAGGAGCGTTTTCGCTATGTTTGAAGAGTTGCTGGTCGAGTGGTCGGTTGCCGGAGCTTCCGCTGGTTTTGGCGTTTGGTTAGTGCTTCGAGTGATTGTCCCGGGGCTCTACACAGTGGATCAAAACGAGCGGGCTGTAAAAACCTCCCTTGGTCGAGCGGAGCGAATCGGCGATCTCACGACGCTCCAGGATCCACTGAGTGAGACACTGAACGAAGAAGAAAAGCCGCGCTATGGCTACCCTCAGATCCGTGTGATCCCTCCGGGCGGTCCCTACTTCAAATGGCCGTGGCAAAAAATCCACAAAGTGAGTGTCGCCATTGAAACCGTCAGCATTGGGTACGATCCCGATAACCCGATGGCGAACCGTCAAGGGGAAGTTCTCGAAGCAGTGACGAAAGATCAGCTGGATACCGGGCTTCGCGGGCAGATACGCTTTAGCGTTTCCGAGAAAAACTTGTACGCCTACCTTTTCGGCGTCAAAAACCCGGTCGCGCATGTGATGGGGTATTTTATTTCCATCCTCCGAGAGCGGATTGCTGTTTTTCAAGCTCCCGCTCGCGCCGCTGAAAGTGGCGACGACGCTTTTATGGCGAGCCGCGTGCAGGGAGTTTCTATCAACGACTTGCGAAAGAACTTAAGCACCATGAATAGCCATATGGAACAAGAGTGCCGCTCGTCCGTCGCGCGCTACGGGATTGGTTTAAACGCTGCCTTGATCACAGGGATCGATCCCCCTGCGGAAGTGGAGTCGGCGTTGGCTGCCATTAACACGGCCCACAACCAAGTCTCCTCCGAAATCAGCTTAGCGCAAGCTGCAGCGGATCAAAAAATTGTGCAGTCCCGCAAAGCGGTCGAAATCGGCACGATGCTCGCTCAAGCCGAAGTACAAATGCTGACCCAGCTTTCTGCGGAACTTAAAATCCTTAAAGAGGGCGGGAAAGGCGCAGTCGAAAACTACGTTCGGAACGTAAAACTTAAACTGTACGGAGAGGCTAGCCGGGCAGTGGTTGAGGTGAAGTCATGAACGGTTTTTTCATTTCCGCAGTCGCTACTTTGGTGGTGCTCGTCCTGGGCGAAGGCATCCTTCTCGGTTTGGGAAGGATACTGGGGGTTTTTACGACCTTAAGCGAAAGAGAAGCCAAAATTTACGTGCTTTTCGGAAACGTGGTCGGAGTGATCAAAGAGCCGGGGCTGCACTTTCTTTGGCCGAAATTTGGCTGGCAGGCCGCGCTTACTCCGCTGTTTGGAACCATCTGGACCTCGGATCTCCGGCTGGATCAAGAATACCAAAGAAGCACCCCGGTCAATTCTGAGGAAGGCGCACCGATGGGGATTGGCGTGTGGTACGAAATGTACATTAGCGATCCCCACGCCCACGTGTTTAAAAATACCGATCCGCGCGGATCGCTACGTGCGAACGTAGGCAACGCGGCAGTGAAGTGTTTAAGCAATATGCCGCTCGCCGAAATGCTAGAAAATCGGCACCACATGAGCCGGGTCGTGCGGAAGGAAGTTTCTCCCCAGTCGGCCGAGTGGGGCTACGAACTAGGTTCGGTCTACATCCGCAAAGTCCATTTCCGGGACGAAGGGATGATCCGCCAAATCGAAGAAAAAGTGGTGAACCGCCTTCGGCAGGTTACTTCCGCCATCAAGCAAGATGGCCTGAACCAAGTAAACTTAATTGCTAGCGGTGCGGAACGTGAAGCCGCGGTGGAGTTTGCAAAAGCCGCCGTGATGAGGCCCAAAATTGTCGGCGATGCGCTTCAGTCGATTGCAAAAGACAAAGAAGTTTCGGAAGCGCTTTTTGCTATTTTAGAAACAGAAAAACTGATCGAAAGCGAAGCGAATATCACGTTGATCCCCGCAGGCCACCGATCGGATCTTCTTACCCAATTAACGGCTAGCGTGGCGCCGACAACGAAAGTGCCTTGAGAGGGCTAGTATGAAGAAAGTGGTCATTGTAGGTGGCGGTTTCGCAGGTCTAAACGCGGCGAAAGTTCTGTCTCGTTGCAAGGCTGTTGAGGTTGAAGTCCTCGACAAACGAAACCACCACCTTTTTCAGCCCTTACTGTACCAAGTTGCCACAGCGGGGCTTTCTCCGGCCGAAATTGCCGTACCAATCCGTTCGCTTCTGTCGAGGAATCAAAACACTCGAGTACGGCTGTGCGAAGTCCAGAAAGTGCTCCTCAGTGAAAAGGTGTTGGAAACGGACTCGGGGCGAGTTTCGTTCGACTACTTGATCCTGGCGACTGGCTCGCAGCATAGTTATTTTGGGCACCCTGAGTGGGAAGAATATGCGCCGGGTTTGAAGACGCTGGAGCAAGCAACGGAAATCCGCAGGCGGATTTTAACTGCCTTTGAGCAGGCCGAAAGAGAACCGGACGTCGAAAAGCAAAAGCAGCTTTTGACTTTCATCGTGGTGGGTGCGGGGCCGACGGGAGTTGAACTGGCGGGAGCTATCGGAGAAATCAGCCGGTTCTCGTTGAGCCGCGACTTTCGCCGGATTGATCCTGCACGTACCCGTGTGCTTTTGATCGAAGCAGGCCCGCGGGTTCTTGCGACTTTTTCGGAAAAAATGGCGAAAGTAGCGACTCGGGATCTCGAGCGGCTGGGCGTGCAGATTTGGACCTCTACTCGCGTGACTCAAGTGGGAGCTGACGGCGTTCGTTTAGGGGATGAATTTTTAAAAGCTTCGACCGTGCTTTGGGCAGCCGGTGTGGAGCCGTCTCGTTTAGGAAAAACGCTCGGAGTAAAGCTCGAACGATCGGGCCGCGTTCCTGTCGAACCCGATCTAACGCTCGCCGGGCACCCCGAAGTGTACGTGATTGGAGACCTAGCGCACTGCTTAGACGCTCGCGCTCAGCCACTGCCGGGAGTCGCCTCGGTAGCGATGCAGCAAGGGCTGCACGCGGCTCGAAACATTATGGCGAGCATCAAGGGCAAGCCTCGCCGGGACTTTCGCTATTTTGATAAAGGCCAAATGGCGACCATCGGAAGAAAAAAAGCGGTCGCCGAAGTCAGCGGCTTTAAGATCTCGGGGTTCTTAGCTTGGGCCGCTTGGTTACTAGTCCATATTTATTACTTGGTAGGCTTCAAAAACCGGCTTTTTGTTCTCTACAACTGGGCCTGGGCTTATTGGTCTTTCGCTAGAGGGGCGCGGCTGATTGTGGAAAAAGAATGGCGGCAGGGGAGGCTTGCGGAACCTTAAGTCGGTGCTTCGTTCGCCTTCGGTGCCAAAAGCGGGTATCCTAAAGGCATCCCGGCGAGGCAATCGATGCGCATTCGAAAACTTTTGGTCTTGGGTTTGGTTTTAACCAGTGGCTCGAGCTTGTTCGCCGAGGACCAAAACCAGAGTGCACTCATCGGTTACCGGATCTCCAGGCTTCCGCCGGATGAATTCAAAAAATCCATCGAATCCCGCCTACCGGCTCCCCCCATCCGATCGATGCAGGACCATTTGAGAAAAGGTGTTTCGGAAGATTCGTTCACCTACGACGTCCCGTCTAAACAAATGAAAGTTTTTCGGCCGAGCAACACCAATTTCATCAGCGCGAGCTCGAGCTTAGAATATGTTTGCCAAACGGCTCAAAAGAAAGCCGTGGGTTCGGCCGGCGGGTTGTTTATCTACAAGCTAAAAGGCGCTGGGGTAATAACCCCGTATTCCGAAAACCCCATTTACGAAGTCGAACCGGACGACTACGAAAACAAAGCTGCCTCGCTCGCCCTCGAAGCGCCGCTTAACGAGGAAGAAGTCACTTTTGATAAAGGGGCCAATGCGCCCGCCGTTCTGGAAGTTTACTACGTGGATCAAAAGGGCGGTCTCCACAAGCCATTCACCGAATACGGAGAGGGTGCTTACACTCGCCTTCCGCACAACCACCCCGGCCTCCGCGAAAACTGGGTACCGCCTTACCCGGCCCTGGGTAAAACCCATCCAGCGAATTGGCCGCCTTGGGACCCCGCGCCTCCACCGAAAGTAGCAGCTCCTGTGGCGGTTTCGCCGAAACGTTCTTTTCTGGGAAGTCTCTGCGGTCGATTTACGGGGCTCTTGGTGGGAGTGAGTCGTTAAGGGCGGACCGTGCGCCGGAGATTATGGATTCTGCTTCAAGTACGTTGCTGCAATCTCACTATCACTGAGCTCGTGAACCACTAAATTCCCTTTTCGTTCGTGCTCTAAAAAGTAATTTTCGGCACAAGCGGCTGCGCTCATAATATCTTCAATGAGCTTGCGTTGCGCACTGTAGGCGAGTCTTTCGGCCTTTAGCATTAGTTCGTCGCTCTGCGCTGTTCTTCCTTCTGCTCGGAGACGCAGTGCCGGGCCTGCGAAAGCATCGTCGAGCGCATGGACCATTTCGTGAAAAGCTAGTACGGCGGCAACCCCTAGTTCATTGGGTCCCACCTCAATCAGCGACACCCCCTCTTTGCGAGTGAAGCGCGCCCGAAGGTTGCCCAGGGGCGGCAGGTCCTTGAAAGAGAGCTGCCCGAGAGCGCTCAGTTGCTGGACCGTGCGGATCACGTCACGGCTGGTGGGGAAGAGTTCAAGAAAGGCCGTGATTTTTGATTGCTCTTCGCTGGGTTGAGGAAGCCAGCGGTTGATGAGGAGAACCCGTTCGTTTTTAGCTTGAACGCGGCAAGCTCTCTCTGCCCACGCGGCATCGGATCCAAAGAGGGCAACTAAAATGAGTACAGTCCATTTCAACCGGACCGCATCTTAGCCTACTTTGCCACGTAACTCAATCTCCACGCTAAATAAATGTATTATTTCAATTACTTACCTGAAATAGTGTCTCGTGCCTTACCAATCAATTCCCGTACTCGAGGTATCGACTGCATGCCTGTCAAAGAAAAGCGCTTGAAAGCTCCAGCGGTGTCTTTCGCGTACACGATGGTTTGAGGGATCGTGGTGCCGCTCAGCATTTGCTCGACCTTCTCTTTATCGGCGTCGAAATCAAGCTCAACAAAGTACGTGTCTTCGAGCCTTCCGCCATTCTCCGATTTCATAGGTTCTAGGCTGTCTTTTTTCATTAGCTTGCACGAGGAGCACCACGGAGCGCCGATGTATACTACCAACGGCTTATTGTTCTTTACGGCAAGGTTGTAAGCCTGTTCGTAGCCTGACGAGCCGCTAAAGACATAACCCGCTCCAGAGGTGGCCGGAGCGACAGCAGGAGAAGCCATCGGAACGGCTGATTTTGCATTTCCCACAGCGCCTAGCCCTGCGCCCCCAGCGCTGCTCGCCGGAGTACTCCCCGGCTTAGCGAACGGGCGGTTCGTCACATCCAGCGCGAGGGCCAGCGCTTCTTTGTGTTCCGCTGCGGACGAATTAAGATTCTTACCGTCGTAAAGCCAAGTCCCCGACTTGTCCGTCTTCACGTTGTGCGTATTTCCTGAGGTCAGATCATGGATTGTAGACCCGTTCCCCGTGTACAATTTTCCATTGGGCGAGAACCTCACTGGTGCAGTGGCTTCTCGCGCCTTGGCAGGAGCCAAACCAGCGACCGAAGCGACAGCTTTCTGTGCCGAATTTCCCATCTGTTCATAGAAATCGTAGTCTTTATCTTCGGGGTTTTTAGCATTTTCCGGTGCAATCGCTTCCCCGCACGTTAAACAAAGAGGGTGTTCAAGGTTTTCCGACTCAATTTTTTCGATTGCGACGTCGTACGCCCGCTGACTGTCAGGCAAAGTGATTTCGACGGCTCGTGCAATGAGTTTAGCGCGAGGATCGGCTTCCTTTCGAAGCATTTTAGTGACTTCATCCCATAGCTTTGCGCGAAGCTCTTTTCTCGCTTTGGTGTACTCCGCTGCTATTTTTACTTTCTCTTCTTTCGTCAACGCATCGAAGGGTTTTGTACCGTCGTACTCAAAGACTTCTTCGGATTCGATGCCGGTGTAGGACTCATTTTGTTGCAGCATTGCGACTAACGCACTTCCGATAGTGCCGTCGTCGAGGCTTTTCATGAGCTTCTTCACTAGGTCCGCGGACAAAGTTTCTCGAGGGGTGAGGAAGGGCATTTCCGTATTGCCCGGTTTTGCAGCTACAGGAGCGACCCGGCCGTCGACAATTTCGACCATGCGTTTAATTCGCTTCATTGCGTCTTGATAGGCCGCGGTCCCTGTTTCTTCTCCGGAGGGCCTGCTAGAAGCCAGCGGGGCGCCCTTGGTTGGTTCGGAGTGCCGATCCTCTGCTACGGCCTGGCCCTGGAAAGCTATCGAAAGTCCTAAAAGAGCAAGGCGCGTGTTCAAAAATAAAGTGCGATTCATGGTTCCCCCGATTCTGTATCTAAATTGCAAACCCTGGACCACCAGACGGGCAGGCGCCGTTAGGCATCAGCCGGGGCTAATCGCGGGTTCAAGGTGGTCGAAAATGGGGAGAGGTGTCGCAAAGTTTGCCGTATTCAAGCGGTTCCCGCTCACTACTTCAGGGTCCAACGGGGTTTAGGGGCGGGTTGCCCCCCCCCAATGCGACTGCGGGCCCACGCTTCCCCGGTGCGGCACCGCCCGTTTTATGGTAAATGCGTTGGCGTGAAATCTTTTCCTGAATTCCGAAATGGACAATGTTGGATGAGTGAAGCTGAACCCGAGCTGGGGATTGGCTTTGTGCGGGGCGTGGAAGCCATGGCGGTGGACGTTGAGTACCCGGCAGTGGGGTGCTCTCGCCGCTACAATAAGCGGACTGCCCCCTTGCGGCGCCTCGAGTTCCGGGTAGGGGACACCGTTCACCCGCAAGTGGGGGAGCCATTTGAAGTCGTTCGGATTGATACCCGCATGGGGATCCAGTGGTACGTCGGCAAAGGGAAACGAGAGCTCTCCGAGTCGGAAATCTCGACAGAGCACAAGCTGCAAAGGCCTTTGGAGAGGTTTCTAGGCGGGCAAATCGACCCCTTGAGGGCTTTCGAGCTTCGACGTCAAACGTTGAAGCTTCGGGACCGAGTTTTACGCTCGCCTGTTAGGGGCTTGATGGGGCCGCGCGTGATGCTTTTGCCTCACCAGGCCTATGTCGTGAACCAAGTCGCTTCGCGCGGGGTGCCCAGAGCCCTTTTGGCTGATGAAGTGGGCCTAGGCAAAACCATCGAAGCCGGCTGGATCCTGCACCAGCTCATTGTCACGGAACGCGTTCGGCGAGTGCTTGTGCTCGTGCCCCAAGCGCTGGTGAACCAGTGGTTTGTTGAAATGCTCCGGCGCTTTAACACGGCTTTTTGGGTCCCTGAATCGCAGACGGAAGAGGCGCCCATCGGGGATGACCTCGAGGAACATGAGCGGTTTATTATTGCGCTGGAGTCGTTAGAAGACCCGGACTTTGTGGAGTCGCTTTTAGAAATTGAATGGGATTTGGTGGTGGTCGACGAAGCCCACCGAATTACCTGGGCGGAAGAAGATCCTTCTCCCGAGTACACCGTGCTGGAGCAGCTCAGCGCAAAAACCCACGGGATGCTGCTTTTGACTGCAACCCCCGAACAGCTTGGGCTGGAAGGCCACTTTGCCCGGTTGCGGCTAGTGGATCCGCAGCGGTTTCCTACTTGGGCCGCCTACCAAAAAGAGCACAGCCAGTACCGAGAAGTCGTGCAGCTTGCAGAATCGCTAGGTCTGGAGAGAGCCCCTAACAAAAAGGAAATGGCTTCTTTGTCGAAGCTGCTTAAGGGAAAAGTCGAAGCCTCCGTCTTGGAGAACCTCGATGTACCAGCTAACCGGCGCCAAGTTCTCCTGAGCTTAGTCGACTACTACGGCACCGGAAGGATTTACTTTCGAAACTCTCGGCGCGTGGTCCAACTCGAAGACTTTTCGTTTCCGAAGCGGAAACTAAAAACGTGGTTAATGGAAGCAGCTCCCGAAATTGAAGACGCTGCCCCTAAAAAAGACAGCGAGCGGAAACAAGACGCTTTAGTCCCTTGGCTTGCTGCCTTTTTAAAAAGCCACCCGAACGATAAGGTGCTCCTCATCAGCACTTCTCCGAAGCAAGTGATTGGTTTGAAAGAGCGCCTGCTTTCCGAGCACGCGATTAAAGCAGTCGAGTTCCACGAAGACCAAGCGCTTCTTGCGCGCGATAGAAACGCGGCTTACTTCGAAGACCCCGACGGCGCGCGGGTTCTCTTGTCTTCAGAAATCGGTGGCGAAGGGCGAAACTTCCAGCACGCAAGGCACTTGATTTTGGCCGACTTGCCGTTGGAGCCCGATATTTTGGAACAGCGGATTGGCCGCCTGGATCGGATCGGACAAAAAAACGATATTGAGATCCACGTACCGTACTTGCCGCAAAGTAGAGAAGAGCTTTTGCTCCGCTGGTACCGCGATGTCTTCCAAGTGTTCGAATCGCCTGCTAATGGAGCGAGCGATATCCACGAGCGGTTCTTTGACCGCATCGAAAAGTTCGTCATCAAGCCAAAGCTTGCGTTTACGGCGAATAAAGAAGAATTCGACGCGATCTGCGCCGAGGCCAAAACGGCTTACCAAGAAGCGGTTAAAGTGATTGAAGCCGGGCGAGATCGCCTGATCGAAATCAATTCGTTTGACCCCGATGCGGGAACCGCGCTGACCAAGCGGATTGCGGAGAGCGAACAGCCCGAAGAGCTCAAAGCTTATTTGGAGTCGATGTTTGACTGCATGGGAATACACGCTGAACCTTTTGATCGCGACTGCCTTTTTGCGGAACCTGGCGACAGCATGTTTTCGTCGTACTTCCCCGCGTTACCCAACGATGGAATGCGGATGTCGTTTTCGCGTTCTAAAGCATTGCGCCGAGACGATCTGACATTGATGACGTGGGACCACCCGATGGTGACGGGCACGCTCGAGTCGGTCCTTGCGCAGGAGTTTGGGAATGTGTCGGTTTCTAGTTGGAAAACCAAAACTAAAGGAACCCAGCCGCCGCTCCTATTAGAAGTGTATTTTGTTCTCGAGTGTGTGGCCGACAGCCACTGGTACCCCGATGCCTTCTTCTCTACCCAACCCATCCGAGTGGTTGTCGACGCGAAATCGGGCAAAGTGGTGACGGATGAGTGGCCCGCGGAAAAAGTGCACCCCAACCTCATGCCCGTGAGCCAAGAGCAGCTGCAGGCAATCCGGCAGCTACCCGCTGCGCCGCTCCGTGCCCTGCTTGAGAAAGCGACGGCGAGTGCGGACCGCGAACGAGAAGGGCTCGTGCAAGAGGGCCTTCGAAAATTGCAGTCGGAAGTCGACTCGGAGCTTGGTCGGCTGAAAATGCTTCAGGGCAAGAACCGTTTAGTGAGCGACGGGGAAATTCAGTGGTGGGAGAAACGCGGCCTGAAGCTGACCGACGCTTTCTCGCGCGCGAGGGTGCGCCTCGACTCGTTCTTGCTCATTTTGTCAGCTCCCTAGGAGAACTACCTTTGAAAGTTGTAAAGTTTTATGAGTACTCGCAGTGTAGCACCTGCAAGAAAGCCCTGAAGTTCCTCACCAACCACCATAAAGCAGTGGAGCGTGTCGATATTTTCACGAACCCGCCTTCGAAAGCGGAAATCAGAAAAATGGTGGGCGTTTACCAAGGCGCGTTCAAGAAACTGTTTAATACGGCAGGCCATGTTTACCAAGAACGGAAGCTTTCTGAAAAAGTGCCCAAGATGACGGAAGCCGAAGCGGTGGACCTTTTGGCGGCAGAAGGAAAGCTCATCAAGCGGCCGTTTGTTTTGTTTGACGATACCGGCGTCGTTGGGTTTGACGTGGATGCTTGGAAAAAACTGTTTGAATGAACTCCCGTCCGAGCCTATGACTGAATCCCTGGGGGCGGGGCATGGTTCGGGTTTTTCTGTTTGTGATTGGGGTATGCTTCGCCGAACCTCTTTTCGCCGGCCTTCCTGCTAATTTAGTTTGCACTTTTCTTACCGGCGGCTCCCAAGTCGATGTGCCGTTCGTTGCTCAAACAAACCCCTATTCTGTCCTGGAAGCGGAAGTCGGCTCGCGTTTTCAGTACTCGGGAGTTTACTTTAGCGGCCTTGCGGGGCCCGCTCACTTAAAAATGGCCGTGCGATTTTCATCCGATGAGGGCTGGAGACCGTTGCACACTGCGGTCTACTCGGGTTTCGAAGGGTTCAAAAAAGGGCAAAGATTTACGGGCCTCCAAAAAGTGTACGAACCGGTTACTTTGGCAGAGATCCAGTACTGGTGCGAGGTACCTCGGTGAGGTTGTGTTTATTTGCTTTGTGTTTCTGCCTTCCCGCTAGCGCCCTCAAAGTGACTTTTGTGGGCGATGTGATGCTCGATGAATTGCCCGGTGAGGTTGTTAAGCAAGGGCGAGACCCTTTTGAGTTTGTGGCAAAAAGCCTTGGCCCGGAAAAGGTTCGTGTTGCAAACCTTGAGTGCTCGGTCGCGACCAAGGGAGCGCCGGTTTCAAAGGCTTTCACTTTTCGTGCGCACCCCCGAACGCTGGCCCCGCTTGCGAAGTACTTTGACGGCGTTTCCCTCGCCAACAACCATTCGGGCGATTACGGGGTGCTGGCTTTCGGAGAAATGCTCGGACTCCTTAACGCAAACCAGCTGCCGTACTTTGGGGGAGGGACGGACTTAATGCGGGCGCATGCGCCTTGGGTGGTGAACCGAGACGGCGTCGGGGTTGCTTTTCTCGGGTACAACGAATTTAAGCCCCGTTCGTTTGAAGCAACGGCGACGCAGTCGGGCATCGCGTGGTCCGACGACGAACAAGTCCTTTTTGATATTGCCGAAGCGCGAAAAATTCCGGGAGTCGACATCGTGATCCCCTTTATGCACTGGGGCTGGGAAGAGGATCCGGCTCCGTCCGAGCGCCAACGCACACTCGCTCGCCTCATGATCGATGCGGGGGCCGACATGGTGGTCGGCTCGCACCCCCACGTCACTCAAGGTTTCGAAACGTACCGAGGCAAGCTAGTGGTTTACAGTCTAGGCAACTTTTTATTCAACGGGTTCTCCACGGACGCCACGACCACGGGATGGATTTTGAATACCGAATGGGATCGTTCCGGGCTGAAAGATTGGGATATCCAAGCCGTTCGCCTGGATCCCGAAGGTTTGCCTCACCTTGATCTAAAACCGGTTCGTTGAGTTGAAGGGCGGCGAAGAAGCTGTTACCCTTTATTTTCGAGCGTACTAAATGACGATCCGTTTTCGTGCCGGCCACACCCTGTATAACTTTTGGTGCCGTACCATCTCCGCCCAGCTCCACGCTTTGGGCTGCGTGGCGATGTTGGTGGGTGGGGCCTATTTGCTGCCTTTAGCCTACCAGTCGGGAGGGTGGCCTCACTACTGGGCCTGTGCTTCTTTTATTTTGACCGGAAGCCTTGTGTTCCTTGCCAGTGGAGTCGTCCACTTTGTGGGAGACGGTTTCGAAGTTTCCCACGATCTGCACCGTTTTTTAGAAAACCTCGATCACTTTAGCATCTACCTGTTTATTGCCGGCACTTACACCCCAGTGATTCTTTCGGGTATTTCGGAACCCTGGCGGGCGCCGCTTCTAGTCGCCATTTGGACCATTGCGTGTTTAGGGATTACTTATACTTCAGTGAAAACCTGGCTGCCGGCCCCGTTCCAATCTCGGTACGTGCACACGGGTATTTTTGTTTTGATGGGTTGGACGCTGGTGGTTCGGATCAACGAAGTGCTTTTTGATTTTCCGCCGGAGAGGCTATTCTTGCTCGTCGCCGGCGGGGCGGCCTACAGCATCGGCGCAGTGGTTTACGCGACGCAGCGACCAAAACTCTTCGAAGGGTTTTTTGGGTACCACGAACTTTGGCACACGCTGGTGCTCGTGGGGGCCTCGTACCACTACTTATTGATTCTGTCCTTCTATCGACCGCTTTAGGTTGGCCACGGTTCATCGTGGTAGCGAATGATCGGCTCTTTTTTAGGGGCTGCTTTGATGGGCACTTTCTTCAGCAGGATCGTCGAAAAATAGCCGTAGAAACCATCTCGGACGAGGATGGGTTCAAAGCCAGCCTGTTTGCAAAGCTCCACCCACTCGCTCGTGTCGGGGATTTCTGAGGCGACTTCCAGAAAAAACCGCCGCTGCATTTCGGTAAAAATCGCCAGTTCAAATTCGCTCATCGGAGAGTGAGAGCTCGCGGCGCTTTTGGCGACCCTCTGCACCCAAAGCCGCAGCACGCTTTGTTTACTAAGCCACTGTTTAGGTTCGACCAAAAAAAACACGCCGTCGTCTAAAAGGTTCCCGTGGATTTCTTTCAAGGTTTCGAGCCGCACGGAATCGTTTTCCGCAAGAAAGAGGGAACTCATCACGACGGCACCTTTCGATGCCGGAATAGAGAGCTCCTTTGCCAGCGGATCCCCTAATTTGGCAGTGATGGAATGCTCTTTGTCGGGAAAAAAATGTTTTAAAACTCGCTTTGTGGCAATGACAGCACGCGGGTTGGAATCGACCGCAGTAATTTTTCGGTCAGCGCTCCCTAAAGCCAACGCAGCGGCAAGGTTGCCGCTCCCGCTATTCCAGTCAACAAGCTGGCTTGCGGTAGGGAGGGCTGAATGCGCGAAGTTGAGTAGCGACAAGTACCCATCGGAAAAGCCTTGCACCGAATTCACGACGCGCCTGAGGTAAAGGTCCCAGAAAAGGGCACTGCCTGGCCCCCCAAGTCGGTCGATGGCGCGTTTTACTTCTTTTCGCGCCTTTGCATCGTAAAAAACCAAGTCGACGACTTCTTCCGCTCGAGAGAGCGAAACGCCTTTGCCTTTACGAAAGTAGGGGCTTTTCCACCGGTACGATTTGGTATGGGAAAGGAGCTCAAAAAGGAGAGGGAGATCGGACGTAGAAATCCGGCGCTCCGCTTGCGCGCTTTGCCAGCGCTGTTCGACTAGGTTTGAAAGATGCTTTAGTGCGGATAGCAAACGTGCCCCCTCGGCCGTTTATGCAAAATCTGATGCCGGGCAGCTAGGCTGGACCCAGCTGCAAAGAGTGACGCAAAACGTCACTTGCGGTAGTAGCGAGGGCCGAAAAGTGGCGAGCGTGGGGCCTCAAAGCCTCTACCCTAAAGCTAAAACACGAACCTCAAACCCCCCCCCAAAGTGATCGTCTAGTGTCGGGAACGGTATATTATGAATGGAACGGCCGAGGCTTTGGGGTGGTTGGTGGGGCATTTTTTTTTAAAAAAACCGTTACCGCCGGCTGGTGGCATCTAGATACTACGGACTCAATCGGCGGTACGAGCGCCGCCCAAATAGTCGAAGGCAAAACCGCCTGCGTGTTTTCAAAAAAAAAGCGCCCCACCAACCACCCCAAAGCCGGTGCCGCAGCACCTGTCGCTTTAATCTGCAACCCCGACCGCCAGCGTTAACGCGAAAGAACCCACTGCGGTTGTGGAGGTCAGGCCCTAAGTTAAGGGCGCCCGTACCATTGTTCCCGCCCCATCACGGACTTTTCAATGACTCCATCGATAGTGCGAAGTAGTTGAGGGTTGTTCCGAAGCTCGCTCAGTCTCGGGTGCGAGCTGTCACCGAGCAGCGAGAGTACTAGGGGACAAGCTGCTTTGGCTGCGTCTGAGGCAATGAGGTCAGACAAAAAATAAAAAGAGATCATAGTGGGCGACCCAGAGAGAGGGACTTCTTCTTTCTCCATGCCGGCGATCTTCCTTGTCCAATTACCGAAAGCCCCGTTGGACTGGCCCAGCGAAACGACGGCTGCCGCCACCGAGCTTCGCCAACGGGCGATGCTGTACGGGCTGGGAAGGTTTTCCGGAACCAGTCTCCTCTGGCTCATTCGCCCGCCCAAAGTCTCGACTTGTTCAGGGCGGCCCGCAGCCAATGCTTGGGCGATCGCATTTTCAGGTTCCGCATTATCCACTACGCCGACGTGCTGAAATCCGGAGCGATTCAAGATATCGGTGGGGGTGTAAATTTCTCGCATATTATCGATCCCTAGAATCGACAAATTGGCTCTCGCTCCTTCCGCCACTTTGGTGGCCGTGTAGGGCAAGTGGATGCCGGCGCGTTCAAAAGGCACATGGATCAAATTGGTGCAAGTCGAGCAGGGCTGACCCGGTTCGTTGGGGAAATGCCCGCCAGGCGGAGTGGGTCGGGCTTGAAAATCAAAGGAGAAACCTTTGAGCTGTTGCACCTCGCGGCTTAGCCTCTCACCGGTGTCGGCGGGGAGGCCTCTGGGCCGAGACCATTGTGAGTACCAAGAAAACCCAGGAGAAAGGGCGTTCGCAGCCGGTACACAGCGTACCCCTCCTTGAAAAATCTCCATCATCGCTGGAAGGTAAACTGTTTTTCCGTCCGCCAACTTTCGCCGGAGCGTCACGAAAAGCATCGCGTGGGGCACGACGCCAACGTCCTCTAAAAAACCTTCGAGAACGCCGTCCCCCAGATGGTTCACTTCCACTGCGCCAATATCGCCGGAACGCAATTCCATTCCGCGGATCCGCACCCGGTCGGGATCTCCATCAATGAATTCCCACGCCGATAGCCCATCGGCATCAAACCAAGCGGCGTGGTCTCGGTATTTTTTGTGGATGCGGATTGGAACAAATCCGGGAACAACAGGTGGCCCCATCCTTAAAAGCCCGCTGGGGCCTCCGAGGTCCGCGACCGTGGCCCGAGTGAGCGAGTTGCCGGCGTCGCCCTGCTGGGACAAAAGCCACGCAAGCTGAGACCGGGTCTGCGGGCTTCCCAGTTTTCTCTGGGTCGCTAGCAGCACTTCGATGTCCGCAGGCGCCACTACAGTCCGCAATGAAAAAAGGTGCCAGAGCAGAATCGACCATTCTAATTCGGAAGCGGCCCGAGGGACTCGGTGCTCTACTAAATAGCGGAATGTTTTTTTGGCCCAAAGGGATCGATAAATGCGCGCGTCGGACAACTCTTCGCTGGTTGTGTGGTTTGCTAAACGGTCGTACGCTTCGTTTACTTCCGCTACCAGAAGGTTGCCGCTTTCTTTCATCCTCGCCGATTCGGATTGTGCAATAAGCTCCCAAAAGGAACCGCCAAAACCAGAGCAGCTAAAGCAGAAGGCCAAAAAGAAAATCATTCGCTGAAGGAAGCCGGCGCTGTTTCGCATTGCTGCCGTTCTAACCGAAACAAGCTCAGGAATCTAGCGCCAAAACCCCGCTACAAGAAGCGCTCGGAGAAGCGCCCTAGCGAATGCGCTGACGGTTTGCATTTTTTGCCAAGTCAACCGGCTCGGCAAGCGCGCTCACTCTTTATTGAATGCTGGTGATTACTTGGTTTTCGCAGTCGAGTTCCACGAGTTGCGACTCGGCCAATTTGGTGTAGAGGTTTTCGCCCGTCCCAATCACAGCGGCAATCCCTAGTTCTCCCGCTCGAATCGCCATGTGGGAATTTGCCCCCCCGAACATGGTCACGAGCCCCGTGATGTTCTTGGAAAAGATCCAGTCGTATCCTGGGTCGGCACTAGGAATAAAGGCAATGCCACTATCAAACGAGCCCTCTTTTTCGCCTAGCACGACGACGGGCCCCGTCACTCGCTTGCGAGTCACAAAGTTGGGTTGCGATGTAGGGAGGTCGAAGCAATAGATCGCATCTGGCGAAACCACCAGAGGGGGCAGCCGCAACTTTTGAGTAATCGCAAACCGATTTTTGCCGGCACTTGCCGACTCGCGCAAGGTTTCGCCGACGCTTTGTGCGGAAGCGTACAGCGAAAGGTAAGTGCGGATGTCCACGAACGAACATTCTTCGCGGGTAAGGCCGTGCTGCGCCCCTAGTTTTGCGACAAGCTCTAGCGCATTGCTCAAAGCGCGAGTGAAAACGAACTTCGCTTGTTCTCTGCCTTCGATCGCCTGGCGGATAAAGTCGAGAAAGTCGAGTGCGGAACCCGGCAATCCATGCAGTGCGAGATGCGCTTCGATTTTTCTGAGCTGTCCGAGTTCCAAGGAAAAGGAAGGGTGGTTTCGGGTCGCCTTATTTCTCTCGCCAGCCCAGCTAAAGTACCGATCGGAATCTTGATCGTACCGGGGGGACAATAGATCGTAAGTACCGGGACGCAAATGGCCGTAGCGCAGAAGAAACTCCGCTTTCTCACAAAATTGGAAGTCCCTTACCATTTGGGAGCTGACCGTATCGAGCGACTGAAAGAACCGTTCGAAGTCGTTCTCGGAGATTAAATTTTCAGTGACCAAAGACCGAAGCATCTGCACGGCAATAAAACCAGCGCGCGCGAGGCCTGCGAAAGGGAGTGTTCCATAGCGCTTGCAATCTTCTACCAGCCAATAAATCCGAGAGAGGTCGTCGAGGCCTGAGTTTTCAATTGTGGCAATGCGCTCTTCGAGGGATCGGATTTTGGCGATGTCCTTGCGCCAAAGCCCCGTATCGGAGTGGATGATGTTTCCCGTGAGTTCTTTGAGGGCGAGGCGGATGGAATCGCAGTCGCTAGGGGTGAATCCGCCTTTGCGCAAACTTTCCAAGCGCGTTTCAATGTCTAAAGTGTAGCAAGTGAGCAGGATCTCAAACTCGACTTTGTCGTGCAGTTCAGGTGCGCGTTCGAGTGTCTGGAGATAGAAGTCGACCAGCCGGTGCCCCAACTCTTCGTCCAGCGCTTTGGGAATGAACGAGTTGAAGCTCACGCGCACGTCAATGTACGGCAGCCCCCAAAAATCGACCATCAGCGGAAAGCTGCGGAGGTTTCGGTAACCGTAGTTGTCTCGCTGGTAGGCCCAAATCCCCGAGGTGATGAGCTCTCGGTAAAGGCTTAGCGCTAAAGGGCGGGGCTTCAGCCCCAACATCTCGGCGGGGTTCCAGTCGGGCATCACGCCAAACAGGGTTTTTTTGCCAAGCAAGTAGGGGTGGGGCTTATTCAGCTCCTCTATTTTTCCGTGGGTCGTTTGAACGGCTTCCAGGAACGTTTCGCTCGTGTCGTCGCTTTGCAGCTGGTGAAGCGCCCGGCACTGAAGAAGAAAAAGGCCTTGGGGCGTCGACGCAAATTCAATATCGAGCGCTTCTTTTCCCGTCACCAATTCAAGTTCCTGAATCAGTGAGCCCACCGCTTGAAGTCCTTCGGGCAAGCGGTGTTCGTGGCCTTTGAGGCAGTAAACGGTTTCGATTGGCGCCTTTTTTCCAGAGGTGACCGCGCTTGTATCGGAACCTCGGTGAAACGAAATCACCCGGTACGGGCTGCGCGTACTGGGGTCCATGGAAAAGGCAACCCCCGATAGTAGGACATCCTTGAGCTCGGGTTGGATCACGACTTGGTTTTCACTGCAAAATGCACCGTAGCTAGCAAACACTTTATCGATTGCCTCAGCGAGGGGGCCCGCCCCCGAAATGCCGTGCAGCGTTAGGTACTCACCTGCATGCGACTCCAACGGGGCGTCTTCTGTTTTTGCGCTGCTGCGCACTATCAAGCGCATCCCCCTGAATTCGGCCGTTTCGAGCGCAGCAAGGGCACTCGCGCGCTGTGTTTTCCATTGCTCCGCAGTCACTAGGTGGAGCGGAAGCACTTCTGCGCAAACGAGGGACCCCTTCAAACGCTGGAGTGTTTCGCCCTTGGTTCCGAAAGCGAATGGCTTATTTGACACAGGGGTTTCCTAAAAGGGTTTTGCAGTCGATACTATTTCTCTGAGCATAACATACGATGAAGAGAAACATGAGCGGCTGCGTTTACTGGATAACCGGACTTTCTAACACGGGAAAAACAAGCTTAGGCGTGCTGCTAATGGCGAAGTTGCGAAAGGAGGGCGTCGCGGTTGTGCACCTCGATGGCGATCGCCTGCGCGAGGTTTATGGCGAGAGGGACGCTTTTGATAGGGAGTCTAGGAAAAAAATCGCCTATCGAAACGCGCGTCTTTGCGCGCTTTTGGCTGAGCAGGGAATGGCCGTAGTGTGCACGACGGTTTCTCTTTTTCACGAAGTCCAGGAATGGAACCGCCAGAACATACCGCACTACAAAGAAATTTATTTACACTCCCCGGCTTGGGTTTTGGAGCAACGCGACGACCGCCGAATTTACCAAAAACAGAGCCCTGTGGCCGGCCGTGACTTTGCGGCAGAGGCGCCGCAGTTTCCGGACCTAGTTTTAGAGAGCGACCATACCCGTTCGCCCGAACAGCTACTTGAGCTAGTCTCGGCCGCGCTACTAGCGGGGTCCGGCACTTGAGGGGCGGTCCAAAACTCGTTGCGGTAACCCAGCGCGTGGTGGTGGAGCGAGGCGAGCGCAGGGACTGCCTCGATCAGCGCTGGTACCCGTTTTTGCAAGCGTGTGGCCTGACTCCCGTCGCGATCCCAAACAACCTGCTTGCTGCGAAAAACCTCCTTCAGCACCTGCCGGGAATCGGTTTTTTACTAACAGGGGGCAACGATCTTTTTTCCCTGGGCGGAGACGCACCTGAACGCGACGAGCTGGAGACTTTTCTACTAAAAAACGCCATCCAAAACCAAAAGCCCCTCATAGGCGTCTGCCGAGGGATGCAACTGATCCAGTCGGTCAACGGGATCTCCCTCGAAAAGATCGATGGCCACGTCGTTCCGGAGCTCGAAATCAGCGTCGAAGGCAAGGCCCGCACAGTGAATAGCTACCACCAGTTTGGAGCGAAAAGTAGCTTGGCGCCTCTAGCGCCATGGGCCGTGGCACAAGATGGAACCATCAAAGCTGTGCGCTATGGGGGCGCTCCGGTGCTTGGCATGATGTGGCACCCTGAAAGGTTCGATCGCCCGCAGAGTGCCGACGTGGATCTTTTTGCTAGGATCTTAGGAGACGCAAAGTGAAGGTTTTTGTTCGACCGAAAGAGGGGCTTTTGAAGTCATGAAAGGCATTATTTTAGCGGCGGGGAGAGGGAGTCGGATGGGGGCGCTGACGGGGAACGCTCCGAAATGCCTGACGCTTTTGGGCGGCAAGCCGCTCTTGGATTGGCAGATTAGCTCTCTGAAGGGGGGCGGGGTAACCGAAGTCGGCGTCGTGGGTGGGTATCTCGGCGAGCTTCTTTTACGCCCCTCGGTTCGATCCTTTGAAAATGGGCAATGGGCGACTTCCAATATGGTGCGCTCTCTGCTGGCTGCAGCGGAATGGCTGGAACAAGAGGACTGCCTCGTCAGTTATTCGGATATCGTTTATTCCTCTGCTTCCGTAGCATCGCTTTCGGCGGCGCCCGGCGGGATTTCCATTGCCTACGATCCGAATTGGGAAAGTCTTTGGAAGAGGCGCTTCACCGACCCCTTGTCGGACGCCGAAACTTTCAAGAAAGATAGCTGCGACTACCTTTTGGAGATTGGCGCAAAAGCAAAAAAAATTTCCGAAATCCAGGGACAGTATATGGGGCTCCTCAAATTCACTCCGAGTGGCTGGCGGGAGATGGCCCAGTACCTCTCGGAAATTCCTCAGTCTGCGGTGGATAGATTAGACATGACTTCGACACTGAACGCGCTCATCGGGCGCGGGGTTCTCATCCATGCGTGCGCCACAGAAGGGGGCTGGTACGAAGTCGATACGGAATCCGACTTGCGGCTATACGAACGCGAGATCAAAGAAGGTAAAAGTTGGCTATCGGTGTAACCCCCAAAGAGACGAGGCTCCTTGTTTCGTCTGAGTTTCCTACCGGCCTTTCATGGCTTTTAAATATTCTTTTGGACATGGGCGTGTGTGTCCACCGTAGTAGCGCAGCGGAGTTTTGGCTGCCGAGGGAAAACGGAGTGCAGCTCAACCCCCTGCACGAGGAAGTGCAGCGGTGGCTCCCGTCTTTAAACAGCGAAGAGACCTACCATTTCGCTGAGCCGGTGACCTTCCAGTGGAACCACGCTTGGCCCAGTCCCGAACTGACCGCCCAACCGATACTCTTTTATAATCGCTGTGGTTTTGATGCCGTTTACTCGCAGTACAAGCGGCGGGGTGCCGGCTTTCGTTTTCTCACTTATCTCAACTCGCCCCATTGCACTAAGGCAGTCCAGTTCCCGACGCTCCTCAACCTAAGCCCACAAGATACGTGGGCCGTGTACTGCCTTTTATGGAAGCGGCTTGCTCCAGCCGGCTCGCAGTGGATTCGGTTTGAAGACATGAGGGCTAGCCCTCATGAAAGCGTCGTTCAAGTGCTCGAGTTCCAGGGTTTAAAGCGGTCCAGGGAGCAACTAGAAGCAGCCATCGAAGCGTCCACTTTCGAAAAAGCCAAAGCCACGGAAGAACGCTACTTGACGCAGAACCCAGACGGCGACCGGGCTAGAATGACTCGAGGCGGTAAAGTAGCCGAATGGAAAGAGACGTTTGGGCCTCGGGAAAAAGCCTGTTTCGCTGGGCTACCGGCAGCCGCGCTAAAAGAATTTGGCTACCATAAAGAGTTTCTCGAAGTCGGTGCTTCGGATGCTCCGGCGCAAGCCAGTTGGCTCTCCGCTGCAATCGACGACTTGCGATCGGGAGGAAAAAGCGCCGAGGACATTGCGGCTATGCCCCTTTCGAACCAGTCCCCCGCCGATGCATTGGCACGAGGCCAGATTCTGGCATCACTCGATTGGGTTTCCCAGATCGCGGCGAAAGAAGGCCCTGCCCGCAACCCCGCTTTCTACCGCCGCCTAACGGCGGAAATGATCGACCTCAGCCGGCACCTTTCGTTGCGCCCACTCAATCTCATTAACTTTGCTAGCGCACTATTAGCGCGTGGCCACCAGCAACAAGCTCGGCTGGTGCTGGGAGAGTACATGGCGGGCTCTCAGCCTTTTTTTGCAGAAGCGCTTCAGTTAGGAGAGCTCTGGGCAAAACTGGGCGAAAAAAAACAGTCACGGAAATGGTACCAAACGGCAGGCAGTTTACTCGACGGCGAGAACGGGGCAAGGCTTTACGCTTGGCATTTGATTGAGCGAAAAGAGTACGCGGGCGCTCGCGTGTTTCTTGCTGCGGCAAAAAAGTTTGGCTGGACGCACCTGATGGCCCGCTCGTTCTTGAGACGACTTAAAGCGGTCTAAACGCGTCGGCAGGTCCACGCCCGAGTGGCATAAGGAGAAACGATTTGGGAGCTTGTGCTAATTTCCTCTTCAATGAAATCTAAGATTTTTTCCCAAGTCTCTTCTCCCGCTTGGGACTGAATATCGTTCACCGAACGCCACAACCCCATGTACTGGTCTTTGGTCATGGACACTTCTTCTTTCCCTTCCATGAAAACGACATTCTGAAAGTGCCCCGTCGACACGAGTTTAGCGAACCAATCTTCTGAGTAGCCCTTACCACCCGAAGAAACCCGTTGGAGGTTCGGTATAAAGTCCTTTATTTTAAGGTCGATTTTTTTCTGGAGGCTCGAACGTTCCAAGTCTCGTGGGTTCCACAGAATGGTAAATATGCCGTTTGGTTTCAGGATGCGGTGCGCTTCTTTGAGCCCCGCCTCGAGATTTATCCAGTGGAAAGCAGAACCCACAATGACCCAGTCAAAAGCCCCTGAAGCAAGGCCGGTGTGTTCCCCGCTCCCCGAAAACCACTCAACCCCTTTGCCCGCAGTGCACCGAATGCCTTCTTCTCTCATGGCCTGATTAGGCTCAGTCGCGACTATTTTTACTCCCAATTTGAGTAAGCACTCCGTCAGCTTGCCCGTGCCGGCGGCTATCTCCGCCACGCAAATTTCGCTGGGTGGTTTATCGATGGTATGAAGGATGGATTCCAAAACCACCGGGGAGTACCCCACTCGGTGATGGTAGTGTTTGGCCAACTGAGTGAAATCGCCTTGCTGCATTGGGTTCCCCTTCCTATTCTGCCTGAATCATAACAGAAGAGCCGTGTTAGCGGCACACCCATGCCCAGCATAATGGGAAACAGAATCCCGTTAGATCGACCGACTTTCCAGTGGCTGAGCTGCATCGATTTGCCGTTGCAAGCCGTGCTGGCAACCTTCTGGATTTCTTTGAACGGATGATGGGGGGCCGAATGAAACCGCCGAATCACCTACATCGCGCGCAAGATGCTCATGCTTTCCGGGCTAGGACGGACCAGGAACGTCACGCTACCAAGAGGCGGCGGAAAGAGGGGATGGGAAGGGCTGGGAAGTTAAACCAACCCTTGTAGATCCTAAGGACCTTAAAGGCTGGGTGGTCCGGTTCGTACTCGATTTTGTCCGAGGCCGGAAAGAGCGTCGCCCTATAATGCGGTTTCGGCAAAGGGGCCCTTCCTCGGCCTCATTCGAGCTCTCCGATTGAGAAAATGCGCAAACTAAGCTATGCACCCGGACTATGAAATACCTTATTGGATTAAGCGTTGTTTTGTTTGTTTGCCCTTGCAGTTGGGTTTTGGCTGGCCCGCAGTCCTTGCCTTGTTACCAGCAGCTCCAAGTGGCTGATCTGCCGAACTTTAAGCCGGCGCGGAAAAACATCTTATCCGACGGCTCCTTGCAAGAAATCCTCAAAGTGCGGCAGGCTTCAGAAATGATTTCCCAAACGACTCTTTTGGTTCAGATCGGGGAGATTCTTCTCGCGGATCCCGTCTACAAACGAGCGCATATTCGGGCCCCCATTGAGACAAGCGCGCCGATTTTGCAAAATTTGGTGGGGAATCTCCTTCGGCCGGTTTTCGATTCACGACACCTAGTGCTGCTAGTGGCTTTGGCGGAACTCGACCTATACCGCAATTACACGGCAGGGCATTTCGAAGCGATGAGCTCGATGGGTGAAATATTAAGAAGCGATCCGCCGTACGCTCCCCGTGAGGACGCCCTTTTGAAGGAGCATCGGGAAACGCTTGTCGTAAAACTCATCGTAGGACGGGAAGTGGATTCGGTCGCGAAAGTGATGGATCAGTATTGCGTTGACCATGGCATCACCGCGAGCCCCTAAGGCTCTTCCCGCTCCGCTACCATCGACACAACTTACTGAACTTCGCTACGCCGGGAGACTTTCATAAAGGCTTGCCCGCCCGGCGCGCCTCGCTAAAAGGAGCGCTTTGAATTTTGGCAGCCCTTGGTGAAAAGTGGTGTCCCCAACGGGATTCGAACCCGTGTCTACTCCGTGAAAGGGAGTTGTCCTAGGCCTCTAGACTATGGGGACCCAAAGGAAGAATCAAAGCCAGGATAATGCTGATCAAACTTAAGCCTGGCAACTGCAAACTAGCGCGGCGAAACTTTTACGCGGGCTTTTGCCCAGATGGCTGAATCGCTTTGGAATCGCTTGAGGACTCCGTGGGCAAAGGCCTTTGGATCCACCCCCATTTCCGATAGGGAAGACGTCGGGATGGGAGTGCCTTCGCTGCGGATATTGAGCGCCGTGTGCATTAAGACCGAAACGCTGGATTTGGTCGCAACGGAAACCGATAGCTTGCGCTCCTTAAAGAAAAGGTCGTTCCCGCGCCGGCTAAGCGATTGCGTGCCCCCTTCCCACAGCAGCTCATAGGCGACCGAAGTAAAAAGGTGCTGGAGAAGGATCCCTTGGTCGAGCGAATCAATAAACCACTCGCCGATGAAATGGAGCATTTCGGGGCTATAGATAGGCGCTTTCTTTTGAACGTCTTCCAAGTCGACCAGGTGGTCGAGCGACACATCTGCCTCGCCAGTAAAAGCAACGACTGCGTTCCCTTGGATCCCTGACGTGCGGTACACCCAGTGGGGAGCGAGCTGAGTCCCATCGTAGTTTAGGGGAACCTCAAGAAAGCGCGTTTCTAAAAGCAATGCTGCCTCCCATTCCATTGGCATCGAGCGCCCGGATCAAACGCATACAGGATTCGCACTTCCCGCACATCGCTTCAAAACCCTCGTAACAGCTCCAGAGGTGGTGGAACGGGAACCCTAACGCTTTTGCATTTTGGACAATGTCGGATTTGTTCATTCGCGCAGTGGGCGCGGCCACGCGCACTTGGTTGGAAGTCGAAAATTTCAGCGCCTCAGTGAGCGCTTCTAAGTACTTTTCGGAATTGTCCGGGAAAGTTGCCGCTTCTTCGCGGTTAAAGCCCACCACCACCCATTCCGCAGCCCGCGACTCCGCTATGCCGGCCGCAATCTCAATAAAAACTCCGTTTCGGTTGGGAACCCAAACGCGCTTGGCCGACTGGAGGCTCGCGGAGAGGTCCGAAAGCTCCGACAGGGTAGGGTGCGGGATTGCCTCGGAGTCCGTCAGCAGCGCCCCGCCCGACCAAAGCTCCCTGAACCAGGGTAGCGGTACCACTGAGTGAGAAACTCCATAGTGCTTGCAGAGGGCTTTTGCAGTGAGGATTTCCTTCTGTGCCGAGCGCTGGCCGTAGTCGTAAGTGATAGCCCGGCAAAAGTGCATGCCGTCTTTCAGCGCAAGCGCCATAGCTACCGAGGAGTCGAGGCCTCCGGACAATAGAATGATACCGCGCTTTTCAGTCGATCCCATGCACGGCTAGCTACCATAAAGGACTGCGGAAGGCCAAAGTTCGATTGCAGGGCTCGTTTAACCGACCCGAGTAGTGAGGCGTTGGATGCGTTGGTTGAGTTCTTCGATCTTTTCCTTAACCTTCCGAATCCGTTCGGAAAGGCCGCCATTGGGGGTGGGTTCCAAGGGCTCAAAACCAAAATCAAGCGCTTCGCTCAAGAAGTCCCGCCTAGTTTTTCCGTCGCGAGGGTATCGTTCTGCTGCCATCGGTAGGCCCCCTTCTTTCTACTCAACTAAACGGCATAGAGCCGTTTTTCCTTAATATACTCCCACACGCTGCGTTGAAGCCCAGGGAGCCTTTCTGGAAGGGTAGCTCGCGGCGAGTCAAAAAGAGAGCCGATTTGGCGGCGTAAAGAAGTGGAAGACACGCTGGGCGTCTCAATCGGAAGCAAAGTCGCAGGCCACTGGCCTCCCAAGTCCGGGGGGTGTTCTCCTGGCCGCACCGTGACAGCGAACCGCACCCGTTCTTTGAGCGCTTCGGGTTCCTTCCACTGGGGCAACGAACGAAAAACCTCTGAGCCAAGGATCACGGTCCATTCGCCTGGGTGGGCCGACTGGAGATCTCGAACCGTATCGATAGTGTAACTAGGTGCGGGCCTTTCCACTTCGCCCTTATAAATTTTCCATGGGGGCACTCCGGCTTCGGCAAGCGCCAGTTCCAGCATTTCCGCTCTTTGGAGCGACGAAGCGCTCGGCAAAAGGGCCTTTAGGGGGTTTTGCGCTGCGGGCACCCAATAGACGCAGTCCAGTTTTAAAAGTCGCGTGGCCTGTTGAGCGAATTCGATATGCCCTTCATGGACGGGGTCGAAGGTCCCTCCATAAAGTCCAAAACGCGGCAATGGATTCATAGCTGCGCGGAAAAACCTTCGAAGCTTCCTCCGGGAGGAGGCAAGAGGTCCTCGGCGCCTTCGTCTTCTGCAGTTTCCGCGACAAACGCTTCTCTCCAACTTGGCGCAAGCGCCGCTAAGTGATCGAGCAGGGCTTCCATCCCGTAGCCTGTGCTTGAGCTAATGAAAAAACCTTCGAAGCCAGCGTCCGCGATTTCTGCCCGCCGGGATTCTTGCGCTGTTTCGTCGAGCAAGTCCATTTTGGTAAACACCAAAATCTCAGGGCGCTCTTCGAGCGATGGATCGAACTCACGGACTTCTTTCCGAATGACTTCAATATTTCGGACCAAAGATTCCAATGGTTCCGATGAGTCCACCAAGTGCAGGAGCGCTCGGTTCCGAGCCACGTGCCTTAAAAACTTGAAACCCAGCCCCGCCCCTTGCGAAGCGCCTTCAATGAGGCCTGGTAGATCGGCTACTACAAACGTTTGGTCTTTGTGGTTTACGACGCCCAGGTTCGGCTCGAGGGTCGTGAACGGGTAAGCCGCCGCTTTGGGCCGCGCGTGGGACACCGCTCGGAGGAAAGTGGACTTCCCTGCGTTGGGGAACCCGAGAAGTCCTAAGTCGGCTATCAGCCGCAGCTCGAGCTTGAGATCCCGCTCTTCCCCCTCTTCCCCGGGGCCCGCAACTTTGGGGGCCCGGTTCGTAGAAGTAGCAAACATTCGGTTGCCACGGCCGCCACGCCCGCCTTTGGCGCAGCAAAAGCGCGCGCCGTCTTGGGTAAGGTCTGCGAGGAGCGCCCCTGATGTCTCATCGTACACGAGAGTGCCGAGCGGGACCTTCATGACTAAGTCGTCTCCGCCGGCTCCGTCCATTTCGCTCCCCATGCCATGCTGGCCACGTTTAGCTTCGAATTTGGGTTGGTATTTAAAATCGAGGAGGCTTGTTTTGTCCCGGGTGGCTTCCAAGTAGACCGAGCCACCTCTGCCACCGTTGCCGCCGTTAGGCCCGCCGTAAGGGACGTACTTTTCTCTGCGAAAACTCACGCAACCTTTGCCGCCCGAGCCAGCAATGGCGCGTATTACTACTTCATCGATGAGTGCCATGGCGGGACCTTTACCATAAAAAAGTCGCCGCTGCTACTTAGGCTGTCGCAGTTTGCTCGAGAGGGACCACCGAGACTTTTTTGCGGTTCTTGTCGAGGCGCTGGAAAGCAACGGTCCCAGGGATTAACGCAAAAAGCGTCCAGTCGCGGCCTGTCCCTACGTTCAGCCCTGCATGGACCTTCGTCCCTCGCTGGCGCACAATGATGCTACCTGCGTTGATGTACTCTCCACCAAAAACTTTGATTCCGAGCCGCTGGCCCTGACTGTCTCGTCCGTTGCGTGAGCTTCCGCCCGCCTTCTTATGTGCCATTTCTAGTTGCCTTTCTTTTCGAACTTTTCAATGAGCAGACGCGTGTAGGTCTGACGGTGTCCCATCGTTCGTTTGTAGTTTTTTCGGCGGCGGTACTTAATGGTACGGAGTTTTGGCCCTTTTTCATGCCCAATGCACAAGGCGTGAACGGTGACCGGAACTAACGGAGTGCCGATGGAGACAGCGTCTCCCTCTGCGTACATGAGCACGTCCGAAATTTCGAAGGGCTGTCCTTGCTCAATCGAGAGCTTTTCCACTAAAAGTTCGCGGCCCGGCTCCACTCGATACTGTTTGCTTCCGGTGCGGATGACTGCGTACACTTAAGAACTCCTGTAGCGTTTCTTTCAAACCGTCTATTTAGGGCAGTTAAGGCTTTGGAGTCAAGGGCTTAACCTGCGATCTCTCCAATTGGGCGCTCCTTTTGCTAGGGAGATCGCCCATGGCACCTCTTGCGGCTCGGATCTTTTGGGTATGTCTTGCACTGGCCTTGGTAGGTAAATGGAAGTTATCCAAGGAAAAAAGTGAAGTGCTCTGCTTCCAGCCGAGACTTGCCGCAAGCCTCCCTCGAAAGGAGGAAAACCGAACTCCGATACCCCCTTCCACGCCTCGCCGCTGCCGCGATCGGCACCATAACCCGGGAACGACCGAGGACGGGCGGCAACTTTTTCGCTCTCTAGAACCATCGGGCGAGAGGCCAGCCGAAGGGCGAATGAGAAACGCGTTGAGAAGGCAACTGGAGGAGTCGCTTGCGCCTTGGCCCGGCTTACTCGCGCTTTCTCTTTCAGTGTGGCTGGGCGACCTCACTCAGTTTCCGCCCTGGTTAACACAGAGGTACCGTGCCGCGGGCCTTTCGCACGCTCTGGCTTTGAGCGGGGCTCATATTTTATCTTTGTGGTTCTGTTTGAAAGCAGTGCTCTATCTTCTGGCGCCGTGGTGCAACGGATCCCGATTTTTGCGGAAGGCGTTTTACACCGCGAAAGTGTTTCCGCTGCTTTTTTGCGCCCTCGCGCTAGTGCTCGTAAACCCAGGGAACGAACCGCTTGCGCGTGCGGCTGCGATGGTGGGCTTGGGGCGGCTTCTTGTGGTGCGAAGGATGGAGAGTTCTCTCGTGCAGCAAGCGTGTTCGGCTTGCGCGCTTTTGCTTCTTTGGGATCCGGCTCGAGTCGCGTCGGATTCTTTCATCCTCAGCGCTGTCTCCACTCTGGTGCTCTTTGGCGTTTTGGAAACGATGGGTAAACGCGTGCGGGGGCTTAGGCAATATGCGGCAGTGAGTGTTTCGATGCCGGTTTTGCTTTGGCCTTTGACGGCATTTATTTTTGGGAAAGTGTCTTTGCTTGCTCCTTTGAACGGTCTTCTCTTCGGCTGGATCTGGGGATTAGTGTGGGTGCCTCTAGGGTTCGTTTCACCCGTGCTGCCATGGGTTCCGTTTGGCTCCTTTCTTTTGGCGGGGTTAGAATCGCTTTGGCAGCTTTCTTTGCAGCAAGAAGCAGTTTGGGGCCACTGGATGTCGCGCGGGTACTGGAGCGTGGTTCGGTTGACTTGGGCTGAATATCTTGTTTGCAGCGCCGCGTTGTTTTTGGCTTTTAAAGCTTTGTGGAATGATGCGCCATCCATTGATTTTTACCGGAAAGTTGGGTCAAATTAACAACATAATGGAAAAGTCCATCCGCCCCAACCGCATCCGAGAAGCGCTAGGTCATTTGAACGACGAGCAGCCTACGTACTTTCGCGAGTACTTGCGGCGTTTTCAAGAAGACCCGACGAGCCGAGTGTTTGCCCCTCTGGCGGAAGCCTACCGGCGGCTCGGGAAGTTCGAGGATGCCGTACTGATTTGCTTAGAAGGCATGGAGCACCACCCGGATTTCCATGCGGGCAGAGTCGTGCTTGCGAAGTGCTATTTCGCGCAAGGGAAGTTCACTGAAGCAAGGGGTGAGCTGGAGCGGGTCGTGCATTCGGTGCCCGAAAACCTGCTGGGGCAAAGGCTCCTCGGCGATACGTACTTAGCGCTCGGGAACCGTAGCGCCGCTTTGCACTGCTACAAAATGGCCTTACTCCTTTCTCCAGCCGATGTCGCTCTTGCCGAAAAAGTGCACGAGCTCGAATCCGGCGCCTCCGTCTTCGTGAACCCGCAGCAGCAGCTAGAGCCGCTCAATACGTTGCCGGAATCGGCAAGCGATTTAGAAACCGAAATCCCGCCTCTGTGGGGCGGCGACTTCAGTTCGGTGCCCGCGGCGGTTGAGCCAAAGCCCTTCGACGAGCCGATGGGTTTGCAGTCCCTTGGCCTCGACGATGAAAGCACGATAGACGATGAGGCTTTTAAAATAGAGCACGTCAGCACGGTTTTTGACGAAGAGCCCACAGGCCCCGGTAAGGAAATCACTACTGAGACTTTGGGGGACCTGTACTTTTCTCAGGGCCAGTACGAGAAAGCCATTCGGATTTTTGAAAAGCTCCGCCCCACGGCGAGCCTGAGCCGCAAAGTCCAGCTTTGTCGGGCTAGGCTCGGGGTCGATGTAAGCAGTCTTCTCCGTCAGCGGAAAATCGCGCTCCTACGTCGAATTGTCGAACGAGCTCGGGACTTTTCTTGAAATTTGCAGGGAGTTGAGAGACATAAGTCTTCTTAATTACGTCAAGATTGAGGCCAGATGCTTTCGACAAACGATTTTAAAAAAGGTTTATACATTGAGCTGGACGGCGTTCCCTTCCAGATTCTCGAATTCCAGCACGTAAAGCCCGGCAAAGGGAATGCGTTTGTGCGCACGCGCATGAAGAACTTAGTGAACAACAATGTCTTAGAAAAAACGTTCAAGTCCGGCGATAAAGTTGGAGAGCCCGAACTCGAAACGAAGCGAATGCAGTACCTCTATAAGGATGGGACAGGCTACCAGTTCCTGGACCTTGAAAGCTTCGAGCAGACACACCTGGAAGTCGGGGCTGTGGGCGATAACAAAGATTACTTGATCGAAAACCTGGAAATTGAAGTCCTGTACTTCAGAGGCAGGCCCATTGCGGTTGAACTGCCGAATTTTGTGAGCCTCCAAGTGACTTATTGTGAGCCGGCAGTCAAAGGCGACACCGTCAGCGGGGGCGGTAAGCCAGCGACAGTTTCGACGGGCATGATTGTTTCGGTCCCGTACCATATCAAGCAAAACGATGTGCTCAAGATCGATACTCGAACGGGCCAATACGTTGAGAAAGTGAAGTAACTCGGTCCCTTTCTTTCTGCGAATGGAAAGGGCCTGTGGAGAACCATGGCTACTTTCCGACCCAAAGAAGTCTTTCAGAAGGCGAGAGATGCCGAAGCGAAAGGCGAAGCCAAAGAGGCGGCCAGCCATTATGCTTCGCTGAGCGTTTACTTGCGCCGCCGAGGCAAGGTCGCCGAAGCACTCACTTTAATCCAGCGAGCCGTAGCGCTTGCGCCCCACCCTCGGCTTTACCTGCAGCTCGCGCTTTGTTCCGAAATTGAAAACAAACCTGCAGCTGCCGATGATGCGATTGAGCAGTACACTGCGGCCGCGATCCACCGGCAGAGCGTTGAAAAATACCGTAAGCTCCTCGAGGACGCACTTGAAGGCCTTCCTCGATTGCGCCAAAAATTCTATGATGCGGTTCTAGCGCTCGATCGCACGGGCAATGAAGCCTTTCTCGGCAGGGCGCAGGCCCTGTGGGAGCAAGGCAATACGGAAAGCGCTTTGAAAGTGCTTTTGGACGGCCTGCGGGCCGAAGGCGACGAAATACCCCTCTTAAACCAGCTGAAAGAAGTTTTGTCTTCGGTCGGACGAACGGAAGACCTTGCCCACTTGGAGCACTACGAGCAGGGCAAACTGTCCAAGGAAAATTTGGCAGTCCTACTTTCGACAAGGCCCGCAGCACAACCTTCCGAAGTCGACACGGCAGAAAAGCCTTTGAATGATCTTATCGCCGATTTGGAAAAAGAAATGGGGTACTCTTCGAGCCCCGCGTCTTCCGAAATTGCCCCGCTGCTCGAAGAGTTTAAAAAAAGATCCCGCACTGTCATCGGGAGCGATTCGCAAGCGAAGCTCGATATGGGCCTTGCCTATTTTGAAATGGGACTGCTCAAGGAGGCGGTGGAAGAATTAGAGGGGGTCGATGAATCGGACCCGCTTTTTGCGCAAGCCCAAGTACTCAAAGGCGGCGTGTTCCTTGCTCAAAGCTCCGAATTAGGGGCTCTCGAGTGTTTCCAGCGAAGCCTTCGTTGCAGCGAAAAGTCACGAGACACAGAAAAGGAAGCTCGGTACCAAATAGTCCGAGTGTTCCATCGATTGGGGGATTTTCGACAAGCCTTTGCTCACGCGGCCGAGCTGGAGAAGCTGGACGAGAACTACCGCGGGCTCCGCACTTTGAAGAACCAGATCCAGGAAGCAATGGAGAGTAAAGCGATCCGCTAAAAGGGCATGAAAAAGTTTTTTCTCATTCTATTTCTTTTGTTCGCTGGTCTTTACGGCTTATTGCATTTGGTCCTGAGCAGTAGCCCTTTGCAGAAGCGAGTCGTCGCGGAACTCCAGGACGTTCTCAAAGAGTACGGCGTTTCCCTCGAAATGGAGAGCATCGAGTTTTCGGCGTTCGCCCCAAAAATTTACTTGAACCGAGTGAAGTTAGGCTTTTCTGAAAAATCGGGAATCGTTCTCGGTGAGCCGCTTTCGGTCGATAAAATTAAAATCGTGTTTAGCCCCTTGGGGTTTTTGTGGCGGAAAATTGAAATCGATGAGCTTCTCTTATTTCACCCAAAAATAGCAGTCCCTAGGGCTGATAAACTCTACCGGTCTTTTGTGGGGCTTCTAGGTTCCAAAGGGGCGATAAAGTTCGATAGGCCTAGCTATGACGTAGTTCTGCACAAGGCGGGAGTCGTTGACGCGTTCTTCGATATCCACTCAGTCGAACCCCCGTTTGCCGTTCGGTCGCGTAGTCACACCATTCTCGTGAAAAAAGGGTCCGGGCAAAACCGCTCGGTGGTCGTGCAGTCAACTAATCTGGAAGGATCGTGGGACCAGGTGCCGGTTGCCTTGACTAAGGTCGATATCGATTTGGACCTCGCTTCCGACTCTCTCCGGCTCAACCAAGGCATGATCGAGAATGAGCACGCATCGGTGAACTTGGTGGGCGTTTCCCGTTTTCCAGAAAAGGGAGAGAAAATCCCCCGGAACTTAAGCGTGTCTTACGACTTCAAAGTCCACTTACCTTACCTTTCGACTTTCGGCCTTTCGAGTCTTGCCGGTTCAGTCGCTTCCCAGGGGACAGTGAAAAAAGAAGGCGATGCATTTTCGGGGAAAGGCAGCCTGCGGTACGAGGACGTCACCTACAAAGGGTATGAAATTGGAACTGGCTTGATGCCGTTCGAGCTAGATAAACGGTATGTGAATTTGCACGGCGCCAACTTGAAGTACGCTTCGGGACAGTTCAAAACTTCGAAAGTGCGCATTGAGTTGAGCGAACATTTTCCAGTCAGCGGTGACCTTGTTTACCAGGGCTTGCTTTTAGATCGAGTGTTGGCCGCCGTCGGGGTAGAAGCGGCGCCCGTGCGGATGGGGTCCGACGGTAAGATTAAACTTTCGGGAACGCTTTTTCAGCCTTTTGCCCTGACGGCGGCTTTGGATTCCCAGTTTAGCGGGCTCTCGGTTTTAGACAAGCCGGGCGAACCCGCCAGCGAGAGCAACACGCTGATTCAGTTTGGAAATGGAACGCTCAAAGGACCGCTCACTTTCACCACCAGCAAAATGGACTTTGACGCGGTTGCGAGCCTTTTGGAAGGGGAAGTGAAGGCAAAGGGCTTTGTAGGGTTTGACGACCGGTCGAGCGTGCAAGCTGAGGGCAGTGGTGTTTCCCTCACGCGCCTCGCCAGGATTTCTGCTTTAGAACTGGGTGGTAAAGCCAATTTGAAAGCAGAGCTAGTGGTCGAAAAAGAGGGTGGGCATGTTTCCGGGAGTTTTGATGTCTCGGACGCAAAAGTCGCGAACCTTGAGCTGGGCCCCGTCAGTGGCGAGGCGTTCTACCAATCGGGGCTACTCACGTTTGAAAACCTGATCCTACCTTCGTTGGAACCTGTCCGCGGGAACGGGTTTGTCGATTTCTCAGGCGAAGGAACGAAGTATAAGTTCTACGTCAATGCGAGGCGCACAGAAACCAACAAGATTTTTCAAGTGATGCGGAACTTGAAAATGAACTTCGAAATCCCCAAAGACGGTGAAGTAAGTTCACGGATCAGCATCGAAGGAGAAGGGACAGGCGGTGTCACGGTCAGTGCGACCGGGCAGGCCAAGAATTTCAGTTGGTTTGAGGAACGCTGGCTTTCCAGTGCCTACAGCCTTACCTACTCTGACTCGACGATTGATTTGCACCGCGTGATGTTAACGAAGCCCTCGGGGGT
>JANPJT010000165.1:0-11866 GCA_031425635.1 Pseudomonadota bacterium
TTTCCCATTGGGTCGACCAGGGCGTGCTTTTGCTCAACACGGTTTTAACAGTTCGGCGCAATGAAGCCTTTTCGCACCGAGGGCAAGGCTGGGAAACGTTTACCGATAAAATCATCTCGCTGCTCAGCGCTCGGGAGAGGCCGATCGTGTTCATCCTCTGGGGAACGGCGTCGCGCAAAAAGAAGGAGCTCATCCGAACTCCACCCCACCATGTGCTGGAGTCTGCCCACCCCTCGCCGCTCTCGGCACACCAGGGCTTTTTGGGGAGTAAGCCCTTCTCCCGCACGAACGAAATCCTCGGAACGCTCGGAAGATCCCCCATTGACTGGGAGACAACCTTTTAGAAATCCGCCGCTTGAGAAAGCCTACTGAGCGCTGGTCGAAACGCAGAACAACCGAGCCCACATGTCCAGATCCTCATCTAGGTACTTGTCCACCTCGGGGACGATTCTCTCCATCCATTCCTGCTTTTCTAAGGACTCCAAGGTTCCTGTCTCGAGGAAAGCGCTGGCTTGGCGAAAAGCTCCCACGGCGACTCGGATACCTGCCGCTTTTTTAATCACGCCCGCGAGCCCGATCTTCGCCCCGCTTTTTGCTTTGGCTTTAGCAACCGCCGCAAAGATGTCGTCGAGGCCTTCCACGTAGCCTGCGCTATAGAGAATTTCTTTGATCGCGAGCCTAAACGGCTCACGAGGGATGGTGAAATCTACCTCAAAGGGCCCTTTGGCCGTGTGTTGGTTCCGCAGCGAAGTTAAACTCAAGGCATCGAGGAGCCCAAGCTCAACGGGCCAGCCGCGTTCGGAGGCAAACGCCTTGAGTTTCCCTAGGAATCCTGCAATGCCCTCGGGGGTAGGGTCCAAAGTCGGGAGCGCAGCCTTTTCACCCGGGCTAGTGAGGGCCTGCCTTACGTTGGAATCAAAAAGTTGGTGCACGAGGCTTTTTTTCCACCGCTCCACTTCCTCCGGAGCCACCAAGCGTTCGTAGATAGGCGGCGCCGAAGTTTCCTGAGTGGCGGAACCCGAAAACACCACTCGGATAACTAAAGGCTTTGTGCCTTCTGCAAAAACTAGCTGGTGAAAAGCGAAAGCGAGAAAGAAAACGGACCGCATGAATACCCTCTCAAGATTGGTTACTCAATGCGTTATCATGCCCCTAGCGCAATCCACAAACCCCGATTGCGCACACCTTAGGCTTTTGTTCCGCATAGCCGGACCGATCGAGTCAGGGGGCCTGCAACCGGCGAGTGACTAACTGGTTTATCTCGGCCATCGTCAGGCCGCTGCGCCGGACCAATTCACTCCCCATATCAAAATATACGGGATCCTGGGCTTCCATTGCTTGAAACCCTGCGAAGGCCGCCGTGCCGTGAACGCTAACCCAAGAGTAGTGCGCCAATTGGACCACCAGCTCTTCGCTGAGAGTCGTCGCCCCTTGCGAAGGCCCAATCCGAGGAAGCTCCGCTTTAGCCAAGGCCTGGTTCACCCGCTCGAAAAACGGTTTAACGCCGCCCGCCCGTTCCAGAGCCGCGTTGAGCGCCGCCGTTCCGAAACCTGTTTGTTCATTCCCTTCAGAAAGGTTCGTGCTTTCTTGCAAAAGCGCGAACAGCCCTGTGGAAGGGTTCCCCGAAGCTTGCACCGATTCCACCACTAGCTGGACATCCTGATCGCCGGTTCGTTCTCGATAACTTGCCGCTATTACGGGCTGCCAATCGCGCACTGCCTCCACTTTGACCCCGACTCTTCTCAAATCGGCCCGTACTTTGGTTTCGTGTGGAGGGACGGTAGCCGACGAAGAGCCCAGCCGAATCCCCCCGTGCTGCCTAAAGGCCTTATCGAAGGCATGCTGAAAGCGGCTCACATCGCCGCTAAACGCGACTTCGATCCCTGTCCCCATGGGGCTGTAGGAAGGAAACCGCTCGTGAAGAACCGCTAAAAAAGCCTCGGGGGTAGAGAATCCCTCGCGGATGGAATAGTGAACCGCTCCTTCCACCAGCAAGGCCTGAATGAAACGGCGCCGATTCTTCTGCTGCCAAGAAGGGGCAATCGGGCCGATATGGGCTTGGTACCCCTTTTCCCAGGACTCCAGCCATTCGTGGACAGTGCCGGCGTACTCCGGCGTCGAATCGTCGCTCGGATCGAAGTACTCAACGGCTCGGCCTAAAGTATCTGGAGACTGGATAACCCAGGTAGGCGAAAAGGCCCGCCAGGTTATCGGCCCCCCTCCCGTGCGCGCAGCAAACGCCTGCAAGTGTTCAATCTCGAGCTCCCGTATCAGCCTGTCCGTCCACACTCCTTCCACCGTGCTGGAAATTTTTTCCGAAGTGAGATCAAGGGTGCCCCGCGAGCCATCTAAGAGGCGGCGGCAGTCAGGCCCTTCCCCGGAGGATGCTGCGCCTCCGCAGAATGTCAGGCCCAACAATAAAGTAGCTAGTTGAAAGCGGAAGGCAAAGATTTCCATGCGGACTACCTAGCATTTTTTGCTGCCGTTCCGCTACTAGTCGTTACAGCCCTACGCCCTCAAGCAATCCTCTGCAAAAGTGGCTAGAGACTGCCGGAGTGAACCAAAACTCGCGGGCTTGCTACGCATGGTGTTTGCCACCTGGTGAAACGATTCGGGAATGGCCAGCGTTCCCTCCCGGAGCGGAGCGCTTTCAAGCTTGTCCAAAACAAAATCGATCGTAAAGCGGTGGGCTGGCGAGCCATACCACTTGGGCTGCGCGGTATCATCCAGGGCGACTCCCACCAAATAGGATAGAAGCAAGTGGGAGCGTGATTTGGTCTGTGCTGCGGTGGCCAAGGCCGCCGCAGCCCGTTGGTGGGTGGAAGAAAACGATCGAAAGCCGGGCGCATTCCAACCGAACAGGTGATCGACAATGTCGTGCGTTCCAAAAAAGGCAAGCTCACTCCGCGCCAGCATGGAGGCTTGGGTCGCGGCGATGCAGGCTTCGACTTCCCACAAATTAGTTTCCAAGTAGCCGACGGTCTCAGACGCCTCGAGGCTCAAGGCAGATCGCAAAATCCAATCTCGAACAATCACGAGATCCACGCCCAGTTTTCGATACCTTTCAGCGACAAGCTTCGGGAAAATCACTGCCTGGCTCAAAACCCCTTCATCGTTGAGTGAGCTCGGATCCAGAAGATGGCAGAGGTCCGGGTGTCGGGGCTCTAGTGCCTGCCCGTCGCGTCGACGGATCCGAACCCCGATGTCCTGGCCCCTCACTACGAGGTCCACCGCCCACTCTGTGCCGCTTTGACCGCCCAGAAACGGCGTCAACCTATCAAAGGCTGGATTCCCCGCTTCGAACTGGAGAGCCGCGCAAGTGCAAAGCGCTGCCAAAACCGGATCCTCCTGGTAGCGAACGATCTCGCCCTTCGACGCAAGCCGAAGGGCGAGGGTTCTTTTAAACGAAGCGTCCGTGGGCAATCTTTGCAGCGGCTGGTTCATCACAGACTGGAAATGCCGAAGTCGCGAGCCAGTGTTTCCAAGCAGTACTCCATTTTTTCTGGCTCGCTGGTCGGATTGACTGCGCCTGTTGCCTCAAAATGCCCTTTGATAAAAGCGAGGCACTTCTCCGCATCTTGCATCGTGGCGCACAAAGCATTGTAGCCGCCTGCTTTGGTCGTTTGAGGAAACGGTCCAATCCCACAACCGCCCGCAAGCGTGCCAACATCGGCACCGCGAGGCAGATCGCCGACTTTTGAAGTGGAACCTAAAGCGGCAGTGACCGAAGTGGTTGCCAAAGCAACCGCCATAACTCGTTGCGCAAGTTTATTGATAGTACCCATTTTGTTTACCCCCTATACAAATAAGTTTACGGGATTGAATTCAACGGTAAATTACAATAATTAACTGATTACTATTCGAATTATTTGAATGAATAGAGGCTTATGAAATTTGACCACCTCCTCCATTTCCTCGAGACCGCCCGGCAAGAACACCTCACTAAAGCCGCCGCCATTTTGCGCACGAGCCCTTCCGCTCTGAGCTACAGCATCGACTGCTTGGAAGAAGAGCTCGGGGTTCAGCTTTTTCAGAAAAAGGGGAAGCGGATTTTTCTCACACAAGCGGGGCGTCGGTTACTAAAACAGGTTCCCGAAGTGCAGCGCAGTGTCTCTGAGCTCCGCAAACAAGTGACGGAAGGCCAATCGGGGTATGAAGGGCACTACCGGCTTGGGGCGAGCCACGTGCTGGCAGAAACGGTGCTGGGCCCCAGCGTCGCCGCTCTGTTCGGAAAGACAGAAGCAGTGACAGCCGACATCTACAGCTTGAATTCGGCCGAAGTCTTGGCGCGTGTTTTAAATGAGCAACTGGAAGTGGGCGTGTGTTTTAGCCCCCAGAACCACCCGCTTGTAAGCGCCCACTTGCTCCACCAAGGGGATCTGAAAGTGTATGTGCGCCCGGGCCACCCCTGCCTCAAAGGCGCGCTGGTTTTGAAACGCTTGGGGGAGTACGCCGCCGTCTTACCAAAAGCGTTTAGCGGCATTGAAGTGTGTGAAACCCATGAGGTGTTCAAATCGCATGGAGTGGTTCCCCTCGCGCGTTTCGCGTTCAACCACTATGGCGTTGCGACTTCGCTCATCCAAAACAGTGACGCGTGGGGGTTTTTCCCGGACTGGATGGCGGGGCTTCCAGGCTTCCCCTTAAAGGGAGTCCCGTTGCCCGCCACCTGGAAGGCCCCCTACACTATCAGCGCGATCCACCTCAACGATCGGTTTATGGACGGTGGCTTGGAATTGCTCTTGAAGCACCTTCGAAAAGCGTTCAGAGCTTAGCGCGCTCGCCCGCGACTACTTTTGCAGGGTGTACGCAGCGATTTCCTTGAGATCAAACTCCACATCGTATCGCCCTGGCTGATCCTCAGCAGAAGCTTTGATTTTGATTTTCCCCACCTCAAAAAGCGTGAGCTCAGTATGTTTTGCGATCAGCAATTCCTTTCCGTCCGTTCGCATGCACCTTTCTGCCGAACACCGATAGACGCGGCTTTTGCGGGTGGCTCGGTCGGTGCCACGATAAACCTTCACCGACTGCAGTTTGCCTTTTTGGTAACTCGGAACGACTGCTAATGCATTTTTGTTTGGATCGCTGTACTTCCCCGTCCGAAGCAAAACGTTTTCGAATGGGTTACTAGGCTGGTTGCCCTCCCCAAGCGCCACCGACAAAACGGTGGCCTCTTTTGGTGGATCGGAAATAAACGTTTTGTTCAAGACGTGGGAGCTTGAAGGCGAAGTGATATCGATAAAGTAATTGCTCAAAAGAAAATGCTGGTTTTGGACGACTACAAAAGGCCCTAAGCGGAGCAAAGAATCTTGGTCCGCTTTAAACATGAGGGCGCTCACTACTGCCACAATTTCTCCTCGCTCATTGTAAACAGCAGCGCCAGAATCCCCCGGCAAGCAGTGGGAATACGCTTTCGTTTTTTTATCGTGCTCTTTTTGGCTCTCAGCGCTCCGATAAATCACTTCGTCGTCCGTCCGTGAAACCCCGGCTTCCCGGCTCAGGATATTCACAGCGCCCCAACCAAGAATGCCGGCCCCCGAGTTTTCCCTATCCCCGAGGAACGAAAAGAAATCGTCTATCCCGTAGCCCCCGATGTAGCCCTCCCCTTTGTCGAAACCTTTTTCAGCGATCGCCGGAAAACGCTCAATCCCCAAAAACTCACTGGTCCCCACGGGAAAGTCCACTACTGCGATATCGAAAGCGGAAAGCTCTACGTCCTTTCCAGGATCCGTCTTCGGTTTGACAAAATCAGGGTGCGCATAGGCCGCCACTGACGGGATACCGTCAATATTCACTCCCCCCGACGGCAGGCTCGAATCCACGCAATGGGCCGCCGTCAGCACCCGCGTAGGAGTAATAAACGTGCCAGTGCAATGCCCTTGCTCGCCCGCTAACCGAACGGTCACAGCCCGGTCCAACCCAATCAGGTTGGGGTAATCCGCTGAAACATCGCTGTGGGTAAGCCCCACGGCGGCGGCCCCGAAGAGCGCTTTAAACCCGGCCAAAAGCTCCGCGCGCGCGGGCCGGACGTCGGTCAACGCGCAAAAGACAACCGTGAGAGCAAACGAATACCGAAGAATGCTGAATGAACAACCCATGATAACCCCCCAAAACCTTGAACCAACCTCTGATTTAACGCGTAGCAAAAACGACGGACGGGCGTCAATCGACAACCGGCACTCAAGGAAGAACGTTGTGAACAAACGTAAACACAAGGCCCTAAAAGAAACCGGTGGCCCCGGAAAACACGACAGAATAAATAGCGACCTGCGGGTTCGAATTATTTAAAGGCACAAGGTATTTCAGCATGAAACCCAGCTCGAATTCGCTGAGCCGCGCGAACCCACCCACTTCTAAAAACGGAGATTCCTGGCCACCGGTAGCAAACCGAAACCCGGCCCCCAGAATTCCCCGGAGCTTCAGGGGGCCCAAGGCGAGATTGCCATTGCCCCGCGCCGAACTATCCAACCCATACACGTCGTTTAGAAGGCGGTTGAGGCGGTAAAAGACGGCGTTTCGCCAGCTTAAGCGTTCCATCATGAAGTACTCAAGACCTCCCGACACTTCGATAAAGCTTTGCCCCGAGAGGCTTCCGCCGGCGCCCCCTAAATCCAGCCGAAGCCTTTTGAAAGACGATTCGAAGAAGGGCAGCTCGGACTGCGCGTCTTGGCTGACGTCATACTCGTGGGAGGGGGGCACCGGGTGAAGAAACGTTTTTTGGATCCACAGCGATCGGCCGGAACGGGATCGGACTTTCAGAAACGACGCTTCCTCGCTTAACGAATGGAGGCGTTTGCCCAGCGGCAGGGCCCCCACGGGACTTCCATCGGCTGAAGGCTGAGAAAAGACGGGAGCCTGATCGACTGCGACCCGAAATTCAGCGGCGTGCGCTGGCGAAATTACCAAAAACAGAAAACTCCACGTTGCGGTCAGCCGCATTTCCCTCTCCGAAAATTTATTGAATCACCAAGCGTGGCAGCAGTCTAGCCCGAGGACCAACACGAACACGCTCGCCGGCGGTTCAAAAAACAACCCGGCTGCGTGGGAAATCAATGCTCGGCCGCGAACGGGCCCCGCGCCGCCGAGTAAACTCTTTTCAACGGCGAGACGGAGCAAATCGAACGCAGCCCCTACCACTTCTTAAAAATAAAGAAAACGGCCGCGATCATGAAGGCGAAACCGACTAGGTAGTTCCATTTCAAACTCTCCTTTAAATAAGTAACCGAGAACACACTAAAGACGACCAGGGTAATGACTTCCTGCATGGTTTTTAGTTGTGCTGTTGAAAACTGGTATGAACCAATCCGGTTCGCCGGCACCTGAAAGCAATATTCGAAGAACGCAATTCCCCAACTCACCAAAATAGTCAGCCAAAGCGCCGCACTCCGGTGCTTCAGGTGGCCGTACCACGCGAAGGTCATGAAGATGTTTGAAATGGTGAGGAGCACGATGGTTTTCATAGTTGGTCTTGGCCTTTCTGATGATCAATTTGAACTCTTTCCTCCCCCTGGGCAAGCGCCCCCAAGTAGTGTTATCCGTTAAATCCAATGGATTAGGAGGAACACGGTGAGCAAAGCCATAGAGAATCTACAGACAGCCCAGCGGCATGCGATGGAGTCCCGCCCTAAAGTGGGTGGATTCCCGTACCTAGCGGAAGTGCTTCGCCTGGCCGGTATCTCGCGAAATATCTGGTCTCTGCCTTCGTGCCAGTCACTGTACCTTTCGAGCGAAGGGCCGGTGGTACTGCAAGGGACTCCACTACTGACAGGCGCGGCAGACGTACCGACGTTCAACCGGGAGGCCTTGATCCAAGCGATACGGGCAGACCAGGCGGGCCAGAGCACGTTTCCAGAATTTTTACTTTCGGCGTGGAAGGCGGGGGTTGTTCGTTACGAGGCTGACTTCAATGCGCGCAAAGTCGAGTACTTCGGGTGCCAGGGGGAGATCTACACCGAAGATTACGCGGCGGTCGACGTGACCAAACAAGCTAAGGCATAGCGTCCCTCCCCAGGTCCGGATAGAAGCCGTTAGCGATTTTCGTTCAAGCAGGTACGCAGAACTCACATTGTCTCCCTTTAGTGATTTACTTGAAACCAATTAGGCATCGAAAACTACTGCTATAGGCTGGTCCCGGTCATAAATTGAGCAATGTTGGTATTCCCTCGCTACGGCCTGCGTTATGCACCTACCCTTTCTGCCATTCCTAGATGACCGCCCAATGATACTGATTTGAAAAGAGCACCAGATATCCTTTTGGAACCAGCCTCAGTGGGAAGAAAACAACCAAGGAGTAATTATGTTTGATTTCTTTAAAAAGACAGATGAGCAAATCCGGTTAGATGTGATGAGCGAAATGCAGTGGAACCCGAGTCTCACTTCCGACCAAGTGGGTGTCACGGTGGATAATGGAATTGTTACCCTTCGCGGAACAGTTCCCCACTACTTTGAGAAAAATAATGCAGAGGAGTCCGCTCAAAAAGTAGGGGGTGTTCGTGCCGTAGCGAATGAGCTCGGAGTGAAGATGCTGGAACTAGATGAGAGAAGCGATCAAGATATCGCCGAAGCCGCTGTAAACGCACTGAGATGGAACTATCAAGTGCCCGAGGGGATCAAGATCTCGGTCACTAAAGGTTGGATCACCCTTAAAGGCGAAGCAGAGTGGGATTTTGAAAGGAATGCCGCCCGAAACGTCGTGAGCTCCCTTATGGGAGTTTGCGGAGTTAGCAATGAGATTACGATCAAGTCGAAAGTTCAACCGTCGGACATCAAGACCCGCATTGAAGAAGCTCTCAAGCGCTCGGCCGAAAGCGAAGGACGTAATATCCACGTTGCGGTGAATGGAAGTCGCGTCACTCTTACCGGAAACGTTCATTCGTTCTCGGAAATAGAAGACGCGCGACTCGCCGCTTGGTTCGCTCCGGGTGTGACCAGCGTGGAGGACAACCTGAAACTTGCGGCTTAATTAAAACTGATTTCATGAGCGGCTCATTATTGAGTGAGCCGCTCATGAGGTTGGCACTCAACCGCGCCCTATAGCTTCGGGTGTTGCATTGGGATACTTTCGGGTCCGTAAGGGTGGACTGGAAACCCCTTAACTCACTTTCCAACTTCCAAGACAAGTTGGTACACATGAGGGTTTAGTATCTGCATGACAGGATTGCTCGACGAAAAGGCTTTGTCACCCTGCACCGAATTTCGTTCTTTTGGAGTCGCTTTACTGTTCGGCGGCTCTCTCAAGCGAACTATCAGGCGGCCGCCTTGAGAGGTCTCGGCTTGAAGCGCTCCCCCTTCCCACGAGGTAACCGTTCCTTCATAGTCCCAGCCGAATCCGGCGAGCTTAAAAGGCTTCCCATTCCATTTCTCAATTTCTTTGAGCCGGGAGCCCAATTTTATTCCAGACTTTGTTTGCCAAAGGGAACTGTCCCCAGTCCATTCCACACGCTCTGGATTCCGCTTCTTATTTTTGTCCTTCCAAAGGATCTGCAGACGCTTTCTGGGATCGTTTGGAAAAAGCATGGTCCCTTTTTCAGTAGATCCCTCTCCCAACGATACTTCAACCTCTGCTACGTTTTCGTTTCCGTACGCTTTGCGCAGATCGCTTTCGCTGCTTTTCGACGTGATCTTGCCGACTCGATCGCCAGAAACTATCTGCCAATCGTTTGGGGTATCCGCACGTAAGCTCTTCGGAAGAAGTAAAATGACCACCGCGACAAGTACAGGAGTTATGCAACGCATTAATTTTCTCGGCTTTTTGTTGATTACTTAAGAATAGAGCGTCGGGGTCACGTAGAAAAGATGAATCTTAACCTACGTCCGGAAGGAACCTTCCTCCTAGGCGGACTCCAAAATCCCTGCGATTCCCATTCCGCCAGCAGTGCAAATCGAAATTAATCCCCGCGACTTTTGCTTCTTGCTAAGAAGTTTAGCGAGTGTTCCCACGATCCGTGCGCCCGTTGCAGCAAAGGGGTGCCCTAAAGCAAGGGAGCTACCGACGACGTTGAGGCGCGCCATATCAATGGGTCCTAAGGGGTTTTCCAATTGGAGAACCGACTGGCAGTACTTTTTCGATTCCCAAGCCCTGAGATTGCACAAGACCTGCCCGGCAAAAGCCTCGTGGATTTCTACATAGTCAAAATCATCAAACTTGAGCGAGTTCCTTTCGAGGAGTTGCGCTACCGCTTTTGTGGGCGCCATCAGAAGGCCCGCGCCTTTTACAAAGTCCACCGCCGCGACTTGAACATCGACCACTTTAGCCAGTGGTGTGGCCCCGATCCGTCTCGCCCCCGCTTCACTTCCTAACAGGGTAACCGCGGCTCCGTCAGTGAGCGGGGAGGAGTTGCCGGCAGTCAAAGTCCCCGAACCGGTGAAATCAAAAGCTGGCTTGAGCTTTGCTAAGCGCTCTAAAGAAGTGTCGCCTCGGATGGTTCCATCAGTCTCCAATCTCCCGAAAGGAGTGACTAAGTCAGCGTAAAAGCCCTCAGCATAAGCTTTTGCGGAGTTCTGGTGGCTGCGAAGAGCTAATTTATCTTGGTCTTCTCGTGAAATGTTCCATTCTTTCACCATGAGTTCGCAATGTTCCCCCATCGACATTTTCGTCCTAGGCTCATTGACGCTGGATATACTGGGCTTTAGAGCCTGAAAGCCCATTTTACTGACCGCGGCGATTTTCTCGCGAAACGTTCGGGCTTTGTTCAAATCCAGAAGGGCCCGCTGAAAAACGCGCGACACTTCGATAGGCAGGTCACTGTTTGTGTCGACTCCTCCGGCGATGCCTAACTCGATAGCGCCACTGTGGATTTTGAGCGCCATTTGCCAAACCGTTTCCAACCCGGTTCCACACGCGCGCTGGACATTGTATCCGGGAGTGTTCGGATCCAGCTCGGTGCTGAGAATCGACTCCCGAGTTAGGTTAAAATCTGCAACACTATTCATCACTGCGCCCATTGCCACATCGCCAATCAATTGGCCTTCTAATTTGAACCGCTTGATTAATCCAACCAGCGCCGCTACGGACAAGTCCTTTCTGGTATTTCGATCGTAACTCGTTTGGCTTTTTGCAAACGGGATTCGATTGCTTCCAAGAATGAAAGTGGGACTATTCTTTGAGCGCATAAAAAGGCCTCGTTCTGTAAGTGCTAAAGGGAGGCTCAATAGTAGCTGCCATTTCTCGGATTGCAAAGTGGAGCTAATATTGACCCTTATCTTCTTCAGCTCGATCGAGTTAGGTCTCACCGAGGCAAGTGGTCATACTTTATGGATCTCGGATGGATGCCCGATTAAAAGACTAATTAATGGTTCCCCCCTAGCCTTGTCAGAGCCCACCGCGCCTCCGCAGCGAGTTTCACGTTTTTACCCTCTGCAATTCTTGTTAAGGCGGGAATGGACTTACTTGCTTTATGTTGAAGTTCACCTAGGCTCGAAATCGCCCTCGAAACAACATCCGCATCCGTATCATTTAGCGCTTCCAGAAATATTTCTTCGGGGAAAGCAATTTGTTTAACTGCCGCCCGTCCCAAAATACTCACGGCAAATGACCTCAAAAATGGATCGGGACTATTTCGAGCAACAAGAGCAAGCCCGGGAACAGCTTCCGCTGATAGACCTAAAGCCTCAAAGGCCATTAAGGACCTCCAAGACAAATGCCCATCTTTGCTTTGAGCGACGTCGGAAAGAGTTCGCTGGAGTTCGGATGAGAACCTGAAGGAACTACCCTGATTCCGGCCGATCCCCTCTATCACATCAACGGCATCTAGCTGCACCTGCGGGTCCTTGTCGTTAAGGGCAGTTACCAAACCCTTGGCCACGCTAGGCACTGCCACATCAGGAATATTCACCTGCAATTTTCCCATTAGATGCAAGGAAATATCGC
>JANPJT010000166.1:0-21383 GCA_031425635.1 Pseudomonadota bacterium
GGCGGTGCAGACGGGGGTGAAGTCCCCCGGGTAAAAGACGACCAAAAGCGGTCCCTTTTTCCAAAGACTGGATAGCTGGGTCAGTTTTCCTTGGGAATCTGGTAGCGAGAAGTCAGTGGCTTTGTCCATGGAGGCAGTTAACCCCAGCTCCCCCCAGAAGTCGAAGCCCTTGACGCCCCCGGCGACCGAGGCGAGGCTTCTCTCATGCACCCCAACGAAATCCGGTACTTCCTTGAAATTGCGGATGCGGGAAACTTCTCCCGCGCAGCCGAGCGCCTAGGCGTGTCCCAGCCGGCGCTGAGCCAAGCCGTTCAAAAACTGGAAAAGTCTTTCGGCAGCGCTCTTTTTGTTCGAACGCGCGCGGGGGTGCAGCTAACCCGAACGGGCCAAACGCTGTTTAGCAGGGGCAAACGGTTAGTCCTTGAATGGGAAGGGCTCATTGATCAAGCCTCTCGGGACCAAGACGAACTTCGAGGCACTTACCGGTTGGGCTGTCACCCTTCGGTCGGCCTCTACGCGCTCCCTCGGGTCTTGCCCGAGTTGCTGAACCGACACCCTAAACTCCGGTTCGCCTTGGCCCATGATCTTTCGAGAAGGATCACCGAGAAAGTCATCGCGTTCGAGTTAGACTTTGGCATTGTGATCAACCCGGTCAGGCACCCCGATTTAGTCATCCGGAAACTAGGGACGGATTCGGTAGGCCTCTGGGGCAAAAAAGGCCAAACGCCCGAAGGCGTTTTGATTTGCGATCCCGAGCTCACCCAAACCCAAAACCTCCTGAAAGAGTTTCAAAAAGCCGGGGTTCGCTTTAGCCGGCAAATCGATTGCTCGAACCTCGAAGTGATCGCAAGCCTCGTTGCGGCCGGAGGCGGAATGGGGCTTTTACCAGCCCGGGTGGCCACCCGCATTCGCGAGTATGCTTTGGAAATCGTCAACCCGAAGTACCCTGTGTTTCAGGATCATATTTGCCTTGTTTACCGCAGCGACTCGCTTTCTTCCCAAGCGGCGAAGCTCCTTGCGCGAAGCCTCGCCGCCGAGCTTGAAAACGTCTAACTGCGCAAAACGACGTCAAACATCCCTGTTTTTTCCCCGTTCAAATCAGGGGTGTAGTGGACGACTAATCGGGAATCAACATTCTCCCAACGGTTGAGATCCGATACGGTCTTCGCGTGGTCCGGTCTATCGAAGGACTTCGGATCAAAGTACACTTGGGTCGTGAGCGATAACAGCCCGGGTGCGCGCACTTTCATGTGGATATGGGGTGGTCGAAATTGGCCTGGCCCCGACGGGTTCTGTCCCACTAACCGGGGGTCCAGAGGGTAGTGCCCCGGAATGATCGTGAGAAACCGGTACTTCCCATCCGCCCCGGTTTTGAATTGGCCCCAGTACTGGAAGTTGGGGTCGAGTGCCAGCAGATTGCGATCGCCCGAGTGGTTGTAGCGGCCCGAGGCCGCCGCTTGCCAAATCTCGACCACGGCTCCCTCCACAGGCCGGCAATCTTCCGACGTGACTTGCCCTTCTAAAGTGATGGGTTCTCCTAGAGCCGAGTCTTTTCGAAACCGCCGCAAGTCGTTGTCGCGGTTGAGGTCCCTTTCAGGATAAAACGGGCCCTCCCCTTGCGCCGGAGTGCGGCTGCAAACCGCCGCAAACCCGCTGGCACCCGCAGTTGCAGCCGCCGTTGCTAAAAAACGTGTGATCAGATCCCTTCGTGATATTCCCATTTTTAACCCCTTTATGGATCAGCATAGAACCCCCTGGGTGGGGCGGCCAATAAGCCTTGGCTATGGAGGCCATAAGCGAAAAGCGTTTCCTACCGAGAGCAGTTCCTACTTACGCCTAAGCCCATAATTTGCTATACCCGGGTGTTTAGAGGAGCCCCCATGATCGACCTTCTCCGAGCAAGCCTTGCGGTGTGCCTCTTTCTCGCTGCCTGCGGCGATAAAGAGCGTGAAGTGCAGCGACAGCGCTACGACGAATATAGCCGTGAGCTTCAAGCCCACCAAACGGTAACCCCCGAACAGCTGGCCGGGGTGTGGGTGCTTGATAGGCTAGTGACTCTGTATTCCGACCCGTATGACCACCGGCACGATTCGGCGCTCCACAAAGACTACAATGATAGTTCGGTGTTTCTGGTGTTTTCTCAGGGCAAGTACGCGCGGAGTGTCCTTTCGAATAATTGCCCTGCTTCGGCGACTTCAGGCGATTGGCTAGTGGATCTCGCAGCCCTTAAAGTGACCGTGGTCGATCCGAAGGCCCCTAGCGCACCCGAAGTTCCGCCGGCGACGGTATGGACCCTCAATGCCAATGTCACGGTCCCCAGATTGTTTGCAGCAGTAACAGAGAAAAAATCAGACAAACTCGCCCCTTTCGAATTGGAAGAGGATCTTCTGAAGACAGCCTTAGCTTTCCGGGAAAACCGCAAGAGAGAAGCGTTTGAAAAGACTTATGTTTATAAAATGGGTGAAGCAGACGGGAAGCGAACCCTCGAGCTTGCGCACAAGAATACTTCGCTGACCACCGGCATCCACACGGTCGTTGAACGCTACCACGCTCTATCTGAAGACGAATTGAAGAGGCGTTTTGAAGAGAGAATCAAAACCAACTACCCTTGCCCGTAAGCCGAGCAAACGGAACGTTGTTTGCTGCTTTTTTCCTTATCGCAAGCCTTGCCGATAGCGCGAGTTCTAGCGTTGGCGTTTTTCGGAAAGAGGCACCACTCGAAACCTTAGCCAGCGGATCTTGCCCCGATTTCACCCCGAAAGAAAACTGGAGGCACTTCACTGGCGCTCCCCTTTTGTCTCCTGCCTTAGTAGGTGTGATGCCGAGGGCGGGTAACCAAACGGGCTATCGGGTTGCCAAAGTAAGCCTCACCGAATCGGCGAAGACGCTCTATTTACGCTTCGAACGAAGCACGGTACTGAACGAACTCAACCCTCCGCCCCCAAGTTTCTTTCGTTCAAAAAGGGGGGTGCAAGCCGATCCGCAGCCCCAACACCTCCGCGAGTATGAGCACGTCGCGCTCCATGCCGACGGCGAACACGCAATCGCGGTTCAATCGGTGATTGAAAAGCAAAACTACCTATCGTCCTTCGTAAAAGTACCGGTCTTTCAGTTTGGCGGCGCACCTTCAGCGAAGCTGGCTAGTTTCGAAGACATGCCTTTGGCAGTCGAGTTTTCCCGCAGCGCCAGTAAAGCGGTTGCCATGATGCGGGAGGGAAGCATTTACCTCTTCGATTCCGACTCACCCGCACCTCTTGTGAAGTTGGAGCTGGGGACCGAGACGACCTCACTCCACAGCCGCTTCTCGGCAAACGAAAAGTTTCTGGCCGTCTGTGTGTACGGCAAATCGGGAGGGACTTTAGAAGAAAAAGAGATTCAAGTGTTCGATACAGTGAACAGGGTCCAGGTCGGCACACTCCCGTTAACAAACAGCAATTGCCGTTCGTTTGATTTGTCTCCGGATGGGAAACAGGTCTTTTTCGCCGCGGCGGCAAACCTATACCGTTGGGAAGTCCGCACTGGAGAAAAGACCCACGTGGCGAAGCTCCCTGATTCTCCCACTCAACTCGCGCACTCGCCCACGGGTCCGTTTCTTCTTTTAGGGTACTGGGAAGAAAGGGTTCTGCTTGCAAACTCGCTTTCCGGTAGCCTGCTTGCCGAGATTCGCGTGGGGACCGATTGGGTGGGAACGAGAATCCTCGGCTTCGGGGACAACGGAGCGGATTTTTTTGCGAGCACTGACTCCACAGACTTAGCTTGGGGGGATTTGAATCGCCTCGGCGGGCCACCGAGCACGGTGAAAGAAGCACTCCGGGATCTCGGCAGCGTGTCCATTAGAAACTTCCAAGCCACTCGTTGGCTGAGTTGCCATGCGTCTGAGCTCCAAAGTTACCTGGAAGCCCACGCAAACGGGGGCGTTTTGCCGGACGCTTTCCGCGAGGTTTTAAGAGAAATGGTCCGCGACTGGGACTCTGAAAAATACATCGTCCGCCGATCGGCCTCTCTCCGAGGGGTTCAAGCACTGGAGAAACTCAACTGGGGAGAACAAGAAGCAGCGCGCGCTGCCGTTGAAAACCTAGTGGCAGCTGCGTTGGCCCAATCGCCCACGCCTCTTGAAATCCAACGCCGGTTCGAAGAATGGCTCCAGTCGGGCGACCTTCCGAGTATTCAACTGCTCCGAGAATCCGAGTCCTACCGCCGCCAAATCGACGCTGCGCTAGGCAAGCCATTCACCTGGGGCAAGTAGCACGTCGTGGCGCCGGTTCTGTGCGTTGCGGTCCATTGCTTTTATCGACCGAGGCGCGTTCGGAGATAACCAGTGCCTGGCCCTTTACCGTTAACGCTGGTGGTCGGTATTGCAGATTAAAGCGACAGGTACTCAGGCACCGGCTTTGGGGTGGATAGTTCCCGTGCGTGGTTCTTTTGTCATTCACCGATTGGCTCCGGCGGCCCCAAATTAAAAACCCCACCCATATTGTAGGTTAGGAGAATATTGCGAGAGACCGCCGTGCTTTCGCAAGAGTCTCGTTGGGCGGTTCGCAGCTCGCTGTTGGGTGCGCAACCATGGAACGAGGGCGGCGAGTTGCGAGTTAATCCTTTTTGCAAAGCCCAGGTTACCTCCCTCGAGGGGAAACCTTGGTTTGGGAACCAAGCGAACCAAGTGCCAAGCTACAATCCGGACGAGTAGGTCGCAGGTACTGAAGCGAAATATGAACTTCTACGAGACGTCCGGGATCCAAAAAAACAATGTATCTGGCGAAAGGCATCCCTCCCCAATCAGGACCCTTAGTTTAAGGCCCCCCTGCAGCTGGGAACTTGTTATAGCACCCGGTACTTTTCCGGCCGGATTTTGGATGGGCATCTATTAGGTGGGAAAGGCGCCCAAGGCAAACTTGTTCTGGTTCACTACTCGAAACTCGATAAAGTGGAAATCAACCTCGATACGATGCGCGTGCCCGTGGAAAAACTAAATGTCCTTACCCCTGACGGCCAAGGCGACATGATGCTGGATTTTGAGAATGGCGAACAGAGGCTGTTTTCGGAATTGGCGAAGGACAAAGCTAAAAATTAGCGCCTTGGGTCGTTTCGCTAGGGGCGTGGCTCATCTCTTTCTTAAATTGGCGGTGGAATTGGCTTAAATCGCGGTAGCCACTTTTTTTGGCCGCTTCTTTCACAGGCAGGCCTTGGATAATGTCTTTAAGCGAGGAATAGACCCGCAACTTAGACCGGTACCTGACCGGCGTCATACCATACGCCTTACTAAACGCTCGGATCACGGTCGCGTGGTTGAAGCCGATTCGGTCAGTGAGGCTGGATATCGAGTTCGATTCTAAATAAGTCACTTCAATCATCCGCTTCATCCTTCTAGCAGCCGCTGAAACGACGTCTTCTTTCATGATGACGATGGGATCGTTGGCTTTGCGTATCAATTGGAAAACCGCGTCGAGATCTTGTGGCAAAGTCTCGCACTCCACCCTAAATGCAACTGGCGTGGTGGGCATGTCTTTGGGCAGCACCGCTTTGGAAAATAGGCCTTCAAAATGGTAACTACCCGGCTGCAAAGACCATTCAACGATGCTTCCTGGAGGGAAAAAGCAGGCTATTTTTTCTCCCACAAGGCTAACGGGTCGCGCCTGAACGATGGCCGAAACGATGGGTTTTTCCAGAGGATGGCCTAAAGTGAGGCCCCACCCTTCGCCAAAAACATCGATTTGCGTACCAGGCGAAGCGATGGCTATTTGCCGCTTAAGCGACAGAGTCATGCCGTCATTCCAGATACCCCAGGCGACCGCAGCGCCGCCAGGCTGCTGCTCAATAAGCGACTGTAATCCCATCGTGCCTCCCGTGCGAAACCCGGGTCATTTAACGGATTCACAAGGTGCAATCAAGCGAAGAGATCCCCCCCCACACTTAGTGGACTTTTTTGACTTTTCTAGGCCGTCCCTCTTCATTCCCCAACTATTCGACTGCTGCATCCGTTAGCATAGATAGCGATCCTCCTATTCTTCGCCAAACAACCCGATGAAAAACCCAAGAAAACGTATTCTATTTTTTGCAGAAGCCGCCACGTTGAGCCATGTGGTTCGCCCTTGGGTGTTGGCGCGTGGGCTGGATCCAGACCAATACCGGGTGTTTTTCGCGAGCGACCCTCGCTATATGGGTTATTTGGGCCTATCTGCCTCGATTGAAATGACGATCCCGCTAAGGTCCGCTAGCACCGAGAATTTCCTGCGCAACCTGAATTTAGGAAAACCCCTCTTTGATGAGGCCACGCTTGAAGACTATGTCAGGCAGGACCTGGAGATTATTGACTCCGTTCGGCCCGATCTCATAGTAGGGGATCTTAGACTTTCTTTATCTATTTCGGCGCGCCTGAGGGGCGTGCGATACCTAAACCTTTGCAATGCTTATTGGGACCCGAAATTGAACGCGAGCGTTTCAGTCCCTGACATCCCGCTAAGGCGCGCTTTGGGACGAACTTTAGCGCAGCCTATTTTTAATCGAACACTGTCTTTCGCGCTCCAATGGCATGGCCGCCCTCTTAAGACGGTGGCTCGAAAATGGGGAATAAGTTTAGCAGGGCGGGATATTCGGGACGCCTACACGGGGGGGGACATGACCCTTTACTGTGATCCCGCCAGCCTTTTCCCTGCCTCCCTCACGGACGGCCACCATGCTTTTATAGGCCCGGTTCGGCTAACAGGGGAGTGGAAGAAACCGCTCTGGTGGGATTCCCTTGGCGAAAATCAGCGCTTCGCTTTTGTTTCTTTAGGGAGCTCCGGAAATTTGGCCGCGCTGGAAACCATCCTGACGACGCTCAGTGGAATGCGTGTCCCCACTATCGTGACTACGCTGGGCAAGGGAAAGTTAACCCCTCATCCAAACACCTACTATGCCGATTTCTTGCCAATCGAAAGAGTGGCAGCTCGAAGTGGGATAACTATCTGCAATGGGGGCAGCAGCTTTGCCTATGAAGCCCTTGCAGCGGGCTCTCCTGTCTTCGGCCTTCCGAGTAATTTGGACCAGTATCTTAGCATGCATTACCTAACTGGGGCTGGCGTGGCCCAGGTTTGCGAGACGGCCGGTCTATCTAGTAAAAAAATAAAACGCCTGATTGAAATGTGCTTGGAAGATACGGCCCTCCACCAGAAGGTGAAGTCTCTCCAAACCGAGATAAACTCTTTTCCCACGCGACGACTCTTTTCCGAGATTTTAGCATCCCAATTCGGGCATCCCCAACAAATCGCTGCTTAAAGAAACGAGGATACTATGCCTGGTTATAAAATCGAAAAGTACAATCCTTTTTTCATCGCCATAAGGCAGATCGTCCGCTCAGAAATGCGCCACGGTGAATCCTTGTCTTTTGTATCAGAGGTAGACCTGAGCTCACTAGAGAAAGCGAGAGAGAACTTCGAGAGCAAAGGGCTTGGTAAGCCGTCCTACACTAGCTTCGTTGTGAAGGCGATCGCTCTGGCGTTGAAGGATTTCCCGGTTGCTAATCGCCGCCCCTTCCCACTTCCACTGGGGAGACGGCTGGTTCGGTTCGATCAGATCGATATCGCCGTCGCAATCGAGAAGGAGGTTCCAAATGCGCCAATGCTCGCTCACTGCGAAGTGATTCGAAATGCCAACAGCTTGAGCCTTGAGCAGATCAATGCGCTGCTTCAGAAATTTGGAACGCAGAATTTTGACACGAGCACAGCATGGCGGGCTTTTTACCATGGGATCCGGTGGTCTCCTTCCTGGATCTTTAGATTCGTCATGAGAATACATTCTAGTTTTCCGTTTTTTTGGACGCAGTTTCGCGGGGGTGCTTGCATGGTAAGTTCCCCCGCGAAGTACGGCGTGGACGAAGTCATTGGCTGCTGGACCCACCCCCTAGGCGTTTCTTTTGGCCAGGTAAAATGGAGACCTGTCGTGGTGGATGGCCAAATTGTGGCGCGCAAAACGTTTGCACTCACTCTGAGTTGGAATCGGACGGTGATGGCTGGCGCCCCCGCGGCAAAATTCTTTAAAAAAATCACTTCACTTTTAGAAACCGCAGAGCAATCGCTATGAGCCCGATATTTTTGGAAGCCTGCTCCCGGCTGGCATGGCCCTTCCTGCGAAAGCTAACCGGCGTGTCCAAACGCTGCTCTCAATGCATTTTGTCGGAGAAGCATGGGCCCTTAACTGGAGGTTTGTGCCAGGCCTGCGCCGCGCCTCCCGTCTCAATGGGGCTCGTGATTCCCAACGCGGAAGAGCAGCCCTCTTCTGAAACGCAGAGTAGATTTCGTTCCACGGTGCTAGGCTTCATTCAACCGCGGCCCTACCATGCCGTTCTCCTGCTAAGCGGAGGTAAAGATAGCGCCTATATCCTTCATCGACTGCGCAGGGAATACCCAGCGCTGAAGCTTCTTTGCGTTTATGTGGAGAATGGTTTTTCCAGCCCTGTGGCCCAATCGAATGCAGCTTTCGTAGCCAATAAATATGGCGCCGACCTTTTTGTCTGCAATTCAAAAATCCCAGAATTTGCTAGTGCTTTCCGAGGTGCTTTTCTAAATCTAAACGGCCGAGGGGCCAGTGAAGTGGTGGATTTCGCCGACGGGCAGCTTATTTTCCAAATAGGCCAGGCGATTGCTCAGGAGATGTCTATACCCTTAGTTTTATCCGGTCTCACCTGGGTGCAGGTTCAGCGCCTCACAGGCTCACTCGATTTCCAAATCACCCAAGAAACCGCGCCCCGAATGGTTTTTCCCTTGGCGGCTTGGAGGGTCGGCGAGCAGGAAATCCGGGAATTTGTAAAAGCTCACAAGCTAGTTCCGTTTGGCAATTCCCACCCCATCGCCAGCAACAACACACTCGTCTTAACCATGGCAGCATTGGATATCTTAAAGAGAGGTTATTGCAGTTTTGAACCGGAATTTGCTCAGCTCATCCGTGAACAAAAAGCCAATCGAAAACCGTGGCTCTACCTTTTTGAGATTTTGGAATTTTGTGCAAACAACGGGTTGTTAAGAAAAGAGGTCAACCAAGCCCTCGCACGAATGGATCTGCGCTTGGAAGACGTGTTGGGGAACGGAAAATGAAATCCTGTTACGTCACGGGGGCCACCGGCTGCGTGGGGAGAAACCTAATCGACCAACTGCTCGCAGAGGGTTGGCGCGTGGTGGTGCTGCACAGAGGATCGTCCGATTTAGGACGACTCAAAGGGTGTTCGGTTAGCTTTCGTGAGGTGGATCTCCATGACCGTCTCTCCACCGACAGCGCCATCCAGGAACCGCTCGACGCAATCTTCCACGTTGCGGCCAATGTCTCCCACTGGTCGCTGGAAAAAGCCGCCCAATGGAAAGACAACGTTTTGGCCACTCGAAACTTGGCTCAATCGGCTTTGGATAAAGGGGTTAGAAGATTCATTTTTACCTCCACTGGTGCGACGGCAAATTACCAAGGAGCCGATGAAATTCTCTCTTTAAAAATCTCAAACCATTATGTGAGGACCAAGCGATTAGCGGAACTCGAACTCTATAAAGCGATGCAACAAGGGCTCGACGTTGTCACGTTGCACCCAATTATTGTTATTGGACGCTATGACTACAATAATTACTCGTCTATTTTTGAGCAGTCTAAGGCGGGTCGTGCCACCTTCGCCCTGCCTGGTCGGATCTCCTTTTGTCATGCGGGGGATGTAGCCCGTGCGCATGTCCAGGCCTACTACCAGGGCAGAACAGGTGAAAGCTACATGCTCGGAGGCACCTACACCTCGTGGCTCGAGCTTTACGAGCGGATTGCGAAGTTGGCGGGCTCTGCTCCACCGCGGAAAGTGGCTTCTCCGCTTTTTCTGGAGGTAGCAGCCCACTTTCTTTCGGCGGTTTCCTTGCTGACAAAAAAGCGGCCTTTGCTTACTCCCGAGCTGGTTAACCTGCTTCAGGACGCGCCCGACATCAGTTTCTGCGAGAAACGCAAATCCAAAGAACACCTCGATTATGAGTCGAGAGACTTGGAAAGCATGCTCCAAGATTGCTACCAGTGGATGGCCGGCGAAGTTTGGCCTTCAAAGGAAATCCCCTATGCCGCGTAAAATCGGCTTCCAAGCTAGGCTAGCTCGAATATCACGACGGTCGATCCGGAACCTTGTGTCGGCACTTCCACAGCGATACCGAGACCCGTGCCTCCGCGCGCTTCTCAGAGCCAACCTTCGACCGCCTCCCGAATTAACGGTGAAGCTGGTGCAGTCTCGTAGCGAGCTAGAATCCGCTTTGAAACTGCTCCACGATACCTATGTGAGCGAAGGGTATATGACGCCGGTCCCGTCGGGCATTCGGCTATCCCGTTACCACGCCCTGCCGACCACCCAGACTATAATTGCCCTTTGGGACGGCGTGGTGGTCGGTACCATGTCGGTCATTGGCGATAGCCGCTTTGGCGTGCCGGCCGATAAGATTTTCGATATCTCCCCTTTTCGGAAGAAGAATCTGTCGATTGCGGAGCCGTCGGGGCTTGCGGTTCATAGGGAGTTCCAAGGCTCCAGAAATTCCGCTGTTCTTTTTTCTCTCTTTAGATACCTAGTTCACTATACCCAAGACAGGCTCCGGAATGACGTTTGGGTCGTGGCGGTGAATCCTAAGCATGCAGAATTGTATGAGTCGATCCTGTGTTTTAAGCGGCTAGCTGCTTCGAACGCTCGCTATGATTACGTGAATGGCGCTCCCGCTATTGGCTTGTACCGGGATCTTCGAACTTGGGAGTCGGAAATGGCCCTGGCTTATGCCGGGATGCCAATTGAGAAAGACGTCTATCGTTTCTTTTTCAAAACCCAAATCCCTGATCTTATTAGTCCTTGGATATTAAGCCCTGAAACGATCGATTACTTCTTCAACCAAAAGACAACTCTTTTTTCCGAATTAGGCGGAGATTGGAGAAAAGCAGCATGACCGAGTTCAGTTACGAAGCCGCTTTTTGCCGCAACATCGGCGTTTTCTCCGAAGCCGAGCAACTCATTCTTCGCTCTAAACATGTGGCCATTCCCGGTTGCGGCGGAGTGGGCTCCCTCCACGCTCTCGTGCTGGCGCGGATGGGCATCGGCCGTTTTTCCATCGCTGATTTTGATTCGTTTGAGATTGAAAACTTTAACCGACAATTTGGAGCCAGAGTTTCGACGATTGGTAGGGATAAGGTGGAAGTGATTCGGCAAGAAATTTTGGAGATCAACCCCAGCGCATCCGTCCGGGTCTTCCGACAAGGGCTAACGGAGTCAAACGCCGAGGAATTCCTCAAGGGAGTGGATTTGGTGGTCGATAGTTTGGACTTTTTCGCTTTTGAGGCAAGAGACATTCTATTCCCCAAGGCCCAACAAAGGGGCGTGCCTTTGGTGACTGCGGCGCCGTTGGGTATGTCAGCGGCGCTTCTGATCTTCACCAAAGCCAGCATGTCTTATGGGGATTACTTCGGCTTTGTGCCGGGTGAGGCAAAGCAGATCCGGGCGCTTAAATTCGCCCTTGGCTTAGCCCCGAAGGCGACCCACCGCACGTATGTCAACGCGGCGAGCATCGACTTCGCGAGGGAGCGAGGGCCTTCGGTTTCTATTGGCGTGTCCCTTTGTGCCGCAATGGCTGGGGGAGAAGCGGTGAAGATCTTGCTTAACAGGGGCGCAGTTCGAACGGTTCCCCGCTATACCCAATTTGATACCTACCGGGGGCTTTTTAAACAAGGCACGCTGCTTTTCGGGAGCCGCAACCCTGTCTTGATTCTAAAACGATGGTTTCTCAAGCGTTACTACCTCAAAGCACTCAAGGATGCTGCCTGATGCCCTCTCGTCAGACCGTGCTCAAGACACTCACCGACGCTCTGAGAGAGCCCTCCAAAGACAACTGCCAAATGGTGCATCGATCGTTACCGGCTACTGAAGCAGAGCGTGTGAACGTTGGTCGGCTCTCCGAAAGCGACTTCCGCCTAGTGGTAGAGGCTGCCTTGACGGCCCCGAGCGGCGACAACTGTCAGCCGTTTTTGTTTGAGAATACCGCCGAAGGAGTGGTGATCCACCACGACGGCGATAGGGCCGCTCACTTGCTCAATGCCGATGCACTCGGCTCGTATATTACTCTAGGCTGCACTCTCGAAAGCGCAGCCATTGCCGCTTCTGGGCTGGGCTACCATCTGAATTATGCCCTTCTTGGATCCATCACTGGCGCGGACCGAGGCTTGACGCCAGTGGCTCGCTTCACATTGGTGCCAGGTGCAAAGGCCGATCCGTTGGCCCTTCACCTTTCGGAGCGCCACACTGACCGTCGCCCGTTCCAAGGCGGGCACCTTGACGCTCCCCTCTTTCGTCGGATCGCAGCGATGGCAAGCGCATTCCCAGGCGTTGGCGTGCGCATCATCCCGCCGAAGGACGATGACCTAGCAGCGTCCATTTGCTGGCTCGACAGGTTGATTTGGGAGCACCGCGAGGGACACCGCGACCTCATGCGATGGCTTCGGTTATCGCAGACGCAGATCCAAGCGACCAACGACGGCATGCCCTGGCCCACACTCGGCATACGAGGCCTTGAACTCGTTGCCATGCGCCTAATGCGTCACTGGGGAGCCCAACGGATCGCCAATGCGCTCGGTGCCACAAGAATGATGGAACGTTTGTGCCGTCAGCTAATGCGGTCATCTGCCGGACTGGTTCTGATCACGATAAGTGAACCGAGTCGGGTTAGCGAAGTTGACGCGGGCAGGTTGGCGCTTCGCATCTGGGTGGCACTTAATGCCGAACGCTACGGCGTACAACCCATGAGCATCGCCCCGCTGATGACCTATCTGGCGGCTCAAAATCGGATTCCAAATCTTGCTCCCGCCTATCTTGAAAGAATCAAGGGGCTGGCCGCACAATTTACCACAAGCTTCGGGCTAGCCTCTGACGAGCGGCCATTCTGGATGCTACGTACAGGGTTATCCACGCCACTACCGCCGAATCGGCGCTGCAAACGCCGCTCGTGGACGGACGCGACTCTGGGCAACCCCGTCTAGTTGTCGAGCAGCAGCGCGGCTTTTATCCGCCAAAGGTGCCCAACTTTGGAGGTACCTGTGGGGACCATAGTTGGGTGCGTTTGCAGAGCTGGGATTCGTTGATAATTTTTATGCCGAGTTTTTTTGCTTTGTCGAATTTCGAGCGGGGTCGGTAAGCTTTCGGGGGATATCCTAGCCTATGTCACTCCTAAAACTGTCGGCGATGAAAAGTTTGTAACAAACCAAACTCACGCACTATTTCCCACAACGCAAACTCAGGATAGTTTGCAATCCTTAAAGCTCAATTACCAGACAAGACGCAGGTTAAAGGATCTTGCGTACTATGCTGGCTCGCGCCGGGCAATTGCCGATAGCTGGATCTACACGTAATTCCAAGGTCGTAGCTCAAACTTTGGGGGCCCATCTTTTGAATACTTTTCTGATGCGAGAACGGTCCCATTTTCCGCCCGTCCGACTGAGCATTACCCTTTCATTGCTTTCGACAGAAACCTAGCCACGCCCGAGAAAGCCATTGAATACGCTCCTTAGGGGATAGATGGCGAAACTCCGTACGGCCATCAAGTGCCCACCACCAGCAACAAGCAAAGCCCAATGGTGTGTTTCTGAGGAAAAGAGTTAGGGCTCAAAGCCGGTGGCAGGTCCCGTGTGTTGCAGCGCGTTCCTTATAATTATTACTTTTAATAATTTATTTTGACTCATTTGATAACCATGAAAGACACTCTTCCTGCGCGGGGTTTCCCCGCAAAACTTGGGGTAACTAAAATGAGAACACTCACGCTACTCGGTTTGATCGCGGCGCTTAGCGCCAGCTCATCCCACGCAAACGAATGCCAGCCGGTCCTAGAGGCAGCCACCACCTACAAACAACAACTGACCACGGTGTTTAGCTTGGCGAAAGGAACAAAACTGGAACAAATTTTTAGCGACAGAACGAAGTCGCCCAACCCTCTCACCATCTTCCTCCCAACGAATGCAGCGTTTGGTAAACTCCCAACAGCAGTGACGGAAGCGGTTACTAAAAGCGCAAGCTTAAGAGAGCGGGTTCTTTCGGACCACGCCGTTGCGGGCCGAATCAACTACGTACAATTCTTGAACGCGTTCGAGCTCGCCCTCCCTCGAATCGCTTCGAACCTAACCGAGCAGGACTATTTAAAAGCAGGGTTCCCACAGTCCTTGAACAAAGGGGATTTTTTCTTCGGCGGCGCGTCCCTGCGAGTCGGCGGGACCAACCTCATTGCTAGAACGGAGTTGAACTGGGGCTCTGCCAGCTCCGGCTTCCGAGGGGCTTTTAGAGATGGGAGCGCAACCATCGTCGGCGTGGACTACGCTAGCTGCGCAGGGATCGTTCACGTGATCGATACCGTGATCACGCGCAGAGACGAACACTAAATCGGCAAGGTTTAGCCGCCATGAAATATTAAAGTAAGGTTGCCCACTTCCCTCGGCATGCTAAGGGGAGTGGGCAAAACCATCGTAGCCACTATCCGTGATAAAGTAGTAGGAATGAAATACACCCTCAAGGGTTTACCGAAGGCTTGAGGTATTCTAAGCTTGGTCCCATGATCGATCTCTACTACTGGCCCACGCCCAACGGACACAAAATCACCTTTTTTCTCGAAGAGGCAGGCTTGCCCTACAAGCTGCACCGAGTGAACATTTCGAAAAACGAGCAGTTTGCTCCGGACTTTCTTAGGATTTCTCCGAACAATAAAATGCCGGCCATAGTGGACTCGGAGCCAGCGGACGGGGCAGGTCCTTTGGCGGTATTTGAATCGGGCGCCATCCTTTGGTATTTGGCCGAAAAAACGGGGAAGTTTGTTCCCCCTTCTTTACGTGGAAAGACCGAAGTATCGCAGTGGCTGTTTTGGCAAATGGCTGGTCTAGGCCCAATGGCGGGTCAGAACCACCATTTCAACCAATACGCACCCGAGAAAGTCCCCTATGCTATCGAACGCTACACCAAAGAAACTGCGCGCCTGTACGGAGTATTGAACAAACACCTGCAAAACCGAGAATGGGTTGGAGAAACCTTCTCCATTGCCGACATCGCAATCTACCCCTGGATTGTGAACCACAAAATGCAGAAGCAGGATCTATCGGACTTTCCGGATCTCCAGGCCTGGTTCGGCAATGTAGGCGCGCGCCCAGCGGTGAAAAGAGCTTACGACCTGGCGGGCTAGCTTCTCCATTCAATAGATTTCGTAGACGGAATCCGCGCCGCCGCCCCCGGGCCCGTTTTGGTGCAGAGCTCACGCTTCCGCTTGAAAAAGAACCTTCCGATCGTAAAGCGCTTGCAAAGCACTCCCCGTGACGCCGAAAGCGGCGAGGACTGCGGACGTGTCGCGCCCCAACGAAGGCGGGGCGCCAAGTCCAGCCGAAGGGGCAAAGCCTGCCCAGCCAAAGGGGTCCGCTAAGAAAGCGGCTTTCGCATTGGGTTCGAGTAAAGACTCGGACAACGGGACCACTCGGAACACGCAAGCATCGTGGTTGGCCATGAGCGCTTCCCAGTAGTTGCTAGGGTTTTGTTCAAAAAATCGCTCTAGTTCACCGGTCAAATGGATATCGTCCTTGCGGTTTCTCCACCCGGGCTGCCCCACCGCTTCGCAGAAACGCTGCCAATGCTTTTGGCTGGAAGCATTCACCGAAATCCAGTTTCCTTCAGAACAGCGGTAGTACCGAGAATGCGGCAGCGTGCCCGGCTGCGGGCGTGGGGGATCTTGAAAGGATTCGAAGGCACGTAAGAGAAAGACCGACCGCACGCTTTCATCCATGGAAGACATGAGCTTCATCCCGCGACGATCGGGGTTCGATAGGTGCATGAGGATTTTTAACGCGGGCACCAAAGCACCTGCCACCAAATCGCCCCACGGGGCAGCGTAGTGGGGGCCCCGTTCTAAAAACCATTCTCCAACGCCCGAAGCCGCCACGGCATTTAAGTCGAGCCCCGCCTTTGACGCATTCTTTCCTGCAAACGCCCTGAGTGAAACATAGAGCAGCTCTGGGTTTTCGCTTGAGAGGCGTTCATAACCGAGCCCCCAACTTTCCATGACGCCTTCGCGGGAGTTCTCGATCAAAACATCGACTTCAACGGCAATCGACCGAATGAGATCTTGCCCTTCGGGGCTTTTTAAATCGATGGCCACCGATTTTTTTCCCTGGTTTAGCCAATCAGCCTCCGGGCCCTGCCGGAGTGGGTCTCCGCCGGGGAGGGCCTCGACTTTGATGACTTCGGCCCCGTACTGGGCAAGCAATCGGGTGAGGTAGCCTCCCGAGTGCCTTTGGGTTAAATCGAGGATTCGTAGATGCTGGAGTGGCGACTCTTGTTCGTCGTTCATAGCTAGCTTCATGAGTGCCAGTCTACCCTGCTTCCAAGTTTTCGACATCCGACTTGTGTCCTTGCCGCTTATCCGATACAAAACCTGCCATGACGTTTTTCCGCGGCATCTCTTCGATGGCGCTTGTTCTAACTCTAGCCGCCTGCTCCCAGACGGAAGTTATCGAATCCCCCCGCACTGGCTATGTAGCCAATATCGGGGAATCGAAAGACCCCACCATCATTTGGACAAGCCGTACCCTGGATAAAGAGTTCGACTATTTGGGGCAAGTAAACAGCCGGAGTTGGACCTACGACGGCGCTTTAGAACGCTTAGTAGAGGGCGGTAGAGAGCTCAGGGCGGACGCCATTGTCGATATCCATTTCGAAAGAGAAGGATTTTTAAAAACCATGCGGGCTTTTGCAATTAAATTCAGATGACAAACAGCAAGATAAAAAAAATAGCGCTTTTAACTGGCGGGGGCGATTGCCCCGGCCTTAACTCGGCCATCCGCTCCGTAGTGCAAGTCTGCACCTTGGAGTACGGCATTCAAGTGGTAGGGATCCCCGACGGTTTCAAAGGTCTCCTGGAGAACAAATTTGTTCCTTTGGACCTGATGGCCACCACCGGTATTTTCGCCCGCGGCGGCACCATGCTCGGTTCTTCGAATGTGGATACCCCTTTTAGCGTTCCGGTTAACAAGGGCGGAAAGAGGATCTACGAAGATCGCTCAGAAGAAGTCATGGAACACTTGAGCAAAGAGCGAGTGGACGCCATGATCGTCGTCGGCGGAGACGGCACTCAGGCGATTGCCCACGGGATGGCGCAAAAGGGCCTGAACGTCGTCGGTATCCCTAAGACAATTGATAACGACCTTAACGGCACTGAAATGACCATTGGGTTCCACACGGCGGTAACGACTGCCGTGGACGCCATTGATAAACTCCACACGACGGCGGAGTCTCACCACCGCGTTCTAGTGGTCGAGGTCATGGGCCGCAACGCAGGGTGGATAGCGCTCTTTGCTGGCTTGGGAGGCGATGCGGACGCCATCCTCATCCCTGAAATCCCTTACGAACTCCCTAAGGTTGCTACCTACTTAAACGACCTTCACCACACTCACAAACGCTACTCCATCGTGGTGGTCGCCGAAGGCGCCAAACCCATGGGCGGCGACGTTACCGTTTCTCGCATTATTGAAGACTCACCGGAAAAAATCCGGCTCGGCGGCGTGGGAAACCAAGTAGCAATGGAACTCGAACGGATCACGGGCAGAGAAGCCCGGGCGATCACGCTAGGCCACCTCCTCCGCGGAGGAGCCCCCGAAGGCTTCGATCGAATCTTAGCGAGCCGCTTTGGTGCGGCAGCTGTGAAAGCGGTCGTGGACGGTTCATTCGACACAATGGTCGCTTACCGAAACGACAACGTTGAGCTGGTTCCGCTAGAAACTGGCGCTGGGAAGAACCGTTACATCGACCCCGCATCGCAGTTCTTGCGGACAGCGCGAGAGCGCGGGATCCACTTTGGCGACCGGTAACCTGCGGGTTTAGTCAGAAGCAAACTCCCGTTCGGTGCGCTCCGTTTTGCGCCTTCGCGAGAACCCCGTTCCCGCGAAGGCAATTGGTTCAAACTGCAGTTTGGCTCCAGAAGGCTTGGCCTTCGGGTGGCAGAGTGTCAATGGGATCGTAATACTCGTAAAGCTGGTGGAGTCTATCCGGATCGTCCAACTCAATGCTTGTTAGGTAGTTTTTCGTCCAATACGAAATGCCTTTTACTTTGTCGTACGAGTGCGTTTGGTGGACCCACCGCTTCCCGACAAAAGGAACATCGCAAACGATCCGCGGCGTCGCAAACCCAGGCAAATAACCCATGATGTTGTGCTGGAGGGTTTGAGTAGTTGCGAGGCTCGTGCGCCAATGCTCGGCGTTCGGGATCATATCGCACATGTAAAAATAGTAGGGCGTGATCCCTCCATGGTCCTGGAGTTTAAAGCACAGATCGAGGAGCGCTTTTTCAGAGTCATTCACTCCGCGCAGCAGCACGCCCTGGTTACGAACATCTCTAAACCCCATGCTGAGCAGTTTTCTCGCGGCTTCGGCCACGAGCGGCGTCACGGAGTTCGCGTGGTTGACGTGCGTGTGCAGGGCTAAGTTCACCCCGCGCTCGACGGCTTTCTTTGCCATGCGATCGAGCGCTTTTAATACGTCGTCTTGCAGGAAGTGCTGGGGCACGCCCATCAGCCCTTTACTGGCCAGGCGAATGTCCCGGATGTTCTCCACATCGAGAACCGCCATGATAAATTTTTCCAAGACTTGGGGCGGCAGGTTTGCAATGTCGCCGCCCGAAACCACGACGTCCCGGACGGAAGGCGTTTTTTTCAAATACTCTACAATGAGCGCATGCCGGTCGACTTGGCCCGTTTCAAACTTGCGTTTCTGGATTTGCGGCACGCTCTGGCCTACGAGATCCATCCGAGTGCAATGGCCGCAATACTGCGGGCAAGTGGAAAGCAGCTCCGCGAGAACTTTCGTCGGGTAGCGGTGAGTCAGCCCCTCCACCACCCACATTTCCGCTTCATGAAGGCTGTCGCGGCCGGCCTTCGGGTGGCTTGGCCAACGAAGGTCCCTATCCGAAAACGCAGGCACCATGTACCTGCGAACCGGATCGTTCTTCAGATCTTTTTCATTCATGGTGTTGAGCATTTGGGGCGGGATCAGCATGGACATGGTGCTTCGTTCGGCTTGATCTTTGAGAATGTCCATGGCGAAAGCGTCGGAGAGAAAATCCCCAAATACCGCCTTCAGCTGCTGCACGTTTTTTACAAAAGCGCGCTTTTGCCAGAGGGCGCTCCGCCACTCTTCCGCAGTCACGTTTTTATAACCGGGAAGCCGCCGCCAATCCGGCTCAACAAAGTCGCCGCTAAATTTGTACGCGTAAGGCTGCCGATCGGTTTTTGACCCGAGATCTCGAATGTTTCCCGTTTGCAGTGACATCAACCCCCCTTAAATAAACCCACTCTCACCCTACCCTAGCCTTCTCAGATCCTCAATTTTAAGGTAAGGAGGGCCCCTATGCTTGAAGTCGCCTCCTCCGACCCGCTCCACTGGCAGGCCCAACTAAAAAACGCGGTGCGGACTGCTGAAGACCTCCTGCGCTTAGGCTTTATCCGTCCGGAGCATCTCGAATCGTACCGGGCGCTAGTAAAGCGGTTCCCCTTGGTGATCACGCCTTACTATTTAAGCCTCATCAATCGGACGGACTCCCAGTGCCCCATCGCCCGACAGGCCATCCCCTCACTGGCAGAGAACGAAGCGGGCGGCGAATCGGATCCGCTCAACGATTTGGCCAACCGCCCAGCGAGCCGGATTACCCACCGTTATGCAAACCGCTTGCTAGTGCACTTAACGCCGAATTGCTCGATGAACTGCCGCTATTGCTTTAGGAAATCGCTTTTGGGAGAAAATCGCCCCGACTTTTTTGAAGGGAGCGTCGAAGCGGCGCTTTCCTATATCAAGAACACCCCTCAGATTGAGGAAGTCATTTTTTCAGGGGGCGACCCGTTTCTGGCAAATGAAGCCACTCTGGGCCATGCGCTCGAAGCCTTAAGGCCTCTCGCGTTCGTCCAAAGAGTCCGCTTCCACACGCGCGTCCCGGCAACGCTCCCGATGAGAGTGGACGAAGCTTTCGCTAAGATTCTAAGGAACTCTGGCAAACCGACCGTCGTCGTAAACCATTTCAACCACCCCAAGGAGCTGACAGCGCTCGCCCAAAAAGCGCTCGAAACGCTTAAAAGGGAAGGGCACACTTTGCTGAACCAGTCGGTGCTGCTCCGGGGAGTGAACGACTCGGTTGAAACCCTGAAAGTGCTTTCCGAGAAACTTTTTGAAGCGGGAGTTCTGCCGTATTACTTGCACCACCCGGACAAAGCCCAGGGGACAGCGCATTTCGATTTATCGCTGGAGGAGGGCTCCCAGATTTACCGCGAGCTCATGAAAGTACTCCCCGGCTATTTACTGCCCCGGTACGTCGTGGACGACGGTTCCACGCTGCACAAGAAAAGCGTCGCAGGCTAGCGCTTTTTCTTTGCGCTGGGGGTTGTGAAACCCTCAATTTCAATGACCTGATCCGAAAGGTCGGAAGGGGGCGCCGCCCCCGGTCCGCCACCTCGGTTGGACCAATCACTCGAGACGACCCCTTTGAGGCGCAGCTCGAAGTCTCTCGGGTTCGTGCACTGAGCGAGCGCTTCGGCTTCGGTGATTTGCTTGCTTTTGACGAGTTCTATCAAGCTTTGATCGAAAGAACGCATCCCCATGTCCGTGCTTTCCTCAAGAACCCGCCGAATATCGGCAGTCCGTTCGGGGTCTAAAATCAGATCTCGCACTCGAGCGTTGTTGATCAGGATTTCCACCGCAGCGACTCTACTTTTTTTGTCTGTTTTAGAAATAAGGCGTTGAGAGATCACTCCCACCAGCACCGACGCGAGCTGAAGCCGGACTGCGGACTGCGTGTCGCCGTCCACCGACGCAAGGATGCGGTTGATCGTTTCCGTTGCGTCATTCGTGTGCAGCGTGCTCACCACCAAGTGGCCGGTCTCTGCAGCCGCCAGCGCCATGTGGATAGTCTCCGCGTCTCGCATTTCACCAACCAAGATGACGTCAGGATCCTGGCGCAGGGCGTACTTCAGTGCCCTAGAAAAATCCACAGTGTCCATTCCCACTTCTCGCTGGGTCACAATGCTTTTTCGATCTTTGAAAGTGAACTCGATAGGATCTTCGATAGTGATGATGTGGCAAGAACGAGTGCGAGCAATGTGGTCGATCATCGCAGCAAGCGTTGTCGACTTTCCGCTCCCCGTGGCACCCGTGACGAGCAGCAGGCCCCGCTTCGTGGTGAGAAGCGTGGAGACCACGGCGGGCAGACCCAGTTCTTCGATGGTGCGGATCGTATCGGGTATGTACCGACAAACGAGGCGAGGCCGCCCGCGCTGCTGGCAGACATTGATACGGAACCTGCCGCCACCGGCGACTTCAAAACCCAAATCGACTTCTTCTCCGCGCTCATAGGCGTCCGTTTGGC